>CALFWR010000135.1 GCA_937928555.1 uncultured Pirellulaceae bacterium
CTGGAACACTCGCTCAATAAAAAATGCCCGCATGGATACTGCCAGATTTTGGCAACACCGACATGCGGGCAATGAACTGCAATTCATTCACCGACGTTTGGGAACTTTTCAATTCGCGTTTTACCGTGTCGAATCAATCAACGGTACTTGACACCTTATTCTTGTCCTTGACACCTTATTCTTGTCTATTCTTGTTTGACACCTTATTCTTGTTCATTCACGCGTACCGTTGGAACACTGGCTCATTAAAAAATGCCCGCATGGATACCGCCAGATTTTGGCAACACCGACATGCGGGCAATGAACTGCAATTCATTCACGGACGTTTGGGAACTTTTCAATTCGCGTTTTACTGTGTCGAATCAATCAACGGTACTTGACACCTTATTCTTGTCTTACCGAGTGGGGCGTGAAGTTTGGGTGCCCCCATTCAATCCCACGAAATAGTATTTGTCGTTTTCAGTATCGCAATACAGGTCCATTCTTGGAGTAAGCTCGCTGCAAAGAATAGATGCTCCGTTCAACTTCTCTTCCGAAATTCGATAGGTCAAAAGCGGACCTTTTCCCAAACAACCTTCATCAACAAGCTTCTCATTTCGCTCGACTTTGTATTGGACCCAATACTCACCGGCAAATTGCCTCTGCACAAGATGCAGAATTACAGTTGTGCTATTTGGCAACTCGAACGTCTGAACAAGACGATCATTTTTGATACGGTCAATCTGCACACAGGCCCAAATGGCTAAGGCGGCTGTTGTTGAACATAGAAACCATCCCTTCGTTGACAATTTCATAGGTCACTCAATAGGGGGACTATTCAGGGCCTCGGCCCAGTTGGCTGATGGGGCAACTCCTATATCAGTGTAGCCGCTGAATTCGATCTTGCTGGCACCAAAAAGTCCGGCGAATGCTTCGAACTCAAATCCCCACTTCGTGCAACCGTAGGTTACGTACCTGTTGCCGACAGGCCCTTCCTTTCCCGACAGGCAAATCGCGCAGACTTCTGCGTCCCACTTCCAATATCTGGGGTAAGCGATAATTGTGTAAAACCGTGTTGGCAGATCATCCATTCTCATGAGCTGGTCTTCCAAACACACGCCGCTGATTGCTTCCTCGCCCCCGGCGGTTTGCGGATAGGGAATACCTCCGTCAATTGCCCAGCCGTACTCAGGATCACGCGGGGTCGGCCCTATACCCCACCACTTCTCTTTCCCTTTAATCATCTGAACCCAAGCGATTTTGTCACAGCAGCAACATGGGTCTTCGTCAGTCTTGAACGCTTCAGAGTCGTGCACCCACACAGCTTGGAAAAACACTGGACCAAACGATAATAAAGAAGTGTCAATTCCCGCGAACTCAGGAATGGTGGCATAAGTAATGTAAGGATGATTTTCTGCTCCAGTAATAAAGTTGCCGCGCCCCTGTACATAGGTTAAACCGTCGACACTTGGCTTCACACAGGAACTGCCAAGAGGATCAACCGCCCTCATCACGAAGTACCCACGGTACAGGCTCATCCCGTCAACGTACTCAAGCGGATCGCGGCTGAGGAACTCTCCTGTATTTGCATCGTAATATCTTGCTCTGAAGTGCATCAACCCGAGCTCATTATGCAGAAAACGCCCCGTGAAAGCAAACGGATTGCCCAGCGAAGAACCGCTCCGCAGCGCCCCGGTTGCTGACATGATGATCGTGTCGCCGTGAGCATCGTAAGCGTAACGCTCAACCACATTTCCCGATGCATTCGTCAACGCCGTGATGCTGAACTGCTGGTTACGGGAGTAATACGACTTCACCGACCCCGCTTTCATCATCAACGGCTCGTCAATGTAACTCCCGTAAACAAAAATCCGCTGCGCTGATGAAGCCGATGCGCCAGAATCGTACATCGCAATCAACTGCGAATCAGGACACACAAGGGTCGTTGTGGACGAACCTTCGCTCATCGACACACGACGCCCCAGAGCATCGTAAGCGAAACTGACGTCGCTTCCGGCGGCATTGAGACGGTTGTCCAGATCCCAGCCCAAGCTATCGCCAGAACTGCTGAGCAGCGCATTGCCGTTGGCATCGTAAGTGATACTGCTGCCGCCAATCGATGTCAGCTCGTGCGCATCGCTGTGCGTGTAGCTGGTACTGGACGAGTTTTCCGTCTTTTGCGTCCAGTTACCCACCGCCGAGCGACTCCAGGCCTGAGCAAGCTTCCCATCATTGCGATCCCAGTTCAGCAAACGGTTTTCATCATCGTAGCCACCGACACCCACGCTGAAACCGAAGTTCGACATGAACCCTGCACCGGAGATCGTTTCCGATGTTTTGTTCCTGTTCGCGTCCCAAGCGTAGGCGTAAGTCCCAACTTTCTGCTTTCCAGAATTGGTTGTCGCGATGCTCGAAATCAGGCCGTCGCCGCGATGCGCATACGAAGTAACCACGGCGTTGCCGTAAGTCCCAGCTGCGACACGTCCTGCATCATCGTAGGTGCGCCTCTGAACGAATTTCCCGTCAAGTTCGACTTCGTCCAGCAGTCCTCGCGCGTTGTAGCTGCGAGCGACGACTGATCCATCGGGATAAGTCATCGACGTCACGCGGGACGCGGCGTCGTAGCCATACGAGGTCGTGTAAGTCCGCGAATCCACGGTTTGCGACTCGCTCGATTTGCGACCCGCGCTGTCGTAGCTGAAGGCAACCGTGTTCCCGTAACGCCCCGAAGCTGCCGTTAGCATCCGACCGTTGCCGTCATAGCTGAAGGTATCGGTGTCCACTACGGTCGATGAACCGAGCTTTCGATACGCCCGCGATGTCATCCGCCCCGCCGCATCGTAGTGATGCGTGACGCTGTTGCCTTTCTGATCGGTGCGTTTCTCAAGCCGATCTTTCGCATCGTACTCGTTGAGCACAATCCCGTAATTCAAATCGCCGTGCGCAGCCCCGGAAACGTGATCCGGATACCGGGTCGTTGACGACCGACCAAAGGAATCGAATCCGTAAACCGTTTCGCTGCCCTGAGCGTCGGTCATCCGCGACCGACGGCCGGCGCGATCGTAGCCAAACGAAGTCACCTTTCCCAGACGATCGGTGAGCGATGTTTGTCGCCCCAGGGTGTCGTAAGCCATCCGAGTCGATTCGCCCCGGGCATCGATTTGTTCGACAACGTTTCCGACACGATCGTAAACCGATTCCGTTTGCTCAAGAACCGGGTCGGTGACAACCGTTTGGCGGCCTCGATAGTCGTATTGAAACGTAACGGTGTTGTTGAGCGGATCTTTCGACTGCGTTACCCGTCCCATCGAATCATAAGTCATCGTGGAGGTCTTGCCCGCCGGGTCGGTAACACCGGTTCGCCGCCCTGCATCGTCGTAGGTGAACTCCGTCCGGTTACCGACTCCGTCCACGGTAGCGGCCATGCGACCGGCAGCATCATACTCCGATTCGCTGACCGTTTGACCGAGTGGATTGACGGATTTCACCATGCGTCCAATTTCGTCGTACTTTGACAATGAAGTATTGCCGAGCGCATCGGTGCTGGAGATGGCTTGGCCGGCATCATTATACACCATCGACGACGTCTGGTTAAGAGCGTTGGTCTGCGATGTTCTGCGGCCAAGGGCATCATGGACGTAAGTCATGTCGTCGCTGCCACCGGCAGGCGTCTGCTTGGTCATGCTGTCGCCAGCATCGTATTGCATGTCGACGGTAATCGTTTCACCGGTCAGGGCACCGGTGGCTTGATCGACGCCGTGACGTTTCGATTGGTAGACTCGCCCACGAGCATCGTAGAACGATTCGCTGCGAGCGATCAGGACTTCACCGGTTCCGTCATCGGAGAGGGATTCGGTTTTGATGGATCGATCGACGTTGTCAAACGTTTGACGTGAGACATGATTGTAGGCAGGGCCTTGGGCGATCGAAGCAATCTGACGGTTTCGCCAATCGTATTGAAACGAAGTCACGCGATTGTCAGCGGGGTCGCTGGTTTGCGGAACCGTTGACCGCGTCAGCAGGCTATCGCCTCCGGACTGATTGTTGTCGTACTCGTTGCTCGAAAGCAGCACCATGTCGTTGCCGAGAGCACCGTTGCCGGTGGGATCCGAATCGGTGGCCCCGGAATCGTCGGTCCCGATCCAACTGCTGACCGGTTGCCCAAAGACGTTGAAAACCGTTCGCTCGATGGTGCCGTCGGCGGTTTCGACCCGGTTACGACGTCCCATTGAATCATAGCCGTAGAGCGTTCGTGAATAGTTTGTTCCGTTGCTGCCCGAACCGAAAGACGGAATGTTGTGATAAACACGTGTTTCGGCCATCTGACCGCAAACGTTGGAGATCGTCTGCGTCCACGCGGTCCAGGAGGATTGCGGGAACGAATCGTCAGACGAAAGTTCACCAGAAGATTCTACGCTGCTGCCCCGTTTGGCGGTGATTTGGTCAACCACTGTGCCGTCGGAAGACTGTTTACGAATCGTGACAGGATTCACCAGTTTGAAGTTACCTGTGGAAACGGTTTGGAAGCCCGCAGCAGAAAGCGATTCGTCTTTGCTGACTTTGACGTTCCAACTGGCCGTGCGAACGCTGACGCCGTCGACGTCATGAACCGGTCCCAGCGAACGAATCTGTCGGCCCCGAAGACTGACGGTGTAGTCGGTCGTCAGATCCAAACCACCCGCTGCGCTGTCGAGTCGCTGTTGAATCATGGCACCTGTTGCGGCATCGTATTCGAATTGAGTAACCGTTCCCCGCGCGTCGGTGCTGCTGATGGTTTGACCCAGCAGATTGAATTCTCTCTCGACGGTGTCGTTTTGTGGGAACGCAAGCCCGTTCTGCGACGCCGGAACGTCAGGCAGGTTCGTGGTGACCCGTTGCGGCATCAATGTGCCACTATGCCACGTGTAGCTGTACGTCGTTTCAGTACCCGAACCCGTTTCTTCCGGGTAGTAGGTCTCTTTGGCGACCGGATAGATGGTGACTCCCGCGACGCTGCGAGAAGTGTACTCTCGCTTGAAGGTCATGATCGGAACTCCCGCGGTGCCGTTTTTGATGTGGCGACTTTCAAGGCGTCCTTCGGCAGCGCCGTTTCCGCTGCCCGAATACCATGCCGTCAGGTCAATGCGTCCGCTGTCGGATTTGAGCTGGACGTTGAGATCGTTTTGAGATTCGTCATAGGGAGCGGACGTGAAATCGATGCACGACGGCGAGTACCTTTCGGTCTCTCGCCCGTTGGAGTCGAATTTGAAATACTGAACCCAGCGATCGGAGCCCATCGTTTCATCCAGCAGCATGTCGGCACCGAAATGATTCGAGTACACCGTTTTCACGCTACCATCGTTGGAGGTGTAAACGGATTTGCGTTTCCAGTTGTTGGCAGGATCCTTGGGCGTGCCGGAGTTTTCAACGTAAGTGATCGTGCTCCACTGCGTTCCGCCACAGGTTTCGATGCGTGAAACCCGAAAGTCATTGTCATACTGGTAGTAGCTGGTCGATGCGGCTTTGTATTGGGCATCGGTCGCGGTGTCCGGGCTGGCCAGCGATTGATAGCCGGCGTTGTCGATGACGTACTTGAGGAATCCCAGATCGCCACCGCTGGTGTAGTAGATGAACATTTGCGTGGATTCGGTGGTCCAGCCGCCGCTTGCGTCTGGAATCTGCTGATGGATTTTGTGCAGATTGCGGGCGACGTAGCGGCCGGAGGATGTCGATTCAGGAATCACAAATTCCAAACGGCGCTGCAGGTCGTAGTCGGCATCGGCAGGGTTTGACTGGGTGCCCACATACGTCCGCTGCGTAATGGTTTTCAGCACACCCAGCGGCGTGGTGTTGGCGACTGAGAATCCACCGGGTCCGCCAAACCCACCACCGGGTCCGCCAAACCCACCACCGGGGCCGCCCGGTCCACCAGGGCCGCCACCCGGACCACCGCCTGAACCGCCACCGCCCGGTGTGGCGTATTCCAGCAGCAGTTCATGTTTCTCGTAATTGGATCCATCGCTTTTGGCGGTCACAACCGAAGCGAGTCGACCACCTGAGTAGTTGAAGTCGGTCACCACGCCACCGGTAGAGATCGTTTGCAGGATCGCGCCTGACGCTTTGCCGAAGATGACTTTCTGTCCATCGACGGTCATTTCCCAGGTGTCGGTCAGTTCCGCCAATTCCGCATTGGAACGTTCTGCCCTGTATCCGCCGCCGGGGAGTTTTTGGAAGTAGTATTTTTCTCCGGATCGGCCCGGCAGCAGCATCACGACGATTCGGTCGTTACCGTTGTCAAAAATTCGGCCGTCAAGATTCAGAAACCAGTTCAGTCCTGTTCCATGGTCAATCGTCGTCAAGACTCCACCGATTCGCATCTGATTGGAGTAGCTCATCGTTGCCTGGAAGCCCATGTTGGCGCTGCTACCGATCGACGTGCTCGTCACGTCAACGCCGCCGTTGGCAAGATCGACCGGCTTGTATTGCTCGCCGGTTCGCGGGTAGGCCGGCAGTGACGAGACGCCGCCACCGGTTGTGGCTCCG
Source organism: uncultured Pirellulaceae bacterium (assembly GCA_937928555.1). GTDB lineage: Bacteria > Planctomycetota > Planctomycetia > Pirellulales > Pirellulaceae > Mariniblastus. The sequence goes on from CALFWR010000135.1 coordinate 6,502, forward strand.
TTTCCCGGATTGCCTATTTTTTCGCCTGAGCAGCTGCAGTCATTGTCCTGACCGCAGTTGCCTGATTCGTCGTCTGGCAAGCAGGTGTAAATCGCCGGCGCGGTGCCCGATTCGTTTTTGTCATAGTCGACACAGACCGGCGCGTTAAGTTTAAATTTGTTTTTGATTTCGAATGTTTCGTCTTTCGACATTTCAGATCCTCGTTTGGAGCAATTGAAACAAACGCCTGTTTCGATCAACAAGCGTTATTCGCCGCGACGTTGCGGCACTGTTCCATTGCTTCAAACGCGGATCATTGAGACAAACAAATCTGGATAATTTTCAGGGCGGGAGAAAGAGTGGCCGTGGAGTATCGCGGGATGTGCGCCGCGATCACCAGTGAGCCGTTGGCCGCAAGGCCTCGGGTGCGTGCGCGCAATCGTTAACCAGTGAGCCGCTGGCGGTAAGCTTACCGCCAGCGGCTCAATTGGTTGTGGTTGCCGGAGCGGCGCTGCGGCGATAAATCGCCGATGCTTGATCCGGCCTACGAAAAACCCGAGGCCTTACGTCCAGCGGATCACGATTCGCTCACTCGCCTAGCGGCGGATTGGTTTCGCAGCGGGGTGCTGTTCAATCGCGTACTGGCAGCGGATCGCCCCGCGAGCGGTGACCGTTTTGGTGCGGCGGAGCTTCTTCAGTATGATGCCGACCTCTTCGACAAGCACCGGTGAAGAGTCAGGCATGCCACCGAGTTCCACAAACTCCTCGGGAAGGTCGGCAAGGATCCGGCTTCGCGTCGCGGTGTTGAGTTTGCTCAAAATCCACGCCACCAGTTCGGCAACCTGAGGATTGACGCTGGACGATTTGGTTTGGCTTTCACCGATCGCCACGACGCTCTGGATGGACCGGGAAATCGGGCAACCATCAATCGTGCCGTCGATCCGCAAGTCAACGCAGTGGCTGGTGGATTCGGGAAGCACGCTGGAATCAAGTTCCTTGTGTCCGATCTTTGCGATCGCAGCCCAAAGAAGATGAGCCATGATCGCTGAAGAAGCGTTTGGTTTGGCAAGTTTAACCATGAGAAAGTTCCATTATCGGGTATTGAAGTGATTTGTGAATTCCACGTTGAGCCTGTTTCGCAGTGCTCCGTAGTGACGGCTTCCAGCGGTTGCATTTACGTGCCTGTTGACGCGAGCAATGTGCGACCGTTGAAAGCCGCCAGTACGATTTCGATCATCGCACGCCGAAAGCCTGTGCAACCTTTTATTACTCGTCTTCGAAGTAGCGGGCTTTGAGCATCTCGATGGAACGATCAATCCAACGATAGATCGTGCGTTTGCTACGCTTGCGCGTCCGGGCAATATGCTCCACCGACTGACCGGCAACCAACTGCCGCACGATGCCGCGATAAGGTTCCGGAATCTGCCGGGCGACGTGCCGAAAGTCCATTACCTTTTCCAGCTGGGCATGTTCCTCGTAGTAAGGATGCATGAAATCGTCATCAGGCAACGATCGGCAGCGTCGTTTGAATTGCCGCAGCCCCTTGAGGCAACATCGATAGATCACCGTTGACAGGAAACCCTGAAAGCTTCCTTTGCCCGGATCGTATCCCAGGGAAAGATTCCGCTGCACCGCTCTGGCAAACTCCACCAGAGCTTCCTGGCGAATGTCGTCGTGACAGTCAGCCTGCAGCCCACACTCGCGGGCGGCTCTGCGGACGCAAAAGCCAAGCTTGTAGCGGAACCACTCGCTGACGTAGAACAACTCCCAGATGTCCTGCCAGTTCTGCATGGTTTGCAGCGCGGTGAAATGTTGAAGTTCCAGCTCTGCGATATCGAGACTGGGACGCGTTGGTTTTCTTTCTTGCGATTTTGGAATCGAAATCATCGTCACGGGTTCTCTGGGTCTGAGGGATCATCTGGCGGTCCGGACTCACGTCCCGACCAGGTTTGAATACCGGACCCCAATCGATCCGTGACATGCAGGTCATTTTTTTATGAATTCGCGGCCACGAAATGACGTAAATTCACGGCTCAAACTGGACGTATATTCTTGTCCACCCCAGTGACGCATTAGGTCACACCCGGACAAAGAAAAAAGGTTCGAAATCGACAATACAAAACGCGAAAAAATGGCACTGCCAATCCACATCGGGCGCATCCAATGCAACGCGTCTTCAGGCCGGATTCTTTGACACAAAATCTCGCCGGTGCTGCAACAGTCCATGCAAGCAAAAACTCATACTGTCGAGGAAACGATGAGAGACCGACCCTTAATTCAAAGAAGCCTTTGTCGCCGAGCCCTCAGAAAGCAGATGGCTCGGGCAACAGAAAACCAGCGCGAAATGATTCGTGTGGCTTTGGCAGACCGTGCAATTTTTGAAACGCTCTACGAGCAAGCCATGACGTCCGCTTCCACTCACGCCCTGTCCAGTGGTGACTTTGCTGTATCACTCGACCAGGACGGATCGCCGGTGGTGGATAACCTGTTGAAACTTCTCAGCTGGTTTGTCGAAAACGGCCCCGCACTGATTGGCATGATCGAGCTGATTATCGGGCTTTTCGGTAGCACGACAGCGGCGGCAGTGATCTGCGAAATCGAGGAAGGGTAAGAGACGATGACAACTTTTTCTCAAGCTCTGGTCGTCCTGTCGCTGTTGGCGTCCACGGCATTTGCCCAACTGGAATCGCTTCAGATCGAAGGCCCGCACGAAGTCGAACCTGGGCAACTGGTGCGTCTTTCCGCCAACACGGTTGAAAACGAAACACCGTTCTGGATTGTACTCGAGCCGATCGACCTGGATTACGAAGCGGTCGATGGCGGCAGGCGTTTACTGTTTTCATCGGGCCGTCAAAGCAGCACTTCGATCACTGTGATCCTGCTTGCCCAACAGTTCAAAGAAGGCCGTATTGTCACGCGGCAAATCCGCCGCTCGATCAGTGTTGGCAAAAAGCAAGCCGACCCATCAAGGCCGACGCCCGACGTGCCGCAGCGACCCGAAACACCGGGACGGCAGCCCGTTGAGCAGTCGCCCATTCACGCAACGGTTCTCGTCGCGTGGCCGAAAATTCGCACCGATGCGGCCAAGGAACTTTCGTTGTCGGTGGCGGAAAATATTGAATTGGTCGCTGAACAAAGTGAAGGCGACGGGTTTGGCTCAAAGGCTGAAATCTGGCGGGAACTTTCGTCACAAAACCGGCGAACGTTGCAAATAGAAACCACAGCGTGGGAGCCCGTTGCTCTCGCCTTGCAAACATCATTCAAACAACTACAGCTTGGTGACGTGCAGAGTCATGCTTTTCATCTTCGTGCTGCTGCGGCAGCGATTCGTGAGGCGTTCAGGAAAAGCCAACAGGCAAAACGTTCTGCATTACCGATCCCAGCCAACAGGAGACCCAGCCGATGACTGAATACCGATTACCGCCGGTGCGGTTTGACAGCCCCGCGATGGACACTTCAGCGCTTTCCCAGCAGACGGATTGGGGACTGAAGCAACACCGCATGCCTGAACTTTGGCAACGCAGTTCCGGCGAAGGTATTTTGGTTTTTGTTCTGGACACCGGAATCCCACAACACTCGGACTTGCCATCGCCAGTCTACGTGGCGAACTTTACCAGCGACGCGAGTGAGCTGGATCGCAACGGGCACCAGACCCACTGTGCCGGCATTGTGGCGGCCAAAAACGATGACAATGGTGTGGTGGGTTGGGCGCCGATGGCGGACCTGGCGCACATCAAAGTTCTCAGCGATCGCGGCAGTGGGCTTTCCCGTTGGATTGCTGCGGGCATTCGCAGGGCGACGAGTGTTTGGTCGCAGCGAAAGAACGACTACGTCGGCTGCATCATCAGCATGTCACTGGGCGGGGGTTTTGACCGGGATCAGGAAAACGCAATCGTGGAAGCCAACGAAAACGGCATGGTTGTGCTGGCCGCTGCAGGCAACAGTGGCTTCCGATCGGGGCGCTCGACGGTGGATCACCCGGGAGCTTCTTTGAACACGATCGGCGTGGCGGCGTATCGCAGCGATGGCCAAATCGCACGATTCTCTAGCGGCGGACCGGAAGTCGACATTGCCATGCCGGGAGAAGAAATTCTCTCCACCGTCCCTGGCAATCGTTATCAGGTGATGTCGGGGACTTCGATGGCGACGCCGGCGGCAGCGGGGTTGTTGGCGTGTGTACTTTCCAGTCGACCGTTGGACCAAAGCATCCGCAGCACCCGTGGCATGCGCGAGTTCCTCAAAAACCATGTCGCTGACGGTGGCGAGGAAGGAAAAGATAATCGGTTTGGGTTCGGAATCCCGATCGGTAACGAACTGATTCGCGATCCCGAGTACTGGATTTTTTAGGCGAGTGGAATTGAGAATTAACTTCTGGAGTAGATGATGCTTTTTGGACAAATTGAAATCGTGACCAAGCTGGTCGAAAACGGCATCGTTGCTGCGGCTTTTCTGTACATCCTTCACTGGCTGTTGAACAAACAAAGCCAACAGGCGGCCGAACATTCACGTCACGCCCAAGTTTCCAACATGGAGATCGCGTCTTCGATCCGTTCCCTGGCCAACGCGGTAACAGCGATGCAGCAGCAACTGTTGACTCACGACCTGACCGTTTCGGGATTCAACCCGGAAGCCGGCGGCACCGTCGACAAGGACTCGTTGGCCTTTCGCAAGTACAGTGACGTGATGGCGGCAATGGAAGAGCAACGGGAATTGCTGCGAAATCTCAACAAGGAAGCCGACCACCGGATGGCAGCGCTGCAAAGCGTTGTGTAAGCCCGGATTATTCACGACGACGGGCGTTGATTCTACGTCTGGCCAACAGCAGCAAGGGAAAAGCTGAATTTCAACACGAAATGAAAATCATCCTTAGATGAAAACCACAGCGATCGCTTTATCGCATCAGAGTCGCGGATTACTGTCAGAACTGATTCTGACGCCATGCCTCGTGAATAATCCATCGGGAGCGAAAAGTCCGACAGGGCTTGTCGGGTCAGCCAGGGGTGTTCCCTCCCAGCCCGACGCCATTGAGGACTGTTTTGAACAGTTGATCCGGGGTCAAGGGTCGGGCAAACAGAAACCCCTGGCCGAAATCGCATCCCATTTCTCGAAGCAAATCTCGCTGCGAGTGGGTTTCGATGCCTTCGGCGACCACATCCAGACTGAGCCCTTCGGCCATTGCGAGGATTGCTCCCACGATGGTTGCCTTGTCTGTTGAGCAGTTGATTTTGTCAACAAAGGACCGGTCAATTTTCACCACATCGGGCGCAAGCTGATGAATGTAAGCCAGCGAAGAATACCCTGTTCCAAAGTCATCAATCGCGACTTTGACTCCGTGTGCGCGCAGTCCCGAAAGCGTGGCCGCGCCGCAAGCCGGGTTTTCCATAATGCAACTTTCGGTAACTTCGACCCGGAGTACCTCGGGGGGCAATCCCGCAGTCTCCAGGATGCGTAGAATCGAATCAACAAGTTTCTGATCGCGTAGTTGAATGCTCGAAATGTTGACACTCAATCCCATCGTTTGAAACAACGGCGATTCCTGCCGCCACTGCGCCAACTGGCGACAGGCGTCCTGAATCACCTGCTTGCCCAATTCCACGATCAGGCCGGTTTCTTCTGCGACGGGAACAAATTCTGCTGGCGAGATGACACCAAACTCCCGATGATTCCAGCGAGCCAACGCTTCGAAGCCGGAAATCTGCGATGTGTTCAAATCAACGATCGGTTGATAGTGAAGATGCAGGCCACGTCTTTCGACCGCGTGACGCAATTCGTTTTCGAGATTCAAGCGCTTTTTGGCATCCAGCCTCATGGCCGGATCAAAAATGCGATAGCAGGATTTCCCCTGCTCTTTGGCCCGATACATCGCGGTATCGGCAGCCTGAATCATCGCGTCAGCGTCTTTGAAGTCGTCCTTTGAAAAACTGACTCCGACACTCACCGAAGCAAAAACTTCGCGGCCACCTCCCAGCGAGATGGGTGAACTGACACTTGAGATAATTCGATCGGCAACCTGTTTGGGCTCCTCCACCGAGTTGACACCTTCGATCAGAATTGAAAACTCATCGCCACCCAAACGACAGACAAACGATTCGGACTCACGAAGCGAGCTTTCCAGTCGGCGGGCGATGGCGACCAACAGTCGGTCTCCTGATTCGTGGCCCAAACTGTCGTTGACCAGCTTGAAGTTATCAAGATCCAGATACAGCAGAGCAAAATCGAACTCTGGCGAACGCACTTTTCGGAGAAAGCATCGATCAAGCCGCTCCCGAAACAGCACGCGGTTTGGCAAGCCCGTCAATGCGTCGGCGACTTTGCCTTCGGTGATGTCGGTCAACGAACCTGCCATGCGGATCGCGTTGCCGTCGGGACCCCAAACCGCCAGTCCGCGGCAAAGCGTCCAGCGAAAGTTCCCGCTACGATGCCGCATCCGCATTTCAGCTTCGAAGCACGGCGTTTGCTGCGTCCTGTGACTCTCTATCTCGTTTTCAACTCGCGGGCGATCTTCCGGGTGAATTCTCGAAAACCAGACATCGATAGTCGAATCGTGATCAGGTTCAACGTCGAAAATCGAAAGCCATCGTTGCGAGTAGTAGACGTCCCCGGTTTGCAAATCCCAATCCCAAACGCCGTCGTTGGTACCTTCGGCGACCAACGCGTACCGCTCTTCGCTTTTCTTGAGCGCAGCACGGGACTGCTGAAATTGAAGATGCATGTTAATGCGGGCCAACGTGACTCCGATGTCAACCGGTTTGGTCACGTAGTCGTTTGCTCCGGATTCGAAAGCCCTCACGATTTCTTTGCTTTCATCATTGGCCGTCACCATGATGATCGGAAGTTCCAGTTCCCGGTCTTCGACACGGATCGCGTGGAGAACTTCAAATCCGTCTTTTTCCGGCATCGAAATATCCAGCAACACGAGGACGAAATCCTGTGAACGAATCGCCTCGATCGCTTCCACGCCGTTGGAAGCTTGCGCCGTGTCAAAGCCATGCTGTTTCAACAACTTGCAAAGGATCGCGCGATTCAATCGCTCATCGTCGACGACCAGAACGGTCCCGCGATTCTCTGGTGAGTGTGGTCCATTGGTGCCGACGATCGCGGCGCTGACATGCGTCAGGCCTGTCGCTGTGTGACTTGTTGAATTGATCATGGGTGCATCTGTGTTAGGTCGGTCGATGCGATAACGACCGCGACACGATTGCCTTTCAAGTGCAGGCAACTGCTTTTTCGTATCGGGCCATGAAATGGCCCCGAGCAGTCGATCGTGTGTTTACAGCTCATCTGGTTTTGATGAGTATTCGTAGCCCACACAAAGTCCCTTCGCAGGCAATCCGTCGCATGCTGCGGATTCGGGCCAGCGGACTTGCCGGTCGTACGGATATTTCCGGAAAGGCAAGGGAAATCGAGGTGCTTGTTGCGGGAGGTGTCGCCGATTGCGCGCCGATTGCCGCGCCGATTCGATCGTGACCCTCTCCATGCTCAAGCTGGTTTGCTTGGGAACATCGCAGCTACTTTTGACATGGCATGACCCCGGATTATTCATGACCCCGGATTATTCACGAGGCGTTTCCGTTCACTCAGTGAACACCGTATCAGCCCGAAAAAAGTCCTGTTTTGGAACTCATCAGCGAGGTGAACCGAATTCCCGGAGGCGATCCAGTTTTGGTGTACGCCAAGCGAGATTCAATTTAACCGCGCCAACGCCCGTCGTCGTGAATAATTCCGGCTTAAATTGAGCTGAGCATCAGGTAGCTTCCCGACGCAATCAGAGCCGACATTGGCAGCGTCACCAGCCATGCCAATACGATCGTCGCGATCGTTTTCTTTCTCGCACCACCGGTCACTGCACCAATTCCGAAGAGTGAACCGCAACTGACATGCGTCGTGGAAACGGGCAGACCAAGATAGCTGGCGCCAATCACGATCGTGCCGGACACGATATTGGCAGTCACACCTTGGCCGTGATTCATCGTGGTAATTCGGTGGCTCATCGTTTCAGCAACGCGACGAGCACTCACCAAACCGCCAATCGCAATCACGGCACCGATCAGAATCAGGCTTACCGGAACCGACATTGCGGGAGCAAGCAAAAGGATTGCGGCAATCTTTGGCGTGTCGTTCATGCCCCTCGCGAAACTGAGAATTCCCGACGAAAGGAAGTGCGTTCGGTTGAGCGCTGTCGCAGCCGAAATGCCGAGTACTTCTCCGGAGTACTGTGACTGACAGACTGCGGTTTTGCCCAGTTTCGCTGTGACCGCCTGAACGCGTTCCAGGGCAACGGTGTTGCAACTCGAGGGCAGCACTTCGACGGTTTCGGAACCGACGCAAATGCAGAGGTCACTTTCAACACCCATCCGTATCCGCAGCTTTCGCAGGATGGGGTAAATGATGCTTGTGATGGCGATTGCCAGAATCGGACTCAACAGCAAAGGAATCAAGAATTTGGAACCAAGGTTCCCGAAATTTAACCCTGATCCGGCAACAAGTCCGGTTCCGATCAAAGCTCCAATCAACCCGTGAGTTGTCGAAATTGGCATACCCAGTCGGGTCGCGACAAAGACCGTCAACCCTGTCCCCAGCCCAACGGCTGCGGCAAACGCCGGCTTCATCGCGATCGCGTCTTCGACAAGTCCTTTTCCGCCAAAGCTTTTGATAAGTTCGCCGGCCAGCAACAAGGCCGCGATCGAGCCCAGCAACGTCATCCCTGTCGCCCACCACAGGGCACGACGATAGTTTGTCGTGCCGCTGCCAAAAAGTGTCGCCACACCCTTGAAGTTATCATTTGCTCCGTTGGAAAATGCGACGCAAAGGGCAGCGATGACGATAAAGAAGTAGATCATTTTTGTACTGAGTAAATTAAAGGACCAAGAGAGGTTAGTCATCGGCATGGGCTGCGATGTGCCAACGTGCCAATGCGAGGACCATCGATTGGTCCCCAACGTTTGGACTCTATCTATCTTTAAAGAGATCCATGAATTTTGAAAAGCCCGCTGCTTCGAGGTCTTCACTTGGAATGAATCGCAGCGACGCTGAATTGATGCAGTATCGTAACCCTGTCGGGGCCGGACCATCACTGAACACGTGCCCCAAATGTGAGTCACCGTGTCTGGAACGTACTTCAATTCGCAAATCAGACATCTTGCGATCTTCGATTTCGACGATGTTGTCGTTGATCAGAGGCTGAGTAAAAGAAGGCCATCCGGTTCCGGATTTGAATTTGTCCTTTGAACTGAACAGCGGCTCGCCACTGACAATATCGACATAGATTCCATCTCGTTTGTTGTCCCAGTACTCGTTTCGAAACGGGGCCTCGGTTCCGTCCTGCTGCGTCACGAAAAACTGCAGTTCCGTCAGACGTCTTTTGATTTCGGCTTCGTCGGGTTTCTGATATTCGACCGCTTTGCCTTGCATCGATTCTTTGGAGCCGGGAATAACGTAGTGCGCGTCCTTACCCCAGACCTTTTTGATGAACTGATCGCGGCCTGAACCGTTACGGTAGGCGTTGTAACGTTGCGGATTGGTTTTGTAATAATCCTGATGATAGTCTTCGGCAGGGTAAAACGTGGAAGCCTGCACGATGGGCGTCACGATCGGTTGCTCGAATTTGCCCGAAGCTTCAAGTGCTGCGATGGATTGCTGGGCGATTTTTCGCTGCTGATCGTTGGCGACAAAAATCGCTGACTTATAGGAGTTGCCTCGGTCAACAAACTGCCCACCATCGTCGGTCGGGTCGGCTGTCCGCCAGAAAACCTGTAGCAAGTCCTGATAGGTGACCTTGTTCGCATCGAACGTGACTTTGACTGCTTCCAGGTGACCTGTCTCAGTGTGACATACCTGTTCATAGGTTGGATTCTTCAGCGTGCCACCGGTGTAACCCGAAACCACCGACGTAACTCCTTCGACCTTTTCAAAGTCAGCTTCCACACACCAGAAGCAACCCGCGGCGAGGATGGCCGTTTCCAGTTTTGCGGTTTCCTGTTTTGCGTAGGGCGAAGCAGGATTTGCGGGCTCATCTGATTTGCCCGTGGACAGGAAAAAACCGGCTGTCAGCACGGCGGCTAGCGGCAGGATTACGAGAATACTTTTCATCGATTGCTCTTGTGGTAGGTACGTTATCGTTACCTTTGAGGCACCGACCGTCGGTGCGCTTACTTTTCTGGCCCATTTGGCACGAAGCTGTCAATAGCACCTTAAACCGAAATTATTCACGAGGACGGCCGCTGGTAGCCGTTTGAGTCACACCAGACCGGATTATTCACGAGGCGTGGGCGCCAGAATCATTTCCGACAGTGATCCGCGACTCTGATGCGATGAAACGATCGCTGTGGTTTTCATCTGCCGGATGATTCACATTTCTTGTTGAAATTCAGCTTTTCCCTTGCTCCGGTTGGCCAGACGTAGAATCAACGCCCGTCG
>CALFWR010000136.1 GCA_937928555.1 uncultured Pirellulaceae bacterium
TTCAAAGTTTGTAAGAATTTCATTGCTCATCGTCGCCATCAATCAACCTCCGTGAAAAATACGCCAGCAAAATACTGCTGACTTGACGGAGAACTAATTCAAGCAATTATTGATCCAATCAATCGACGTGCGGTCGCCGTGTCTGTACACTCAGCCACACTCAATGTGATTCGCCGTAAGGGTTAACCGATTCGAAACTACTAACTCGTTAGTGCAACAGAACTTTGAAAACGGAACTCGAAAGATGAGCTTTATTTCAACTCAATGCGTGGGCGACATTCTGGTGATCAGTTTCCCTTCGGCCACGATCGTCGATTCGTTCACAATTCAAACGGTTTCAGACGAAATGGTTCAAGCCGTCGAGGATTTTGATTGCTATCGGCTGGTTCTGGATTTTGTTGATGTCGATTTTGTAACTTCGGAATTGCTTGGCAGGCTACTTCAGTTTCGCCAGTACTGCCGGGTGCATGGGGTCTCTCTGAAGCTTGCGAATCTTTCCGAAAGCTTTCATCAGGCTCTCAAGCTGACGAAGCTTGGCGTTCATTTCAAGGTCTACCCTTCGCTGGCAAACGCGACGGAGATGTTTGAAGCGGATGACTTCGTTGCCCGCCACAACTTTTTCTCAAAGTACTCCTCCGAAACCGAAGAACCCGTCGTGAGCTCCCCAACACTGATCGCTCCGGCAAGGCTTACTTTTGAGCAAAGCCGGTCGGCAGTCGGATTTTGAGCGAACGCACCTCGCCGACGCATTTGAACCCGGATTATTCACGACGACGGGCGTTGATTCGCGTTGAACCTCACTGCTACGAAGGTCAAAGCTGGATTGTCGCCCAGATTTCGGTTCACCTCGTTGATGAAGTCTAGGACAGAGGCTCTTTTCCAACCCGTGCGATGATCATTGGCTAAACTGAAAGCTACGCCCACGCCTCGTGAATAATCCGGGTTGAAATGTCGGCACAACTCGCTTGCAATACCTGGTCGGGCTTTCGCCCGGAACGACACGGTCAACAAAGGCATCCTGTTCATCAGACACATCTTGGCCGACAATGACGTGGAAAGCCCTGATCTCACATCCACTGACAATCGATGCGTTCTGCCCCGTCGGCCAACAGCGACAACTCTCCGGTGCTCACACGATTCTTCGGGGTCTTTCGCTATAGCAAAGAAGCCCTGCGTCTTGTTTGGACGACCGACAAACGCCTCACACTGCTGATCCTCGCACTGACGATCTTTGCCGGCGTCGTCCCGGGCGCGATCGCATACGTGGGCAAACTGATCGTCGATGCGGTGGTCCTGGCGGTGGAAACGGATTTGCCTGAAGATCGCTGGTCGGTCCTGCAATGGATCGGCGTCGAAGCTGTCTTTGTCATCCTCATGGCCGCTGCACAACGGGGGCTGATGATGGCCAACTCGCTTTTGCGAGCCCTGTTGGGTCAGCGCGTCAACGTGATGATCCTAGAAAAAGCGCAAACGCTCGAACTGTCGCACTTCGAAGACTCCGAGTTCTACGACAAACTCACCCGCGCCCGCCGCGAAGCTTCGTCGCGACCGCTCAGCCTGGTAACGCGGACTTTTGGCCTGGTCCAAAACGCAATCACGCTCCTCACTTACGGCTGGCTGCTGATCCAGTTTTCCTGGCTGGCGGTTCTCGGTCTGGTCGTCGCGGCCCTTCCGGCGTTTATTGTCGAGACCTATTTTTCGGGTGCGGCATTTCGCCTGTTTCGCTGGCAAGTCCCCGAAACGCGAAAGCGAAACTATCTCGAATGGCTGCTGGCCCGCGAAGACTACGTCAAGGAAGTCAAACTCTTTGGTGCCGGCGATCTGTTTCTGGATCGATACCGCAAGATCTTTGAAACGCTTTACGCCGAAGACAAAGCCCTCACACTGAAACGCGGCACGTGGGGGTTTTTGTTGGGTGTACTCAGCAGCGTTGCCTTCTACGGAGCCTACGGGTGGATCGGTTGGTCGGCAGCGGTCGGGGCAATCACCCTGGGCGGGATGACCATGTACCTGCTGATCTTCAAACAGGGTCAATCGGCGATCGCGGCGAGTCTGACCGCCATCGGCAAAATGTACGAAGACAATCTGTACCTCTCGAATCTGTACGAGTTTCTTGACGAGCCAATCATCACGCACGACGGGACAGCGACATCGGGCCTCGAACCCGGCGATGGAGTACGGTTCGAAGACGTCTCCTTTGTCTATCCCGACCAGACGACACCCGCCCTAGATCAGATCAGCCTGCATCTTCAACCGGGGAAGAAACTGGCTCTTGTGGGCGAAAACGGATCAGGCAAAACGACTTTGATCAAGCTGCTGACGCGACTTTACCGCCCAACTTCGGGTCGCGTTTTGCTCGACGGCCTGGACCTGAACGAGTGGCAACTGGACGCCTTGCGAGACCGCATCGGGGTGATCTTTCAGGATTTTGTCCGCTACCAGTTGAAGGTCGGCGAGAACATTGGCGTTGGCGACGTGGCCAATTTTGAAGCCCGGGATCAGCAGGTTGCTGCCGCAGAGAAAGGCATGGCCGATCCCTTCATCGACGAAATGGAACTTGGCTACGACACGCAGTTGGGCCGCTGGTTTAAGGACGGCCGCGAGCTTTCGGGAGGGCAATGGCAAAAGATCGCTCTGTCCCGCGCGTTCATGCGCAAGCAAGCCGACATTCTGGTGCTCGACGAGCCCACTTCAGCGATGGACGCCCAAGCCGAAGCCCGCATCTTTGACCATTTCCGCCAAGCAACCCAAAAACAGATGGCGATCCTGATCTCGCATCGCTTCAGCACCGTCCGCATGGCCGACCAGATCATCGTGCTGGACCAAGGCAAAATGATCGAACGCGGCTCTCACGAAAAGTTGATGCAAATGGGCGGCCACTACGCGCATCTGTTTGAGATCCAGGCGAAAGGGTATCAGTAATCCGAAACCTCGATTGTCATTCATCGGATCCCGTAACACTTTAGCCAACAGAAATGTGACGCCGTCGGCTTGCGTTCAGTCTGACTTTGTGAACCGCGAAATACGCCAAATACGCGAAAAGACAACAATCGACTTTTGTCCGCGCAACTTTCGCGTGTTTCGCGTATTTCGCGGTCAAAAATAACCCGCGATATCGTGGACTGCACTCACAACCGCACGGATACCGGAGGTACAAGGCTCTCCCGTCTATCGTTTGATCGGGCACGTTTCGCGCGAAAACTGCCGCGAAGGATTCGTTTGCAAACGCATCGTGCGGGAACCTGGCTACAATCTGCGGCAGTATCTACGACCCATCGACTTTTCGCGGATTGACGTGATGAATTCCCTTCGCCTGTACACCCTGGTCCTGCTTTGCCTTGGCTGTCTCGCTTTCCAACCCGGTGCTGTCTCTCAAGCCACAGCAGAGGACAAAAGGCCAGACGAACTTTCGACGAAATCAAACAACACGGTGATCGTGATGGGAATGATTCACCGAAAGCATCGACAGCCGGGCCCCTTTGACCTTGACCACCTCAAAGACCTGATTCGCAAAATCAAACCGGACTATGTGCTGACCGAAATCCCACCGGATCGCCTTGGCACTGCGACCGAACAGTTTCAGAAAACAGGCAAGATCACCGAATCCCGTGTTCGCGTCTTTCCCGAATACATCGACGCCCTGTTTCCGTTGACAAAGGAAATGTCATTCGAAATCGTGCCCTGTGCGGCGTGGACCGAAGACATGAACAACAGCCGCAACGCGACGATGGCGAAACTTCGCCAGACCCACGCGGAACAATTCGCTCAAATGCAAGCCGCCCAATCAGAGGCAGGCAGAAACATTGCCTCGATCGGTGACTCAAACGATCCGGTGACAATCCACACCCAGCAATACGATGACTTTGTCAAAACCGGCATGGAGCCCTACGATCGCCACTTCAACGAGTTGATTGGAGAGGGCGGCTGGTCCAACATTAACGCTGGCCACTACGGGCTGATCGAGAAAGCCCTGGACACGCATCAGGGCAAAGGCAAGCGCTTCCTGATCACGTTTGGATCGTGGCACAAGTACTACATCAAAGAACAACTGCGCAAGCGAAAGGACATCAATCTCGTTCCCATGACCGAATTCCTTGACGACAAACCCACTCCCGCCAACTGGCCCCGTTTTCGCCTTAATGATAGCGGCAACAATGCCTACGGCGTTACCGAAATTCAGTCTCCAACGGTCAAATGGAAGTACGCAACGGGAGACATCATCGAATCGTCGGTCGCAGTGGCCGACGGTGTCATTTACGTCGGCGGGCACGCCAAGCGACTGCACGCCATTGATCAAGCTTCCGGCAAGCTGCTATGGAAGTTCGATGTCGATGGCTGGGTCCGGGCAACGCCTTCGGTTGCTGAGGGCGTGGTTTACTTTGGAGCCGACGACAACAAGTTTTACGCACTGGACGCCAAAACGGGAGGCAGGAAATGGGATTTCGATTTGGGCGAAGGCGGCGAGCAATCATCGCCGACGATCTCCGGGGGCGTGGTTTACTTTGGTGCCTTTGACCATTTCGTGTACGCACTGGATGCCAAAACAGGGGAGCAGATCTGGAAATTTGACGCCGGCGCGAGCATGCTTTCTTCACCTACAGTCACTGACGATGCACTGTTCATTGGAACTTACGCGGGCAAGATGTTTTGCATCGACAGGAAAACTGGAAAACAAAAGTGGGTCTTCAATGACAATGAACAACCGATTTTTGCATCGCCTGTTACCAACCGCGAACTGGTTACCTTCAGCTCATACGATCAACATGTCTACGGGCTGAAGATCGCCGATGGTTCGGTTGTCTGGAAGTACAAGACCGACGGTCAGATCTTTTCGTCACCGACGATGGTGGGCGACACGATCTTCATCGGAAGCAACGACAGCCATCTTTATTCCTTGGATGCCGGTGATGGAAGCCTTCGCTGGAAAACCAACCTCAACGGCGCCGTTTTTTCTTCGCCCGCAGTAACCGATCATTCGGTCTACGTTGGATCGTCCGACGGCCACCTGTACGCGGTCAATCGATCCGACGGTTCGGAGCGTTGGCGTCACCAGGTCAAACAAGGCATCAAAGTTTGGACTTCTCCTGTGGCCATTCAGGGAACGCTTTACTTTGGCAGCCACGCGGGCGATGTCATCGCGATAGCCGAAAAGCCAAAAGGCGAGTGAATCCGGGGCAGGTTCCGTCGGGCCAAGTCCAAAGCCTTGCGGCGCATTGAGACCCGGTTGGCAAGGCTGACCGGTGGAAAACGACCCGGGACGCAGGAACAATTCCAGCCGGTGATTTCAGAACCAGCATTAAAACTGGTTTGATATTTTTTCTTTTTTTCAACCAGTTTTGCACCGCGACCGAAGGTTCTGCCGGGACGTTGCAATAAGTCACAAAACACGGGAAACGCAGGCCGTGAGAGGGCCGTTGAATACAAGAATTTTCACCCATCCCGGGTTAGGACGCACCGCTGGCACGCCGCAAATATGAACTGCCGACATTCAAAAGTTGGCATGCAAATTTCCCGTCGCTTACACTAAGATAGAACCATCGTCGCGGTGCGAACTTTTCGTCTGTGCCCGATTCTTTCCCGGCCGTCTGTTTTCGACGGCGCACACACACTTTTGACTAATTTTTCGAGAGACCCCATGGCCAGTTCCGTCGTAGAAAATGGATACTATCGCATTCGCCAAGCAGGCGCAAAAAGTGAAATTGCTGTAGCGATTTCCAATGGCAAGAAATGCCACTACGTTCAAATCGGCAGCGACCAAACTCCTTTCAGCACCCTCGATGAAGCCCTCGAATTTGTCGAAGGCAAAGGCCTTGAAGCCGACCGGATGTCGATGGACTACGGTGTCAAAAAGAAAGCTCCCGAAGCTCCCGAAGCGAGCGGGGAAACGGAAGAAGCTGTTGAAGAAACAGAAGACGCCACCGAAGAGTAGTTCCGCCGTTGAGGACACGTATGTGGTTGTGGCTTCCAACGCTGGAAGCCGCAATCATGGATGGCTTGTTCGTGGTTGTGGTTTCCGACGCTTCGAGCCGCAATCATTCCCCGAATCAAACCCCCTGCTACATCAACCGCGCTCGCGCCATCTGTATCGCAAGCTTTAGTCGGCAAACAAAACATCCCGATCAGTGGCCAATCCCAATCAACACAGGATCGTGATCAGAGCTGCGAAACGGGTTGGCTTCGTAGAGCGATTTTGGATTGAACTCTTCGTTGTAGTCTAGGCAACGCGGTTCATCAGCGTTGATATGCCAGGTCGCGATGCCTGTGATGTCTTTGGCGAGCGGCTTGGTTGCCATCGCGTGGTCCAATGAACCACTTTGACCGCGAAAGATGAACGAGTAATCCTGCTGCTGATCGACCGCTGAACCACTGTGGAACTTGTGGTGCAAATCGACCAGCCCTCTGGCTCGCAGCGCGTCGATTGGATCTTCCTGTTGGTAGGCATTCAAATCACCGATCACCAGGACACGAGCCTCTTTGCCGTTTTCTTTCAGTTGGTCGATGAAATCGCAAATCGCCAACGACTGACTACGCCGCGCGGCGTTAAACGCACCCTGACCGTCCCCTTTGTTTTGATTGCCGGGCTCGGCGTTCCGCGCGCCGCCTTTGGATTTGAAGTGATTCACGACCACCGAAAAACGCTTGCCGCCGTTTTTGGCTTGAAAGGCCTGAACGATCGGAGCCCGAGCGATTTCGAAGGCCTCGTCACGAATCGTGGAAACATCACCGACTACATCCACGCGGTCGGATCGGTAAATGATCCCAACGCGAATCGCGTCCTGGCCGCCGGGGACTGAGGAAAAATCTTTCGGCAAACCGCAGCCCCGAAAAACGTCTTTCCCCAGTTTTCTGTTCAACGCAGCCACCAATTGGACTTCGGCAGCACGGTTGTTCTCAAGCTCCATCAGACCGATCACGCCGGCGTCCAGGGCAAGGATGGCAGAGACAATTTTTTCTTCCTGTCGTTTGAATTCCGATTCGCTATCGGCACCGCGGGCTCTGTTTTCGCCGTCGTCGAGCGTCGTGAAGTAGTTAAGCACGTTGAAGCTCGCCACGGTGACGCTGGCTTTCCCGACATCGGGGCGCTGTGGCCGCGGAGCGGGTGTCCACTTCAGCGGGCCGTCAGGCACCAAGACGATGTTCCGCCGCTCTTTCATCAATGTACCGGTGACCCCGTGCAGCACCGATCCGACGCGAACCGTCGGCTGACTCTTTCCCAACTCGGGAAACAGGGCTAGTGGAAAAACATTTTGTTGGTCCGATCCGTCGTCCAGGGTGACGGTTGCGTTGCCATTAAACTCCTGCATGCTGACCACTTTGGCAACATTGCTGCCGCCCTCGAAAGACGTAGCTGCTGCATCGGCGTCGTTGGGGTCGATCTCGCTGGTCGGAACGTACAATCTTTTGCGAGCAAGTTTGATTTGCCCGCGGCGGGCCAGATCATGGGTGTCGATAACGACCAGGTCTCCGGCGACAGTGACCTCCTTGTCCAACATGGAATTCCAATCGACCTCGTTAAGCTCACCGGTGATGACTCCCGGTTCGCCCAACTTGCTTGCAGACGTGTTGTCGTTGGCTTTGGCTGCGATGGAAGTAGTCGTGGAAGAACCGGCAGAGGCAGTGGCTGGCGATTTTGGCTTGTCCGCTTCGTCGGGCTTTGCGACATTTTCCTTGGCTGCCGGGTTACAACCTAATCCGGCGATCAGGGTTATTGCCAGCAAGGCAAGAAGCGTGGTTCGAGCTGTCTTTGTTGTGCAGTTCATCTTTTGAGCGTTTCAATATTCGATTTGGGAACAAAAAGGATTGTCGGCGAGTCCGCAATGGTCAATGCGGCGTGCGCAAGATACGCAGGAGTTGTCCGCCAACGGTGAAAAATACTTCAAAAAGCGTCCCTGTTGCTGCCGCAGGCGACGGCAGCAAATCGGCGATTCCATGTAGGCAGGAACAAAGACGTGAATTGCCATTCAGCCGAAAACAAATCGATCGCACGTGGACGTTGCTCTAAATGCTCCTGCTTTTCACGTGAGTCCGCCGCTCCGGCAATGGAGCACGGCTCCAGCCCGGACCATGGAAAATGAGTCGCGATTGCCGGGGCGTCGGGCTTGGCAAGCAAACCGCCACGCATTCTGTAACTTCGATCTTCAACCGGAATTATTCACGGCGACGGGCGTTGATTTGCGTTGAACCACACCGACGCAAAGGTCAAAGCTGGATTGTCACCCAGATTTCGGTTCACCTCTTTGATAAACCCGGATTATTCACGAGGCGTGGGTGTCAGAATCATTTGAGACAGTGGTCCGCGACTCTGATGCGATCAAACGATCGCTGTGGTTTTCATCTACCGGATGATTCACATTTCTTGTTGAAATTCAGTTTTTCCCTTGCTCCTGTTGTCCAGACGTAGAATTAACGCCCGTCGTCGTGAATAATCCGGGATAAAGTCCATAACGGAGACTTTCTTCTAACTTTAGCTTGCACCACGTTCAGCGGGCGAACTGAAAGTCACGCCCACGCCTCGCGAATAATCCGGGTTTAATTCTCTTTGTTGCCTGCAAGGCACTGCCACGCCCTTGACCCGGCCTACAACTACAACGATTGCGCTTCACTTGCCGGGCGAAACTTCAACAAATCTGCGGCAAGCGTCACCGTTGAAGCATCGATCGAAGCAACGAGGCTTTGTTCGGAACGCCTGCCGGCGCGATACGTCATCGCCAGAGCGTCAGCAATCTGTCCGGCGGTCACATTGACTTGGGCCTGCCAATGCTTTTGATCGACACACACCAACCCACCAGATTCCATTTCCTGCACGATCGCGGCGACACGGTTGCGACGCTTGCCTTCCTTTTGAACCTGCTCCCGCAGCTCAATCAAGTCCTCTTCGCCGGGAACGGCAACGATGCAAATCCCGTCGGCACTAAGCACGCGGCTGATTTCGGCAACGGGCCGGCGACCGAATAGCGACAACACACATTGCACACTGGAATCGTCAACAGGCAAGCCTCGATCTGCATTGGCCAGCACCCACGTGGCTTCCGCCCATCGTCGGGCGGCAAGCTTGATCGCGGGACGGGAAAGGTCGATGCCGCAAAACCTCGCGGCACCACCGGGAAACAGCGCCGGGCCAAAGGTACCGTCGCCACATCCCAAATCCAACACGCGGACCAGATCCGATACGGGGATCCACGGCCGCAGAGCCCCAATCAAGCCCGCCGCATGCCCACATTGCAGCCAACGGTGTCGGGCAAGGACCGCTTCGCGATGATCGCCCGGGTTGGCGGATTTTTTGTCCTGTGGCTGGGTGAGATTCCAGTAGCCTTCTTTCGCCCGGTCAAAGCGATGCCCCGCGCCACAACCCAGCCCACCCTCGACACCGGTCAAGGGTTGGTTGCAGTTGCGAACCGTACAACGAAGCTCAAACATGCCTTCCCCTGCCTACGATGGCCCTACTCAAAGGACACCGCCAAACGATCCAGATACCGCAGCATGTCAGCGGGCCACTTTGTTTGAAACTGCATGGGCTGGTTGGTTGTGGGATGCTGAAACCGCAAGTCCGCCGCATGCAGCGCCATTCGCCGGATCTTGCTGTGGTCAACAATCGGTGGCTTTCCCAGCGGGCCACGGTATTTGATATCGCCGCAGATCGGATGACCAAGCTCTGCCAGGTGGATGCGAATCTGGTTGGTTCGTCCCGTTTCCAGGCGGCACTCCAGTTCGCTGTAATCGCCAATCGTCCGCAGCGTGCGAAAGTGCGTCGTGGCTCGCTCGCCGATCGTCGTGTCGGTGGTGCTTCCTCGCAAACCATCGCCGCGATCACGGATAAACTGCGACGTCACCGTTTGGTCTTCGATGGTTCCGGGGATCAGGGCAAAGTACTTTCGCACCGCGTCATGCTGGGCGAACTGATGAATGATTTTGGTTTGGGATTCCTTGTTACGAGCAAAAACCAACAGTCCGCTTGAATCCCGATCGATGCGATGGATCGAAAACAGCTTGGGCAGCTTCAGGCTGTTTCGCTCTGCGTTTTTCTTTTCTGCAGCGTGCTGGCCGATCAAACGGGGCACGCACTCGTCCAATGTCGGCTGCAGGTTCTTGCGGGTCCACGGCCAATTCAAATCCGGCTTCCGCCGCAGCGTCACCATTCCCGATGGCTTTTCAACAACAATCAGTTCGGTGTCCACGTAGCGAACAAGCACATCCTTGTCGGTGGGAGGCGGCGGCAAGGGATTGTCAAAGATCGTCAGGACTTCGCCGCTGGTCAGTTGCCGGCCTTCGTCCACGCACAAGACTCCGCCGATAGAAACCTTGCGCGTGCGCAGCATTTTTTTGACCGCCGACCATGAGGGCGTGTCCGGCAAGTGCTCACGCATTGCGGCGAGCACCATTTGTTTGTCTTCGATGATTGTAAATGTGTGGATGGGCTGCATGGTTCGCCAGTCGATAAGAGTGGCGAGTATTGTAACTGCAAGTCTCAATTTTTGATTGGGATAGCCTCAGATTCGATTGACGATATCTTCTTCGGTTTCAAGTTGCCCACACCCGGCCACAACCCGGCCGCTTTACCCAAAAACCCTGTTGACCGCATGACCATTGAACTGATCGTGACCCACCCCGGCGGCGCCCACAAAGACGACTTTCTGGCCTGCAGCGTGCTGGCTCACTTGCACGGCGTACCGATCGAACGCCGCGAACCGACCGACGAAGACCTGGCAAGTGCCGCCACCTGCGTGGTGGACGTGGGATTGGCACACGACCCGGCGATGAATAACTTCGACCATCACCAGTTCCCCCGCGATGCGCCGCCGCTTTGCGCTCTGTCACTGATCCTGCAAAATCTGGGCATGTACGAGGACGCCCTCGCGTTCTGCGCGTGGCTGCGTCCGGCGGAATGGCTCGACACCCGCGGCCCCAATGAAACCGCAAAGCTGATGGAGGTGCCAAGAGACGCGTTCAACGCGTTGCTTTCGCCGATCGACGTCACGATGCTCAGACGATTCGCAAACGAGGTCCGGTTGCAGCCAAGCGACACGCTTTACGAGGTCATGTGCATGGTGGGCGAGGACATCGTGGACTTCGTTCGTTCGCTGCGGACACGGTTGGACTTTTTGAGCGGACATTGCCAGTGGTGGACGATCGAAACCGACGGCGAACCCATCACAGCTCTCTATCTGGAAAAGGCGGACCAGATCGCGGACGATCCATCGTTCGGGCTTTACGCTTTTATTGCTGAACAAAACCGGGAAGACACCGTCCACGCGTTGGTGTATCCGGATCGTCGCGGCAGCGGATTCGGGTTGACGCGTTACGAAGATTGCCCGCGGCTGAATTTTTCAAAGATCGAAAACGAGCAAGACGTTCGCTTTGCCCACAAACGGGGCTTTGTCGCCAAAGTCGAA
Source organism: uncultured Pirellulaceae bacterium (assembly GCA_937928555.1). Lineage (GTDB taxonomy): Bacteria > Planctomycetota > Planctomycetia > Pirellulales > Pirellulaceae > Mariniblastus. The sequence goes on from CALFWR010000136.1 coordinate 11,391, forward strand.
ACCACCGATCCGGAGCGGCTTTTGGAGTTGGTGCGTCTGGCGGTTGTGGCCGGGAGTCCGGTCGGCTGATCTGATCCCGGATAATTCACGACGACGGGCGTTGATTCTACGTCTGGCCAACCGGAGCAAGGGAAAAGCTGAATTTCAACAAGAAATTTGAATCATCCGGTAGATGAAAACCACAGCGATCGTTTCAACGCATCCGAGTCGCGGATCAGTGCCGGAACTGATTCTGACGCCCACGCCTCGTGAATAATCCGGGCTGATGCGCAATGGGGTTCGCCCGAAAGTTTATTCGCGTTCATTTATGTCCATTGGCGGTTGTTGCCATTTCCCAAACCGCAAATGGACACAAGTAAACGCAAATTCTGCAATCGAGACAATCCACTTACTGGGCTGGTTCGTTTTCGTCTCCACCAAGACGGGTGCACTCCGCTTCGCAAGTCGAAATACGCTATCATCTGTCGGTAGCACCATCACCGCAAACAATCGCGTTGCCTCGCAGTGTAAGCAAGCCAGTCGCCGGCAAGACCCTTCGCTCTTGGGGTGGGAAGCCTATCTGCAGTTTATCGAAACCAACTATGGTCGAGAACTTGCTGACAAGGTGCGAACTTACATGGCGACAGACAACCAATGAGAACTGGACGTCCGTATCGTGGAGATCGCGGACCAGAGTTTCGCCGACAGATCTGGTTTGGAATACAGAGCGAATCCCGATAAAATCGGAAAGGCCAAGCCATGACCAGACGCACAGACAACGTGCGTAAAATCTGGCTGCCTTTATTTGCAATAGCCAACAACGGAACGCGAATTGAAATTTACTGACGATGATTGAATACGACAACAAAGTCTGGTTTCGGCACATTCTCAATTTTCACAAAACGGATACCTTCCGGATCCTGTTGAGAGAGATGTTGATTGTCGCCATCTACACAGCCATTGTCGCGGCGATTGAAATCCACTTTCTTCGCGACATACGAATGACAGCGTCCGGCGAATCTGTCGAGAAGGCGTTGAAAAACACGACCATCATGCACTCGATTCTCGGTTTCGTGCTTTCTCTGTTGGTCGTCTTTCGAACCAACACGGCTTACGACCGCTGGTGGGAAGGCCGCAAACTGTGGGGCGCTTTGGTCAACAACACGCGG
>CALFWR010000137.1 GCA_937928555.1 uncultured Pirellulaceae bacterium
TCCGCGACTCTGATGCGATGAAACGATCGCTGTGGTTTTCATCTACCGGATAATTCACCTTTCTTGATGAAATCCAGCTTTACCATTGCTCCCGTTGGACAGACGTGGAATCAACGCCCGTCGTCGTGAATAATCCGGGCTTATGGCTGGAACCGGCTTTATCGGCAATTTCTTTTCGTCTTAACGAAGGGTGATCCGGATCTGAATCGAACTTTATGCAGCAATTCCTGCAAAGGTCTCGGATACGAGACGGAAGCTCAGAATACTGTCGACGAAAACCTTTGGTCGTTCTATTTGCTTTCCTAAACGAACTCGGCAGTTTCGCCACTTTCGTGCTCCCTTAGTGCCTCATCACGCAATTGCTGTAATTTTTCGGGCAAAACATTTTCAGAGTCAAATGAGCTAACGATCGCTTTCATTTCTCGTTGGCACTTGCGAAATTCGTCAAGGTTTTCAATAACGTGGCCACGTTTGTATTGTTCGTCAATCCACCTGTTCGCAAACTCGCATGGCTTCAGCCAACGACGGAAAAGTTCTTGCAATGCTAATTCGCGTTTTCGGCTGTATTCGATCTGACCTGTCACAATACAATTTTGAAGGACGGTGTCCGTCTCAATAAGCCACTCACAAGCTTCAATCCCGAGCTGAACGAAAGACTGGCAATTCCAGCAGTCCATCGCTTGTTCGTGTTCCTCAATGTCAAATGTGCTGCACTCGTAGTCTTCATACATTGCAATATGAGACTTAGCGTATTTCATTGCGTAGGATATTTCGTTCATCTATTCCCCGTTGAGCGCAAAAAAACAGCCGACTACGTTCCTTGTAGATGGCTTAGTTCCGTGTCCATGGGTTTTCATAAGTATACCTTTATCAACGCGATGATGCCAAACTTTGTTCGCCGTTGCTAGAGGACATGACTGTAAGCTCTATCGGACAGTTCGTCGGCTACCCTGTGGCATTTCCAGTTTTCGCGATTTTTCCTTTGAATTCAATATTGACGATAATTCTACGTTTTTCGATTGATAGCAGCTCTGACCGACCGTCTGAGCGTCTTTTCATCCGTGACGGGTATGTAGCATGTAGCCACGCTCCAGCATTTCGACCACTAAAACCGTTGGCGATACGTCGCTGCCCAAGTCCGCCAAGACAACTTTGGCAGCTTCGATTTGGCTCAATGCGTTTAGGCCAAGATCCTCTGGCCCGTAGCCAGCAATAGCAAACAGCGCCGGGATGTTATTTCGCCCACGTCGCAGCCGCCGAATGTCGCCACGCTTTCGCAACCGGTCCAAAGTCGTGCGCACCATTGGCTTATCCGTCTCTGGCCGATCCAGCCATTTGAGAAGCTCGTAGACGGTCCAACTGCGATCGGTAGGAATCACGTCCATGATCTGAACGCGAAGCGGTACAATCGGCTTACCCTTGCCTTTGAGAGACGGCTTTTTGGTCAGCCTCTTTTGCAAATCGTTGATCGATTCCAGAGTCGCTTCGTACTCCAGTCGCGCAGTTTTGATCGCTTCATCCCGCTTGGCCCGTGCGAGCCGTCGCATTTCGCTAAAATCGTCCATGATGGCGATTGTTAGCTGTCGGTTGCCTCGGGCAATGCCGCCGATCGGGAGCAACACACTATTGGGACAGTACCTCCTGCTGCAAGGTGCAAGGTTCGTGTTACCCGAGGCCTTACCTTACTTACGGCCAGCGGCTCACTTGCGCTCATACCCGAGGCCTTACGGCCAGCGGCTCACTTGCGCTCACCCGAGGCCCTTACTTACGGCCGGCGGCTCATTCGCCGCGTGGCCAGCGATAACGGTTTTTCGAAATCCGACGCCCTAAACCACAGGCGAAAGAAACTCGTTAAAGGCATCGTCCTCGCGAATCGGGTCGAAGTCCGGTTCGTGTTCGACCATCTGGCGGTACTCGGGCTGTAGCTCAAAAGCTTGAGCCAGGAACATGATCGCGCCCGAAGCCTGGCCCTTGAGAGCAAGGTAGCAAGCTAGATTGTAGTGACAGATGGCTTGATCGGGTTCGTACTCGATTGCCACGTGCATCGCTTCGATGGCGTTGTCGAGCTGTGCGGTTCGTTTGAAGCACCACGCAACCGCGAGCAGGCAGTGAACGTTGTCGGGTTCGACTTCCAGCGTTTGCTGGTACCAGGCAACGGCGTCATCAAAACGTCTGGCAATGCGACTGGCTTCTCCTGCCAGATAAAGCAAATAGGCCTGGTGACCACGAGGGAATTTAACGCCGTTGACCAGCGCGATGACGCGGTCGGCAAGAGGTTGAGCAAAGTTGATATCGACTTCCAGGCCCTGTCCGTGCATCGACATCAGCTCAAGATAGCCCTCGGCGGCGCGAATCGCTCGCTGGCGTTGCTTTGTTTCCGGTTTTCGGGCCGAAGTGCTCATCACTAATTCATTATGCTTGTGCCGTCATTGATCAACTGCGGAAAATAAGCGATTCGCCGATTTCGCAGAAACTGTTCTGTCATCGACACGTTTTCCCCAGCAGGAACCCACTTCATAGTCGTCACGATGGTGAGATCAGGCAACGGTATTTCGAGTCTGTGTTTCGAAAATGCACCCCATTACTTCGGATAACTCGGGAATTGAGGCCTTGGTGGAGCCAAAATCGACTGGAACGGAGATTGCCCAGACATTTTCGTATCCATGACATTTAGATGCCAACTTTGATGTTCGACAAAATTTTTACCGCTTTGTTTCTGACCTTCCTTGGAGTGCTGATTTCCATAGGCAGCGTGTGGATGTTGGGTGAGCCCGAACCGCAGGCTCCATGGCTCAGCAGTTCGGCTGAACCCACCTCTGCGTGGCGGCATACGGCCAGTGGCTGGCAGGATTCCTCCGATTGGCGTGTCGGTGAAAACGAAGCCCGAATCAAATTCATTGACCGAATCCACCCAACGATCGTTGCCGGTCTGGTCCTGCTGCTGTGCCTGGGTGTTGGAGTTTTGTTCGACCGAAAGAATACGGACAGGCAATCCGGCGATGCGAATGGCCAGCAGCAACCCGATCGGTTGTGATTCGCGGTTATCATCGGTTACCAGATTCTTTCCGTTCACCGGTGCCAAACCAATGCCAGAAGGCCACACCGTCCATCGAATTGCCCAAGACCACGCCAAAGAATTCAGCGGTCAAAAACTGATCGTGACGTCGCCGCAAGGACGATTCGAAAAGGAAGCCGGGGAACTATCGGGTCGCTACCTGCTGGGAACCGAAGCCATTGGCAAGCATCTGATTTACCTGTGGGGCGGCAAGCGAAAAACGAATTCGCGAGGTGCCACAGCAAACAAACCCGCGCGGATCATGCACGTGCATCTGGGGCTGTATGGCAAGTTCCGATTGCACAGCAATCCGGCGCCCGAACCGCGCGGGGCGGTCCGGGTTCGGATGATCGGCCAGCAGAAGGCTTTTGACCTCAACGGTCCCAACTGCTGCGAGTTGCTTGATGCGGATGCATTTTCGGCGCTGCGGATGCGGCTTGGTCAGGATCCGCTACGGGATGATGCGGATGCCTCGCTTGCTTGGGCGAAGATTTCAAAGTCTCGCCGCGCGATCGGTGCGTTGCTGCTGGACCAATCGGTGATTGCAGGGCTGGGAAATATTTATCGAGCCGAGATTCTCTGGTTGGTCGGGATCCACCCCGAGCGGCGCGGCGTCGACGTGACGCCCGAGGAGTTCGACCACGTGTGGCAGTTGTCGGTGGACCTGTTGGCGATCGGTTTGAAGTACAACCGCATCATCACCGTCGATCGGAAAGACGTCGACAAGCCGCTGAGTCGTCTGAGCCGTGACCAGAGGCTGAATATTTATAAAAAGCGTCGCTGTCGCGAGTGCGGTGGCAAGACGCGATGGTGGGAGGTGGCCGCACGAAAAATGTACGCCTGTGAAAACTGCCAGGCGTAGGTTGCCAGGCGTAGGTTTATCGCGGATGGTTCAGGAGGCGTGGGCATGGCTTTCAGTTCAACGCTTGAGCACCGAGTCGTTGCGAAAAAGCCTTTTTCTTGAACATCAAGTCCTGAAGGCGAAACGGCTTTACCCCGGATTATTCACGACGACGGGCGTTGATTCTACGTCTGGTCAACGGGAGCAAAGGAAAAGCTGAATTTCAACAAGAATTGCGAATCATCTGACAGATGAAAACCACAGCGATCGTTTCATCGCATCAGAACTGCGGATCACTATCGGAACTGATTCTGACGCCCACGCCTCGTGAATAATCCCGGTTTACTGTTCCCTTACGCATGACTCAACGCGAATCGACGCCTGGGGTCGTGAATGATTCCGGTTTATTTGAATCGGATCAGGATGGGATTCTTTTTGCAATTCCAAGTCCAGTTCCGATCCGCCACGACTCGATCGGTCGTGCGGCACCATGTCGTGCTGAACAGGCGGACAAACGTCAACGTGCCCGACGCGAAGAGTGCATGTTTTTGGTGGGCACCCATGGAAGGCGTGTTGGATTGGTTGACAGCCAATACCTGGTAGTCGAATCCTTTTTCGGCCAGTTGTTCACAAATGAAGCGAAGTATTTTTGAGTAGACGCCGCGGCGGCGAAAGTCATCCGAAACCAGAGCCCCGAACAGCCACGCCTGATTGGGTTCCAGTTCCAAGCGAGCGCCCATAGAGAGTTCGTCGATGAAGTTCACTGCGGCCCAGAATCCGCCGGCAAGCTGAGCATCGATTTCGGCTTTGACGGCGTACAGGTTTTCATCGGAGGTACCGGGCACGCAGTAAGTCAACTTTCGCAGCGGGCTTTCGGGTTGTGCTGCATCTGCCCAACCGACGGTGACATCGCCATCGGGTTTTTCATTCTGATCAGGAAACGATTTCGTATCCATCACAAAAAACACCATGTGGTTTTTTCGAAAAAGCCAATCGGGAACCACGCGTTCAAATGTTCTGGCGAGAAAGTTACTTACTCCCTGCTGTCGAATTTTTGCCAGCCATCCCATGACTTACTCGGTTTCCAAATTGATTTCGGCAAGCGACGCGGCGCGGCGGTCATAGGCGTCGTTGCCGAATTCGATTTTCAGGTACCGGGCTTTGGTTGCTTTGAGCGGAATTCGGTGTTCGTCTAGGTTTGTCGCCAATGAGCCCTTTACCGCTGCGTCGTCAAAATTTCCGTCCAGCGAAAGTCGAACCTGATAGTCGCAAAGCAATCCCATCACATTTCCGTCCAGGCGATTGAGAATCCGGATGCCGGTGATTGTTTCGGGTTGGCCCAAGTCGATCCTGATCCATTGTGGCTGGCTGCTATTGGATTTCCAGAACGTGCTGTCCTGGTCGTCAATTGCATTGCCGATTAATAGTCCCTCGCGTTGGTCTTGCGAAGAAGCTTCGATTGTCCAACCGGAACGATCAAGCAACTTTCCACCGGTGATGCGTTTGCTGGGTGGGTGTGAACTCAGCACGCCACGTTCAAAGGAAACCGAATCGCTCGGCGTGTGAGCTTGCCGCATGGCCTGCTCGAGCTGTTTGACAATGTCGGGATGTTGTGCGGCGACGTTGTTCGTTTCACCGATGTCGGCCGAAAGGTTGTAGAGTTCGAGTTTGCCGTAGCGTTCTTTTTTGACGTTCAAGCGGATGCCTTTCCATTTGCCCATCCGAACGGCCTGTTTGCCTTTGTGTCCGTGGAATTCCCAGTAAAGATAATCGTGCTCTAGTTGCCCGGTTTTGCCAGTGAGAGTTGGGACGATGGAAATACCATCAGAGTTTTCGGGTTCGCTCAAACCCGCCAGCTCACAGGCGGTCGCGGGCAGATCCCAAAACGCACTGATGTGGTTTGAGGTCGTGCCGGGGGAGACTTTGCCGGGCCACCAGGCGATCATCGGGACACGGATTCCGCCTTCATAGAGATCCCGTTTGCCGCCACGAAGCGGACCGTTGGAATCAAGGTTATCCGGGTGGTGGCCGCCTTCGAAGTGCGGGCCGTTGTCGCTAGAAAAAATGACCAGTGTGTTTTCGGCAAGGCCTTCGGTGCGAAGTTGGTCCAGGAGTTTGCCAACCGATTCGTCAAGATGTTTCATCATCCCGACAAAGGTCGCTTTGGGTTTGGGGACCGATCTGTAGTAGGTTCCTTTGTAAGCCGGGTCTTCGAAAACGCCGATCACTTTGTCGATGTATTGATCGGGAACCTGAAGGTCGGCATGGGGTTGTTGCAATGAGAGGTGCAGAAAGAAAGGTTTGCCTTTTTCGGCACTCACGAATTTGAGAGCGTCTTTGACGAACAGGTCGGTTGAATACTGCTTGCCTTCCATGCCAAAGTTGCCGTCGATCTTTTCCAGTTTGCCGTCGCGCCAAAGTTCACGTGGGTAGTAGCGGTGGGCTGCGACATGACTGACGACGCCAAAGAAATGATCAAAGCCTTTTCGATTCGGAAGCGATCCATCAAAGCTGTTGCAGGACAGGCCGGATTTGCCAATCATCGCGGTGCGATAGCCAGCCCGTTTCAGGACCGATGCGATGGTGATGTCACGGGGGTTTTCGCGGAATTGAACCGGTCCGTTGAACCGTTGGTACACGTGACCGGTGTGTTGGCCCGTCAGCAGGCACGCCCTCGATGGAGCGCAAACGGTGCAGCCTGCATAGAACTGGGTGAACTTCATGCCCTCGCCGGCCATCCGGTCCAGGTTGGGAGTTGCAAAGCTTTTTTGTCCCATGCAACTCAAATCGGCGTAGCCTAGGTCATCCGCCAGGATCCAGATAATGTTGGGTTTTGCCGGATCAGCAGAATCCGCGTAGGCTGATGAATTGGCAAGGCATCCGGCGAGAACAACGAACCAGAAGATGTAAGTTGAATTTTTCATGGTCAGAGGATCAGATGAAGGTGGCTTTGAGGTAGTGTCGGCGATGCCGATTCGATAAACCGGAGTCGGGGTATACCCCGGATTATTCACGACGACGGGCGTTAATTCTACGCCTGGCCAACAGGAGCAAGGGAAAAGCTGAAATTCAACAAGAAATGTAAATCAACCAGCAGATGAAAACCACAGCGATCGTTTCATCGCATCAGAGTCGCGGATCACTGTCTCAACTGGTTCTGACTGGTTCTGACGCCCACGCCTCGTGAATAATCCGGGTATACAGGTGACCGGGTCCAAAATGCTCACCCGAAAACTGTCGCAACCATGCAAAAGACGGGGTGAATCCTTACTCAGAATGTGGCTTTTGTTGCAACAGGGTGGCCGAAAGGCAAATTTGGCGATTGGTTTGTGCAGAAATCCAAGATTACCGATCAAAGGCAGAATTGTATATTAACCCGGATTATTCACGAGGCGTGGGCGTCAGAGTTAGTTCCGACAGTGATCCGCGACTCTGATGCGATGAAACGAACGCTGTGGTCTTCATCTACCGGATGACTCAAATTTCTTGTTGAAATTCAGCTTTTCCCTTGCTCCTGTTGGCAAGACGTAGAATCGACGCCCGTCGTCGTGAATAATCCGAGATTAATTGTGAGCGTTCGGAACAGTTTACCCCGTTGGCAACGCGAGAATTCAATTTGGCGCAACATGAAGAATGATCAAGACAGCAATCCACCGCGGCGGTTGAGTCATCAACGCCTCACAGCCTGCATCATGGTTCTGTTGGCATGGGTCGGTGCAAGCGCCGCAGTTGCCGCCGGAGCACAAGCGGACCCGACCGAAGAAGAAATCATCCTCCGTGATGGCATGTTGATTCAGGTCTCGTTGCCGCTGACGGCAAAAGTTGCCTCGGAAACGATCGCCCAGCTAAGGGACGCGGTTGCCTCGCTGCCGGTGGTGGTCGATGCTGACAAGCGGGCAGTGATTGTGCTTGAGTTTGACACCGAGACAGAGAACAGCGGACAGGGTTCCGATTTGGGGGCTTCGTTTTCTTTGGCCGAATTTCTCGTCGGTGGGGAGCTGAACGCCGTTCGCACGGTGGCTTACCTTCCGGCAAAGGAGAAAAAGACAGCCCTGACGGGCCATGCGATTCTGGCGGCGATCAGCTGTAACGAGATCGCGATGGAGCAGGGGGCTTCGATCGGAAATGCCGGTGTCGATGTCAAAACGCTCCAGCCCTATATCCGTGACATGTACCGCGGCATCGCCGAACAGCGACTAACGCTTCCGGTCCCGATCGTTGTGGGGATGCTCGATGCAGATACTAGGCTGTATCGGGTCAACACCGCAAACGAGACGCTGTACGTTTACGGTGATGAACTTGAGAAACTTGAGGCTGCGGGGAAGGCTGACGAAACAACGACGCTGTCGGGTCGCGGCGAGATGTTGAAACTTTCCAGCGATCAAATGGTGGACTTTCGCCTGATCCGACAGCGAACTGGCTCGCGTGCGGACCTTGCGCACCAACTGGGATTGAACCCGACGGCACTGGAGCCTGTTGCTGCCGACGAGCGGAATTGGGTGGCCGTGCGATCGACTTTGCCAACGATTCTGGATCGTTCGAATGTGTCGTGGTTGACGCGTTCGATCAAGTCCAAGCTGGCCAGCGGAACCGACATGGTGATCCTTGAGTTTGGTGACATGCAAGCTGACTGGAATGCAGCGCTGCGGCTGGCAGAGTATTTGGCGGCCCTGGATCCCGAATCCTGTCGCACCGTAGCGTGGGTCAAAGGCAACTGCCGTGGTTCGGCAGGAGTGGCTGCACTGGCGTGCGACCATGTGATTTTTGGGCCCCGGGGCGTGCTGGGACAAACCGAAGATGACCCCCCAACGCCCGATCAGCTCGAGACGATGGAACGGACGATCAAATCAGTCGCCTCGCAAAAAGATTCTGATCGTTCTTTGATGATGGCACTGGTGAATCCGAACATGGTCATCAGTCGTTACCGAAGTGCGAAAACGGGAAAGGAAAGGATCCTTGGCCGCGCCGAACATGAAGAGCTTGTCGATGCCAGAGATTGGGTTCGGGTCGCTCCGGTCGAAGTGGCTGCGGGTATCGATTCAGCACAAGCCGAGAGTCTGGACATCGCCCGCACGGTGGCTTCTTCGCCGGAGGTGATCGATGCGTATTACCAGCTGGAAACGGCGCCGGTTTCGTTACAGGCAACGTCGGCGGACAAGTTCATTGACGGTCTGGCTGGCTTTCTCACCGATCCGCTTGTGTCCACGTTCCTTGTCATGTTCGCGTTCATCTGTTTCATGAACGAGCTGTCGGCGCCCGGGTTGGGGGCGTTCGGATTTTTGGGATTGTTGTTGCTGACGGCATTTTTCTGGAGCCATTACCTGGACGGGAGTGCGGCTTGGTTTGAAATATTGTTGTTCATTGTGGGGGCGTTGTTCCTCGCGATCGAGCTGTTTGTGGTGCCAGGATTTGGGCTGTTCGGGATCGGCGGCATCGTCATGATGCTGATGGCGTTGGTGATGGCGGGTCAGTCATTTGTGGTGATTCCAACAACCGACGAGCAGTTCGAAGAGCTGCCAAAGTCGTTGCTTCCGATCCTTGGGGCGTTTGCCGGGATCGCGGTGGGAGCAGTGATTCTCAAAAACGTTTTGCCCAATACTCCGCTTTTCAGGATGTTTACGCTACAGCCACCCAAGCCACGCGACGAACAACTGCTCGGTGGCAGCGATCCCGAAGCGACCGCCGACTGGAGCCATCTGATGGGCAGAAAAGGCACAGTTGTGACGCGTTTGATGCCTTCGGGTAAAGCCAAAATCGACGGCAAAGTTTACGATGTGATCACCGATGGACAGGTCGTGCAGAAGGGCGGAAAAATCGAAGTCATCGAAGCGATCGCCAACCGGGTGGTGGTTCGCCCCATCGACTGAGCACTGACTGAGCACTGACTGAGCATCGACCGAAGCAAACAACATGGACGCGACATGGACCCAGGCTACCTTGGAATACTATTGATCATCGCAGGCTTGTGCGTGATCGTGATTGAACTGTTCGTCCCCTCGGCGGGAATTCTCGGCATCGTTGCTGGCTCGCTTTTGCTGATCGGCGTGATTCTTTCTTTTGTTTCTGATGTTGTGTTCGGTTCATTCGTGTTGATGGGTTTGACGCTTCTGCTGCCGTTTTTGTTCGTGGCCCTGGTGAAGCTATGGCCGAAAACGCCGCTGGGCAAAGCCATCCTGATTGATGACCTGGGACATGATGTGCTTCCCGAGACGGAAGTCGAAACGTTGGTTGGCCAGATCGGAGTTGCCCGATCGAAGATGCTTCCCAGTGGCCTGATCGAGATTGACGGCGAAAAGCTGGACGCGATCAGCGAAGGGTTTGCGATCGAAGCGGGAGAAAAAGTCAAAGTCATTTCGGTGAAAGGCAATCGCCTGTACGTCGAACCTTTCGATGGCGACAGCAGTTCCCAGAGCGATGTGCCGGCAGCGGATCAGGATGCCTTTTCGACTCCGCTGGAAGAGTTGGGGATCGACGAAGATCTTTATGAGTAACGTGGTTGTGGCTTTCATCGCTTCGGTCGGCGACCACGATCAGCCGCGCCGCAGCGCCGAACGTTGATGCCCGAACAAACCTTCCAGTTCTGCCAGCCGCGCTGTGTCGGCGACCAGGTCCGAGGGTGCCTGATCGAGCTCCAACCATGTGCGAACGCGGAGGAACGTGAACACATTCAAGCCTGCTGAAAACCTCGCGGTGCCCGATGTCGGCAGTGTGTGGTTGGGCCCGACGCCGTAATCGCCAAAGACCTCTGCTGACTGATGCCCGATGAAAATGCAACCCGCGTTACGAATCCTGCTCGCTACCTCAGACGCATCGTCGACATGAAGCTCAAGATGTTCCGGCGCGATCGCATTACAAACATCGATCGCCTGGTCCATCGAATCGCAAACGACCGCCGCCCCATTGTTCTGGATCGAAGCGGTGGCCGTTTCGCAGGAAGGCAATTCGGCAACCTGAACCGCGAGCTGCTGATTCACCTTTTCCGCGACGTCGGCACTAGTCGTAATCAGAAACGGCCTTGCATCGACATCGTGTTCGGCCTGGCCCAACAGGTCCGCCGCGACGGTGGCCGGGTCGGCGGATTCGTCGGCGACCAGAACCAGCTCTGAAGGGCCCGCGATCATGTCGATGCCGCAATCGCCATGCACGATCTTTTTGGCGGCGGTAACGTAACGGTTGCCGGGTCCGGCGATCAGGTCACACTTCTCAAAACCCGTAAAACCATAAGCCATCGCGGCGACAGCGTGTGCACCGCCAATGGCCAAAACGGCATCAGCGCCCGATACCGCCGCAGTGGCCAGGACGATGTCCGAAGGATTCGGCGATGCGACAGTGACTCGATTGCAGCCCGCGACCCGCGCGGTAACCGCCGTCATCATCACCGTCGAAGGCAGCGAGTAGCGGCCTCCCGGTGCGTAGCAGCCGGCATGCTGAATCGGTTCGATCGTGTGTCCGGCGCGGCCGCCGGGAACTTCGGTGCTTAGTTCGCTCAAACTGTTCAGCTGCGCCGAAGCAAATTTTTCAATTCGCCCGCTGACACGATGAAGCAGGTCCGAATCATCATCGGAGATGCGAAGCAAAGCCGCGTCAAGCTGTTCACGACCCAGCAGAAGCGGCTGGTCGGGTGTCCGCTCCTTGAACTTTTCAGCGTAGCTGCGGATCGAAACCTCGCCACCGCGGCGCACCGAATCCACGATCGCTTGGGCTTGCTGAAGCGTTTCGCTATCGAGCGAGTGCGCGAGGGAATCAGCGTCAAATTCAGAAGCAGCGGTAATTCGGAGCATGGGATTACCTCGTCGCCCTCACCCCTTGCGGGAGAAAGGCTGGTGTTGGGATGTTGGATTTGGATTGGCTGAAGTTGGCATTCACTTTAATCCCGGCGTAGAACGCGTGTTTAGTACTATTAATAGTACTAGCGCATTGACAAAAACAACCAAGACATAAGAAACACAACATGTCGAATTCGTACATTTTCCTTGGGGTGTCAATTATGACCAACAACACCGACCAACAACAAACTCCAGCATAAAAAAAAACGCAAAAACAACACAACAACACGCATAAGCACGCATGCAGGCAATAGCGCATGCAGACATACCTGATGTGGATACTGCGCTCAAAAATAGACACACGTGTCCATGTCCGAGTGCTAGATTGTTGCGATGAGCCAACATGACAACACCAACACCAACACCAATGCCAACACCAATGCCAACACCAACGCAAACACCAACACCAACACCAACACCAACACCAACACGAAACCAACGCCAACACCAACGCCAACACCAACAGCGACACCAAAAAAGCCAACCATGTCTCCACGTAACCCCGCCCAACATACTGTACGGCGAAAGCCACAGCAAAAACGAAACGCTACAAATCAACAAAAAAGCAAGCCCCAAGCCAAACCATACTCTACCAAACCAAACCAAAATAAAACAAAACACACGTCAAACCATCAAACCAAACCAAACAAAATCAAACCAAGCCAGTCAACCAGCGAAGTCCGTTCCCCTACTCGCGTCAAGCAACAATCAATCAACCAACCAACCAACCAACCAACCAACCAACCAACCAACCAACCAACCAACCAATCAACCCTCCAAAAAAACAAACAAACTTGCCTGAAGCAGCAAGGTGACAGTCCCGAGCACGCCCCCGGCCTTTCGCCCAAAGGCCGACATGGCAATGCGACCCCCGTCAAGCGACCCGATGGGCATGAGGTTTAGGGCGTTAACGATCACCC
>CALFWR010000138.1 GCA_937928555.1 uncultured Pirellulaceae bacterium
TGAGCTCAACCCAACCACGCGACAGCAGTTCGGATTCGTTTACGACATGGCTCAGCAGTTCGATGACGACGGGGATCTTCGGGAACTTGAAAAGTCCAAGGATAGGACACGCAAAGAAAACATGAAAAAATCGCTGCCCAAACTCGGCAAGAGCAGACGTGCCGGAGACCGCTTTGACCTTTCTTTCGAAGCCGATGAATTCGGAGCGGAATCCCTCCAACTGGGCCAAAATGTGTATGCCGCTCCCGCCGAACCAATGCAGTCGGGCCAGCGGCAAGGAGGCCAAGCCATGGGTGGTGAGATGATCAACGGTATCATTGGCGGTGCCGGAGGATACGAGTTTGAAACAAAAACCCGCTCGGTGCCCGTCACCAAAATGCGTACCGAAACTCGCTCTCGCCGGGTTCCTGTCAAGCGAATCATCGATGGCAAGGAAGTCATTGAGATGGAATCGCAGAATTACACCGTTCAGGTGCCCTACACCGAAAACGTGACACAGCAATATCAAGTCCTAACGCCACCTCCGGTCAACTATCGCCGCGTGGAGCCGACACGTGAATGGGTTGAAAACAACTACTGGCACCTGAACCCGTCCAGCAACACAGCGGCACGGATTTCCGTCAACCAGTTCTGGAAAGATTTCGCCGCCCACGAATCCGGGCCCTTTGCCTCGGATGCGTTTGCGTTGGCCAACAGCAACCTTACCGAGATGATCATGGCTCTGGCGGTGTTGGATCTTCCCATGACCGAAGTCAAAGAAAAGATCGACGTGGCTGACAACAAAGTCACCATCAATGCCGACGGACCGATGATCGTGCTGCACCAGCAAAACGAACAAGTCGCATTCGAGGGCGGTGATACCAACATCTTTGTCAGCGAGAACTTCTTTCAGGCAGCCGATCGCTACCGTTACGAAGAAGGTGTTCGTTTTGACAAATTCGTGAGCGGTGATTTCCTGGCTGGCGTCCTCTACGGTGCCGAAGTCGTGATCACCAATCCGACATCGACACCGCTGGCCATCGATGTGCTGCTACAAATCCCTCAGGGAGCCATGCCAATCAGCGGAAGTCGAACTTCCCAGTCGATCGCGATGCAACTGAATGCGTTCAGCACGCAGAAACTCGAATACTGGTTTTACTTTCCCACTGCGGGCGAATTTGCTCACTATCGGTCCCACGTTTCGACCGGCGCGAAAGTCCTCGCCGTGGCCGAAAGCCGTGACTTCAATGTGACCGACAAACCGGCCAAAGTCGACGAAACGTCCTGGGTTTGGATTTCGCAAAACGGAACCGAACAGCAAGTCATCGAGTACCTGGAAACCGAAAACATTCAGCGGCTTGATCCGACGCAGATCGCGTTTCGCATGAAGGACAAGGCCTTCTTTGGGCAAGCCATCGAACTGCTTCGCGATCGCTGCCGCTACGACCACACGCTTTGGTCCTATGCCGTCAAGCACAACGACAAAGAGGCGATTCGCGAATTCCTTGGCCATGAAAACCGAATCCTGAGCACCCTCGGGATGGCCTTCGAAAGCGACATTCTGGATCTGCAACCGCTGGAACGAAACTGGTATCAGCAACGTGACTACACGCCGCTGATTAACTCACGCATCCATCAGTTGGGTTCCAAACGCCGCATTCTCAACCCTCGTTTCCTTCAGCAGTACGAAAGACTGATGCGAATCCTCGGCAACCGCCAACAGCTTACCGCCGACCAGCACCTGGTGGTGACTTACTACATGCTGCTGCAGGATCGCATCGAAGAAGCCCTGTCGCACTTCGAAAAAGTCGATGCCGATTCGGTGGACGCAAAAATGCAGTACGCCTACTGCGACGCCTATCTGGATCTGTACCGCGAGAAACCGGATGACGCTTTGGCCAAAGCCAGCAAGTGGTTGGACTATCCGGTTGATCGCTGGCGAACCAAATTCGAAAACGTGGTCGCGATGGTCAAAGAGATCCAGGGTGCTGGCTCGAAAGTCATCGATGAGAAAAGCCGCGAGCAACAGCAGGATCAGTTGGCCGCCAACACGCAGAGCTTTGACCTGAACATCGAACCGGGAGAAGACCGGGGGACCGGACGGGCCGTCATCGAGTACCGCAATCTCGAATCCGTTGTGGTGAATTACTACCAGATGGACATCGAATTCCTCTTTAGCAGCAACCCGTTTGCCAGCGACCAGGCGGATGGTTTTTCCATGATCAAGCCCAACAAGTCGGAAACGATCAAGCTCTCAGGCGACTCGGGCACGCACAAGTTTGACTTGCCCGAGCAGTTCAACAACAAGAACGTGTTGGTGGAAGTCGTCGGCGGCGAGCAAACGCGTTCCAGGTCGTGGTTCGCCAACTCGATGAACGTGCAGATGATCGAGGCTTACGGCCAGGTCGCGTTGGCTCACGCTCAGTCTGACAAACCGATTTCCGGGGCCTACGTAAAAGTCTTTGCGAAGTACTTCAATGGGCAGACCCGCTTCCATAAGGACGGCTACACCGACCTTCGCGGTCGCTTTGACTATGTCTCACAAAGCAACACGTCTCTTGAAGGCATCGTCGGCTACTCCGTGTTGCTCATGAGCGATCAGCACGGCGCTGTCATCCGCGAAGCGAGAACCCCACGCGAGTAGGGCCGGTTTCCAAGCGAGTAGGGCCGGTTCCCACGCGAGTAGGGCCGGTTCCTACCGGCCGTGTTTCGCTCTGCGGTGCTTCACCGGGACGGTGGCAAGACCCGAGCTCCGAGCAACGTAATTCGATCCGGAACCTGAGGCGCACAGCCTAGTACGATCAAGCATGACCAAACAATTTTTCACCTTCGACAAAACAAGCCGGTCGAGTGAAAGACGGCCGGTGGGAACCGGCCCTACGTGGTAGCCGGCTGAGTGAAAGACGGCCGGTGGGAACCGGCCCTACGTGGTAGCCGGTCGAGCGAAAGACGGCCGGTGGGAACCGGCCCTACGTGGTAGCCGGCCATATCCTGTTGGCTTGCTGTGGAACAGGTTTCTGATGACAATGTCGCTTTCGGCAAATGGATCTTTCGCGGGCGACACTCGGTGAGAACTCTCCTTGATGAACGACAACTCAATGATGGCGTCCAGCAACTGGCGGACTCGATCAACGAACACTACGGCGATCGACCGCTGACGATCGTATGTGTTCTTACCGGCAGCATCGTGTTGGGCGCGGACCTGATTCGAAAACTGAACATGCCACTGCGTGTTGGCGTGGTGCAGACCAGCAGCTACCAAGGAACTGAACGCGGTGCTTTGACGATCAATTCTGAAATGATGCTCGACATCACCGAACGCGACGTGTTGCTGATCGACGATATCTTTGACACCGGAAATACGCTCCAGGAAGTCACCGAACTGATGCGGGGTTTGGGGCCGGCGAGTCTTGAATCGGCGGTGCTGTTGCTGAAGACCGGGCGACAGGAAGTGGACTGGCGACCCAGATTCGTGGCCTTTGATATTCCCGATGAATTCGTGGTTGGCTACGGATTGGATTACAACGACGAGTACCGCAACCTGCCCTGGCTGGCCTGCCTTGAACCTGCGGACATCGAGCCTTCCCAATGAAGTCCCCGCGAATCGCGATCCTGACCAAAAGTTTTTGGCCTTTGTCGGGCCCAACAGAGCAATTCGTGGCTGACCTGGCCGATTCGTTTTCTGAAAAAGGCAACGAAGTCACCGTAGTGACCGCGGCCTGGCAAAAGGAATGGCCGGCCGAATGTTCGTTTCGCGAGTTTCGCCTGGTCCGAGCACCACGCCCGGCGCCCGGCCCCTGGGGCACATTCCGATTTCAGCGACCCATGTTGCGGATCCTTGAACGACTCAAACCGGATGCGGTTTTGATGTTTGGAACAGGCAGCGATGTTGGGCCAATCAAAAAGCTGTTGGGCGATGATGTTCGCTGCGTTGTACGGACGGACCACCGCCACCTTCACCAGCGTGGCCGCGGTGCCAAAAAGCCACTGAACCTTGAACCGGCCGATGCGCTGATTTGCGATTCGAATCAGACACGAATCGAGATGGTCGCGAGGAAGTTCTTCCTGCCAAGCCGCGTGGAAACCATCGTCGATGGGGTCAGGTATCCACATGATCATCAGCGATCGCTTTTCCGTCAGGCAAATGCAAGGACTGCGCTGGGCGACGCCCATCCGATCTTTCGCATCGAACCGGCCCAGCCCCTGGTGGTGACCGCCGCACCGATCGATGGCGATGGTGGCATGCACGACCTGATCGGCGCGTGGAAAATTGTGTTGGAGTCCTACCCCAAAAGCAAACTTTGGCTGCTGGGTGATGGACCGCGTGGCCGCAAGGTGTGGGACCAGATCTCTTCGCTGAACATGGTGTATTCGGCGATCATGCCGGGTTACTTTGACGAGTACTCGGTGGTGTATCAGGCTGCGGATCTTTATGTGCATCCGATGCGGCAAATCGTCAACTGCCGTGGTCTTTTGGAGGCCATCGCCAACGAGTTGTGCCCGGTTGTCACCCAAGGGTCCGTCGATCCACTGCCAAACCTGGACAAATCCGGATCGCCTCAGGTGATGGCGATCAGGAAAGATGTCAGCGGGATCGTCACCCCGGCGGGCAACATCGCGGCGCTCGGCGAAGCGATCACGATGGCCCTGGGGAACAGCGATCTGCGTGCGCGGCTTGGACGCAGTGCCGCACAGGAGTTCCGGGGCGGTATCGACATCGAATTGGTGGCGAGTCGTTTTCTGGATTGCCTGTTTCCGCCGTCGCGCACTTTTTCACAGACAGGCGTTGATTCCAGCGAGGCACAGCAGAGATGAATCAAAGCAAAATTCTGTTTGTCGTCGATGCCCTGGATGACTTTTCACATGTGGTCCAACTGGACATGCTCTCCCGGGAACTTGCTTCCGATTTTGAAGTGCATGTCGTGGTGCTATGTGGTGGACCAATCGAACAGTGGCCTGACAGTGAACGGCATATGCACTTTCTGGAACAGCATTCGGTGTCCCTCGGAGACCGGGGTCTGTCGTGGCGAAGGTTGGGCAAGTCAGGTTTTCGACTACGGAAGCTTTGTCGCCGGTTGCAGCCAGAGATTGTACACGCGTGGGGAAAGGCAGCAGAAGTCATCGCGCTGCTGGGGCTCAATGCAAGCCAGCACCGCAAGTTCGTGACTCGGTCGAATTTGATTTCGACCGGGAGCCTTACCGTCGAAAAGGGAATTCAAAAACTGGCTGAAGGCGTTGAAAAGTACATCGTTCCCCACGAGGAAGTAAAGGCCTCGATGGTGGCGCAGCGTTACGATGAGTCGAAATTCGAGATTGTGCCCACGGCGGTTCCCGACGGTCTGCAAAAGTTCCCGGCAAGAGAAAAACTGTTGCAGTTGGCCGGGTTGCGGGACGACTCGAAACTGGCCGCGACGGTGGCTCCTCTGGTGGCCCGCTCAAGGCTCAAAGATACGATTTGGGCCACCGACTTGCTGACTTGCATTCGTGACGACGTACACTTTTTCATCTTCGGCCGCGGTTCGCAGCGCCAGCGGCTGGAGAAATTTGCCAGCCAGACCGAAGCCGGTGGGCATGTGCATTTTGTTCCTGTTGGGGCTCATGCTGTGGATCTTTTGCCCGGAGTCGATTTTTTCTGGCAGTCGCATTTACGCGAGCCCCTCTCGGCGTCGATGCTTTATGCGATGAAATGTGGTGTCCCTGTGGTTTCGGTTTACGGTCCGGGAACTGCCGAAGTGATTCGACACCAGGAGACCGGGTTTGCCGTGAACTTTGGAGCGCGGGACGAGTTTGCGAGGTGGACGAAGTTTTTGTTGGAGCAGACCGATTCGGGCCAGCAGTTGGCAATCCAGGGCCGCGATTCGGTGTCCGGAAAATTCGGCATCCATCAGATGGCCCACGGGTATCGCAAGGTTTATGCAAAGTAGGCCAAAGTAGTAGGCACACTCCGTGTGCCGTCGGTTGCACTTAGTGCAATCACTCGCGAAACGGCACACGGAGTGTGCCTGCCACAATTGCATGGACGGCACACGGAGTGTGCCTACTACTTTGACTTCCAGTGGCTCATCAGCAGCCCGCTTAAAATCAATCCTGCCCCAATGATCGTTGTCAAAGCAGGAAACTGATAGTCGGCCGCGTGTCGCCAGGCAAGGAACACCCAGACCGGAACCAGAACCGGTTCCAGCAACGTCAAGCCGCTCGCCTGGTGGCTGGAGATTCTTTTAATCCCCAGTGAGAACAACACGTAGGGGATGCCCATTTGCACCGCGCCGAACAGGGCCAGGTAGAGCCACTGTTTGCCATCCGGCCACGTTTGACCGGTGATCACGACCGGAGAGAGAACCACCGCGGTGACCGCATGCGCCACAAAGATCAACCACGCCGAATCGATATCCCGCATACTGCGGATGCTCAGCACCACGCCGGCAAAACAAACGCCCGAAGCGAGTCCGTACCAAACGCCCAACGCAGAAGCGCCACTCATCCTAGCGCTCAAAATAATCGCCACGCCCAGCGCCGCGAAACCCAACAACCACCAGTCGCTTCGTTGTGGTGTTTCTTTCCAGAACGCCCACGCGCCCAGGAACACCCACGCAGGGGCGGTGTACTGTAGCCACATCGCCAGTGAGCTTTCACATTTCACCATCGCACTTAGAAACGTCCAGTTCATCAACACAAAAGTGATCGTTAGTGGCACCAGTCGCCACGTCCACTGGATCTTTCGCACAAACAGAACAAGGACCAGTGCCGCAAACAGGGCTCGCCAGAAAGCAAACAGCAAACCGCGTGATTCGATCGGCCAATCCTGGAACGTGGGAGCTTTCGCAAAGAACCCCGACGAACTCCACAACACCGCCGCAGTGATCACCAGCAGGCGACCAGTCCAATCAGATGATGGGAGGTTGGGGGTTGTCATGGAGAGCCCGCAAGGATTGCTTACGCGTCGTGCTGTGGGGAGGGCGCACAAAAAAAATCGGGGCCGAAAATCAGATCAGTGGTCAACAGCGACCCTGAGCTGACTTGCGACCCCGACGCAAACAAGCGACAGGACTACTTCTTGCGGTGGCGAATTTTTGCTCTCATGCGACGCTTTTTTCTGCCTACCTTGCGACGACCTTTTCCGGTCTTCTTTGTGCCCACGCTTAACCTCGTTAATTCGATGTTTCTGAAATGATTCCCAATCGGGTCACGAATTGTAATCGGCGCTTGTGAACGCGGGCAAGACGAAAAAACGACCTATCCACGGAGAAAAACGGGCTTTGCGGGCGTGGATTCCGATGCTTCGTAGCGATATCCGTCCTCCGCGAACTTGCTGAGCTTGGCCGGATCGGTGATTTTCTTGCGGATCATCCAGCCCGCCATCGAGCCCCGGGCTTTTTTGGCGAAAAAGCTGATGATCTTGTAAGTCCCATTTTTGTTGTCCTTGAAGACCGGGGAAATAACCGGAACGGCGATCTGACCCGTTTGGACGCTTTTGAAATACTCGTTGGACGCGAGGTTCACCAGGGCCTCGCTTTTGGACTTTTTGATCTGTTTATTGACCGCGTCGGTGATGGTGCCGGCCCAGAAGTCGTAAAGGTTGTTGCCGCGGTCGGTTTTGAGCTTCGTTCCCATTTCCAGACGATAGGGTTGCATCAGGTCAAGCGGACGAAGCAGTCCGTAGAGGCCCGAGAGGATTCCCAGATGGTCCTGGGCAAAGGCAAATTCGTCGTCGCCGAAACTCCATGCGTCCATCCCGACGTAGACGTCGCCCTTGAACGCCAACACCGCCTGGCGAGCATTCTTGCGGGTCGCGGTGGGTTGCCAGTTCGCGTAGCGTTCCGCATTCAGGTCCGCGAGCTTGTCACTGATCGACATCAGCTTGGCAACCTGTTTGGGTTTGTAGCCGGCGAGGATGTCGATCAGTTCTGCACTGTGGTCCATGAATAGCGGCTTGGAACTTTTTGAGGTCGGCAGAGGCGTTTCATAGTCAAGTGTCTTTGCGGGTGAAATGAGTGCGAGCATGATTTTGGCTTCCAAAGTAGTAGGCACACTCCGCGTGCCGTCGTGCCAGAGACATAGTAGTCGGCACACCGGGAGTGCCTACTACTTTAGCCGCGAACGCCAGTCAAATACAACGAGCAATCCGCATCAACCGGAATTCGCCGGACAGAAATTGCTTTCGAACTCACGCATTTCAACCTCGCTTCCGACAACCAGCGGCGTGCGTTGGTGAATCGCGTTGGGCTGTAAATCAAGGATTCGGCGGGAACCATCGGTCGCGATCCCTCCGGCTTGCTCGGCAATCATCGCGATCGGGTTGGCTTCGTAGAGCAACCGGAGCTTACCTTCGGGATGAGTTTGAGTTGGCGGATACATGAAAATTCCACCGCGAAGCAGCGTGCGGTGAAAGTCCGCGACCAGCGAACCGATGTATCGCGAGCTGTAGCTGCGGCCAAGCTTGCCGTTGCGCACGTGTTGGATGTAGTCCCCGAAATGTGACGGGAAGTCGTTGCTGTAAGCTTCGTTGACCGAATAGTAGCTGCCTTGTCGCGGCATCGTCATGTGTTCATGGCTAAGGATAAAAGCTCCGACGTTGGGATCCAGAGTAAATCCGTGAACGCCGTTGCCGCAGGTGTAGACCATGACTGTCGACGAACCGTAAACGACGTAGCCGGCAGCAATTTGTCTGTTGCCAGGCTGGAGAACCCAGCGGTCGGGGTCGCTCAAACAGGCATCGTCGGGACGGCGAAAGATCGAAAACGTTGTTCCCACGCTCACGTTAACATCGATGTTGGAAGAACCATCGAGGGGGTCAAAAACAACCGCGTACTTTGCGTCTCCTTCCTCGTTGGGGCACACGATCGCATGCTCGTCTTCTTCGGAAGCCAACACGCCGACGCTGCCTCGCATCGCCAGGCTGTCGATCATGGCTTCGTTGGCGTAGACGTCCAGCTTTTGCTGCGTTTCGCCCTGCACATTCTCGTTGCCGGCAGAGCCAAGAATTTGAGTCAGCCCGGCCCGGCGAACCTGTGCCTGAATCTTTTTGGTTGCCAGGGTGATCCCCGAAAGAAGAAATGAAAACTCACCAGAGGCACCCGGAAACCTCTGCTGTTCGCTGAGAATGTGTTGCTGAATGGTGATCGCGGACATGGACGCTGTGCGGAGGAAATGATTCATGGGGTCGGCTCATTGCTCAATGTGGCGATGAGTCGGCAAATTGGCGGCAAATTGGCGACTCGGGCGATTATGTGAAATATGCCATCCAAAATCTTGCAGAGAGGATAAAGCCGACTGAATTATCGTTTAGTGCGACTTTGGCCGCCGTCTGCACCGATTTTGGGCAATGAATCAGCGCCAGTTCGGGAATTTCGGTGGCTTTCCGGTGACGGAGAAGATGGGACTCCGAGCTCTGGTCCGCTGGTTGGTTGGCAGCCGGTGAGTTAGCGATGAATCCCTTTGAGGTACAGCGAATACAGTTTGGGTTCAAAGGTCCGATTCACCGGAGAAGGAATCCGCTGGATGTCTTTGCCAAAAATGCAGCAGCCACGAAATACATCGTCGGTCAGGAAACGTGTTTTGGCCGTGTCGATCTGTACCGGGGGAACGGGCTGGCCGTTGACGCTGGCCAGATGAAACCCCCACACGCCAAAGGAAACCATCTGCAGGTTGAAGCTTTGCACGCCGTAGCCCGCCGCTTCCATGGTTTCGCAAATACACCAGTAGACCTCGCGAGCAAAAAAGGGACTTGAGCACTGCGATACGAGGTAGCCTTCAGGGTTCATCGAGAACCGGATGATCTCGTAAAACTCTTTGCTGTACAACTTGTCCAGGACTTCGTTGTGGGGGTCGGGAAGGTCGATGATGACCCGGTCGAATTTTGGCAGCGGATTGTTTTCGTCGGCGTAGTTGATCATGTAGCGAAACGCATCGGTGTTGATGATCTCCAGGCGATCGCTTTCCAGAGCACCCTGGTTCAGTTTGCGAATCGGTGCAAACGAATTGCTCAGTTGCGTAACCGCCGGATCGATATCGACCAGCACGATTCGCTTGACGTCGGGAAACTTGAGAAGCTCACGGACCGCCATTCCGTCGCCGCCGCCCATAATCAGCACGTTTTCACGTTTCCCGGGCAAGCTCATCAGGGGGTGCACGAGGGCTTCGTGGTAGCGATGCTCGTCGATGGAAGCGAACTGGATGTGTTTGTCCAGGTACATGCGAACGTCGCGGCCTTTGAGGCTTTGTGTGATAACGATCCGCTGATAGGGAGTCTGTTTGGTGTACACGATTTTGTCGCCATACATTTTCTGTTCGGCGAAATCGGAAAGGCTTTCCGAGAGGAAGACCCCCGCGATCAGAAGCGACAATGCTCCCAGGGCCGCGAACAGACAGGTCTTGTAACGATTCAGCTTGTTGCCGAAAAACAGAATCGCGCCCAGAGCCACCGCGACGTTCAGCAGCCCAACGGCAAACGAACTGCGGAACAGTCCCATAACCGGCAGCATGACCAGAGGAAAGGCCACCGATCCGATCAGCGCGCCCAGGTAGTCCAGCGAAAGGACATTCGCGATGGCTTCTTTCCAGTCACCCTTGGTGCTCATGATCCGCGTTAGTAGCGGAATCTCTAGGCCGACAAGCGTTCCGATAATGATCAGCAAGCCATACATGGCTGGCGTGTAGAGAGTCGGCCACGGAAACAAAGTAAACAGCAGGCTGCTGGAGACCCCGCCGATGACCGCGACGGCAACTTCGACAAGAATGAAATTTGAAATCAGGTCGCGTTGAAACCACTTGCTGATGTACGATCCAACGCCCATGGCAAACATGAACAGGCCAATCGTGATCGAGAACTGATAGACGCTGTTGCCCAGCAGGTAGCTTGAGACGGCCGCGATCACCAGTTCGTAAACGATGCCGCACATCGCAACGACCATCACGCTGGTGAACAGCACGATCATCTGGGCGGACGTTAACGAGGCGTTGGTGTCGTCGGTTTCCGGAATGTCGTTCAAGGGGGTCTTTCCTCTTTGGCGTGGGTAAGCCCACATAATAATGCGACGATGTTGATGCTGCGAGTCGCGAAAGGCTCGAGTCGCGAAAGGCTGAGAATCCGAAGCCTGCAAGGGACTGATTAACCCGGATTAACCGTGGGGCATCAGGAGTTCGTCTTCGATCGGAACGTATCGGTTGGTTGCCCGGATCAGCGTCCCGGCGGTCAGCTTGTGGACGCCGTAGACTTCGGTTTGGACCTCGAAACGTTGCCTGATTCGCTGCAGTGCCAAATCGAAATCACCATCGCCAGAGGCAAGCACCACCACGTCGACCTGCTCGGCCAGTTCGACAATGTCCAAGGTGATTCCGACATCCCAGTCGCCCTTGGCGCTGCCATCGCTGCGCTGAATGTAGGGCTTGAGTTTGACTTCAAAGCCAATGTCCCGCAGGATCTGTTGGAACCCAGACTGTTTGCCGCCGTCACGACTTTCGATCGCATAGGCTACCGCGGCGACGACTTCGCGGTCGCGGGTTACGGTGGACCAGAACTGGCGGTAGTTGAACTTGCGGCCAAAGGCTTGCCGGGTGGTGTAGTAAATGTTTTGAACATCAACGAGTATCGCAACTTTTTCCATCGCTACATCGTATCCGAAGAAAGCCAGATCTGCTCAATCGCCACGATGGCTTTTGATTCATTTTGTTGGCTTCCTCGTTTTTTCCCGCGTGGCGATCAAGGCCTGTCTTGCTGATTCGACATCAGAATGAAAACGGTTGCCGCCGATTCCGTAAACGCAGACCGGTTCGAACCAGCGGCCTTCGATGGCAAGGTCGATGAGGTCTTCCGCCGGAAGGCACAACCGCCCTGCCCTTTTGGACAGCTCAAATTCGATGTCGCCGACGCCGTGGAATCCGCGATAGACCAGTTCGGTGCAGACCAGTTTGTTCGCGCGGCGAAAATCGAATTCGAAATCGTACTCTTTGCCATGGTGCGTGATTGCGGCCGAAAGGGCGGCGGCGATTTCATCGGGTTGAAGCTGCGGGCGGAGCACGGTGCAGCAGTCGACGTTGAGCGTGTCTTCGAGAGAGCGAAACAGAACTCCGTCCTTGCGGGCTTCGAGAAAGCGAACCGGGTCGGCCGCGGCGGCGAGTCGAACCGGGTCGATCGTGACGCCCAGCGACTGTCTTTCGCTTTCGGTTCCGATGTGCAGCGCCGCGTGTGGCCAGAAACCGGGCAAAAAGATGTTGGTGGTGGCATCGTCGTGACGCGTGATCAGCACGTCGCCGGGCTGGAGGATCCTCGATAGCTTCCGCCCGACGCCGGGGGTAATGCGTTTGCGTTTCCAGTGGTTGCGAATTTCAGAAATCACGCTGCCGGAAAGCTGAAACAGGGCAAAGCTGACGTTGCGGTAGCCGCTGCGATGCCGACGTCGAAACGAATACCAGCGAAATTTGGCACTGTTTCTCGTGTAGTAGCGTTTGCTGTCTTCGATCCACGGTTGCTCCTGCTGAAGCATCGTGATCACCGGCCCGACGACGTCGTGGGAAGCCAGTTCGTTGAGTTGCGATTCGCTTTCGCGGGCTTGCCGGATTCCCGAAAGGAAAATCCACACGTTGCGTGGCGATGCGAGGGACTTGTAGATCGCGGTGAACTGTTTCGCTTCAATGTCGAATCGGGGTTCGGCTTCGTCCAGCTTCGACCGGACGACTTTGTTTTTGCGAAAGTTGTCAACAAGAAAACGACCGCTACGGACCAGCAAACAGGCGGTACACCAGGCGACGGCGAATACTTGGGGTTGCATGTCGGCGGGGACGGATTGTTTCTTCAGCACCAGCGGTCGTAGTTCAGCCAGCGTCTGGTGAAGGGCTTTGCGGACGCGAAGATACTGCGCAAACGCGGTGCGGACACGCTCGTCTTCATCGGGAAGAAAATAGCCTCGTTCGGTCGCGTTGTTGGCGTCCACCAGTTCGGCCCGGACCGATTCTTCGGTCGGCAATAATGGCCCCACGGTCGTCAGCGTTCGCGCCGCGGCAGCGATTCTCGATTCGATTTGCTGATCAGTGAGTCGCGCCACGATTGAATGTTTCGGTTTGTTCGGGAGACATCTGCATTGTATCGCCTGTTGATTCAGGATTCAGCTGCGACCGATCGAGGAAAGTCGTGGTTGTGGCAGCGGTATTCATTTAACCCAAGTCCCTGCCCGCCCCTTTTTCCACGCTTTGACGGATTTCTTGCCTTGTGAAACTGGAATTGCAATTGGAATTTGATTCGGGCCAGCCAACATTGTAGGATCTCGGGGGAAGATACTCCCTGTGTATTCGGGATGATCCAAAGCGAACCGTTGCCTCAATGCCCGACCGCCTCCGGAAATTCGGTTCGTCTCGCGGATGAAGTTCAAAACAGGAATCGTTTTCAAACTTGATACTAAAATCATTAGGCGAACCGAAAGTCACGCCTGAGCCTCGTGAATAATCCGGGCTTAAAGGAAGGACATTTTTTCGATGCATGACCGTCAGCGACATTCGCAGCATGAATCAACACCGGCGCTACAACGACTCGGTGGCATTGGGCTCATCGCCGTCTCGGTACTTGTGGTTCTTGTAGTTATGTTCATGCTGGACGACATCAACGGAACTCCTTACGAAGTGGCCCGTCCAATATTTCTGGCCATCTGCGGCTTTTGCATTTTCATTGGAGTCGCACTTGGCTTTCCTGAGCTTCTCCCCCGCTCAGTGGTCGCAATAACGATGCTTGGTCTCGGGTCCGTTGGCATGCTCGCGGGCGCGCTGATGCTGCTATTGGCGCTGTACAACCTGCTGGTTGAACGACAACTCGACTTTGTTCCGGTGGGAAAGAGCCTCCCGATCGTGCTAATCGGCGGAGGGTTCGCGCTGGCAGCCAGAGGCTGGGCCACACTCAGAAAAAGCAACGACAACGATACAAAGTTCGGCTAGAGCCGGCATCAGCTGAAAGCAAAGCCTGTTTTGGACTTCATCAGCGAGGTGAACAGAAATCCCGGAGGCGATCCTGCTGTG
Organism: uncultured Pirellulaceae bacterium; assembly: GCA_937928555.1. Classification (GTDB taxonomy): domain Bacteria; phylum Planctomycetota; class Planctomycetia; order Pirellulales; family Pirellulaceae; genus Mariniblastus. The sequence continues at coordinate 13,981 of CALFWR010000138.1, forward strand.
GGGTACGCTCGGAGTGACTTAAACGGCAATCAACGCCTGTCGTCGTGAATAATTCCGGTTAATGCGGTGAGGAAGAAAATGCTGCTTCCTCACCGGCATTAGCGGTTGAATGTCGTCGTAGGGCTCGCCCAAGCGTCATCAACCGTTCGGACTAAAACGCAATTTGGTACTGGAGACGATACAGAATTCCGTCCTGTCCCAGTTCAAAGTTCGGGCTTGAGCTACTGGTGGGCGATCCATCAAGAACCGTCGCGTCAAACGTGACTTTGCTTTTGTGCGATTCGTTGTGAAACCAGTTGAATCCCGCAGCATACTCCCACGAATCCCCGAACAGTCCATCGATTTGGGAGATCCGTCCGTTGACTTCGAAAACTCCGGGAACCAAAAAGTATCCAACGTCCGCGTAGAAACCGCTGTCGAACAATTCGTTGATCGCAGGTGCCGGTCCTTCGATCGTATCAAAGTTATCCAACCAGCGAGCATAGTACTCGGCGTTGAAACTGAACCCGCGCCACTTTCCTGACAGAAAACCCGAAACCAAAAAGTGATCAAAATCATTGACCGTGACGCCGGGAGACACAGCTCCGGTGTCGGTTAGCCGAATCCCGTCGCTGACTCTTGGAAAGTTCTGTTCCGGAGTCGGCGAACCGTCATCCTGCGGATTGGTGTTGGCGTAAGACAGCGACGTTCCAATCCGAATCGCTGGTTTTTCATGGTAAGTTAAATCTGAATGCCCGCTGCCAAATTCACCAATCGGATCGATATAAAACAGTCCCGTGTAGGCAAAGTTATCATCGACTTGGTCCGGTTCCAGATCCGTTGTGACGAATCCATTGGTTACCGCCAGTTGGTAGTAAAGCCCGCGGTCGGTGGTGCCCAGCAACCACGCTCCCACGCTTCGATCGGCGCGGAAGTAGGTCGTTGACAGAGATCGGTCGGCAAAGCGCGTCGTGGTTGACGATTCGAGCCACTCGTAACTTCCCGGTACTTTGGCTTTACCGATCCGCAATGTCGCCGTTTCACCAAGATCATAATCAAACCAGAAATCATGAAAGATGACCGAATGATTGTCGTCGGTGTCAGCGTCCAGATTGAAGTAGTACTTCAAACGTGGGTCGATGGCGTAACCTTTGAACTCTAGGCGGCCACGTTCGACTTCGAAGCCGTTTCGGCTCGGCGGCTCGATTGTTCCGGCCCGATTGGTGAAGGGTTGGTCGCCCTGGAACCCAGACCAACGAAACTGCAATCGACCGTTGATCTTCAACTCAAAAGGCGTCTTTTTTTTGTCTCTGGGAGTGATGCGAAACCCTTTTTTGTAGTCCGCAGAGTAAGCCGGAAGGTTTTCTTCGTCGAACATCCCTTCGAGCTCTTCTATCTTTTCCTCAAGGGCTTCAATCCTCATGTTTTCGGCGGACCTCGCAGACTCCTTTGCTGGATCAGCCATTTGCCGGGACTCAGTCGCCTTATTCGCTTCAACAATCTCTGGTAGTTGAGATGAATCGCCTATCGTGACGCCGTTGCGAGTGTCTGAGCCCGAACCTGCGTCCTGGTAGATATACCGCGAAGATGCCTTATGAAAAACGTTCGGCTGGGGTTGCTGGTAGATCGTCCCGCCAGCTCCGTCACCCAACTGATAGTTAACCGCTTGCGCGGCCGTTTCACCTGTTGCCAGCAAAAAACTGACAGCAACCAACGCGACAGCCAACACGGCTGTTCTTCCAAAATCCAATTTCATCAACCCGCACTGCATATAAACACCTGCCCCTAAATTCGGAAAGCTCTGCGAAGTAAGCATTCCTTGACTGCGAGGAGTTATCGTCACAACCGCCATTGTTTCACACGAAAATAGGTCGAATGTTCCGTCTTTTGCCTTATTTCCTTCGATTCTGGATCTCAACTAACTGCTGTCTTCGCGAGTTTCTGTGAAACTTAATCAGAGATTCATAAACCCGGATTATTCACGAGGCGTGGGCGTGGCTTTTCGCTCAGTCAATGAGCACCGTATCAGTCCGAAAGAAGTCCTGTTTTGGAACTCATCAGCGAGGTGAAGCGCATTTTCCGGAGGCGGTTCAGCTTTGGGTACGTCTGGTGTGACGTACACGGCAATCAACGCCGTCGTCGTGAATAATTCCGGATCAGAGTCGCGGACCACTGGCTCAACTGATTCTGACGCCCACGCCTCGTGAATAATCCGGGGTCAAGGTTGCCCGGGTGTAGTCTCGCTCTTGAGCGTGAAAAATTGCGGATAGCAAAATGCCAGCTACGGAGCTGGTGCTTTGCGATGACGATAGAGTGTTCGGTCTACCGCTTCTGCCATCTTTTCAGACGTCGGCAAAAGGTCTTCCCCCAGAAAGTCGACGATTTGGGAAACGGCTGAATTAGGATCGTCCAAAATTTCTGCATAGGAAATCTCGATGTGCTCGGATCGAGGATTATCCTTGAGCCACGCAAGTGATCGAAAGCGGTGATACGCTAACTCCTGTGACATCGCGTCCAGGTCCAGATCACCGCCGGTCTGGCCGTTATTCTGTAGCATTTTGGATTGCGATGCCACAACTTCCTCGATCGGCCGCGTCAAGAAGATCACTTTGTAATCGTGCATGGTCGGCAAGTCAGGCAACAGCATCGAAATCGCCTTGATCGCTTTGCGGTCCAAATCGGGTGTGCTCAGGATTCTGAAATCATGTTTGACACGTTTGATGGCTTCCCATTCATAGTAACCCTTGGGATTGTCGGAGTCCGGTGCTCGCTGGCCGTCGGTTTTTGCTTTCAAGCCACCGGCTTCCAGCATTTGCATCATCAGCGAGGTTCCGCTGCGAGGCAGTCCGGAGACGATTACGCGTGTCTGTCCCGATCGTATGCGACTGTCGATTCGCGGCGGTCGTTCCTGGTCGAGTTGCAGATAGCGATCCGCTTCGGATTTAAATTCTGGAACAGGGAAACGTTGAGACGCTCGCAAGCCAATTGCAAAATCGCCATGAGACTGATGCTGTTTTTGCGTCGCGATTTGGTTCCCCCGCTGCCGATGGAAGGCCGCTTGTTCGGGGTCGTCCAGACGTTGGTAAACGATTGCGGCCCAGCGGTGAGCCTGGTGCCACTCCCCCGAAAGTTTGAGCGTCGTCGTGATGGCGGTCCGTGCTTTTTCAAGCTCTCCTGAACGCGTCAATGCCATCGCCAGCAAAAGATGACAGCGCGGGTTTCGGTGATTTAGCGCGAGGCTGCCGAGAGCCGCTTCGATGGCGGCGCCCCAGTTGCCTTGCACATAGTAAATGCGAGCCATTAAGGAACGAGCGAGTGCATTTTCGTCGTGGATCTTCGAGGCATGCTTTAATGTTTCTTTCGCGCTTCGTAGGTCCCGCAACCGCAAAAACAATCGCGCTAATTGAACCAGCACCATCGGTTGCTTTACCCTGGACCCAAGTTCACGCATCGTTTCGTAAACCGAATCGCTGGCCTGTCCGAGACGCAGTTTACAGTCGCACCACATAACAACCATTTGCAGTGATGGGGTCGACTTCAGATCGTAGGCAGCCTCGATCAAGTCAATGCAATGCTGGTAGTAACCAGCCTGGTTCGCCGCAGCGATCCATTGCACGATAAAGCGAGTTTCCCAGGGATACTCGTGACTGATCGAGGACAGAATATCACGAGCCTCTTGCGGTTGGCCAGTGAAGATAAGACTGCGGGCCAAATTGTAGGAGCACTCAGTGCGTGCGGAATCCCTCTGTTTCTCGCGACTTTCACCCGGGTCTTCGATGTAACCCAGGGCAACAAACTGCTTCACCAGTTCGCTGGCTTGCTCGGGAGAAATGTCGGGCGCTTCGCGCTGCATGCCATCGTTGCCGGGCACGTCCTCCCAACTGGGAATGTATTGGACGTCGGGGGGATTTTCAAAAGCCTCCAATAGCGGTCGGCCTTGCATGTCTTCGCCTACCGGGAGTCCCAACACGGTCAACAGCGTTGGTGCGATGTCAATCAAATTGGCCCCGTGGATCAGCGCGTCCTTTTTGATGCCCGGACCGTGCATGGCCAGCATGCCGAACTCGCGATGCCAGATCGCCGGCCCAGCCGGTTCGCGCGGCATACCCAAGGGACGCAAGTCCCGAGACTGAAATCCGTGGTCGGAGCAAAGCACAACGGTGGTATCGGCGTCGCACAGGGATAATAACCGCTCCAGCATCATGTCGGAAAAACGATAGCAACCGGTCACGACATCTTTGTACAGCTCAAAATCCTGTTCCGAAACGTTTGGCATCCGTGGCGGATGATAGTTCATGAACCCGTGAGAAAAGTGGTCGATCGCGGTGTAGTAAACGGCCATAAAATCCCAAGGCTCGTTTTCCATAATGTCCGTGGCAACCGCGTGGGTGGTCAGCATTTCTGCGATCACTTTGGCCAGCATTGCCAGACGACTGTCGGTGTCCTGATCGATGCTGGCGGCGTTGGGGCAGAACGGCAGCAGTTGCTCGGCCGTAATTTCTCGGGGTAAAACCCGGTTTTTCAGGTAACGCGAGGCACGATCTTCGGGATGGATCAGGTTTTTGGCAGCGCTGGCGACGGGGTCGGAAGGATCGACACCGCTGATCAAGTTGGAGACGACACAGCCGTCAATCTGTTCGGCGGGATGGCTGGCCCACCAATTGACGACATTGCTTTTGAGGCCGTTTTGAGAACAAATGTTCCAGACTGCTTTACATTGACGAGAATGGCTGCTGAACGGACGTGAGCCACCGTTGATCAAGTCGGGTTCGACAAATCCATGTATTCCGTGTTGGTCGGGATATTTGCCGGTGGCAGCCGAATTCCACAACATGGGTGAGAGCATGGGATTCATTGTGGCAAGATTTCCCATCGCTCCCTGATTGACGAACTGCTCCAGTGTCGGCAGCAAACCGGCATCCATCATCGGGTTGATGTGTTCCCAGTCTGCGCCGTCCCAGCCAATCCATAGCAGCTTTTTTGATCCTTTTTTGGCGTTGTCTCCCATGTCGGCTACTTTCGTGGTCGGTTAATTCGGTGACGGGGCGTCTGGTGACTGAGTAGAGGCAGTCGCATCTTCGACCGCGCGACGTCTGCGCCGCCAAGCGGTCACTCCCAACGCACCGAGTGCCAAAACGGCCAACGAGCTCGGTTCGGGAACGCCTGTCACACCAACCGCGAAACCACGATCGAGGTCCGCTTGACCTTCGGTTGTGAAAGCGACTTGATTCACGATGATTCCGTTAAGCCCAGCCAGTGGACCCGGGGGAACACCGACGGTCTGGCCCGGCGTGACCAGATTCAGACGAATCCAGCCGAATTGTTCTTCGCCGGCAGCGTCATCGAAAGTAAACGCAAGATGACCCACCTGGACTCCGGGAGCCGTTGCAAGGTAAGTTTGCCCAAACTGATGGTTGACGCGAGCTTCGGCTCCGATTGGATCGGCAAGGACTGAACGGTGGCTGTCATCACCAAAACTGGAGACGAACGAGCGGCCTGAGAGTGTTTGGAGTCGACTTTGAAGCGTACTGAATCGAGCTCCCAGCGCGGCGTTGGCAGGAAAATTTATTTGATCAACTGCTGGCTCGCCGTATGAGTTGGTAAATGGAAATGTCGCCCGGTTACCAAAAAACCTCGCACCATTGACGGCCTGTCCAAAGATTCTTCCAAATCCAAATCCTGCCGGATGAATTGCGGAAAGCGCGATATTGCCGTTTCCATTCAAACTGGTTGAGAATCTCGCCGCAGAACCCATTGCAGTGGTGCCAAGGATCGGACCCGGTGTTACCGCACCAGGCAGCAGGGATGCATTGGGTTCCCTGATGATAATATCAGCGCATACTTCGGTTGATGTGGCTGTCATGGCAGCTGTGGTCGCTGCGCCAGCCGCTACGTAGGACACCCACCGGCTGGACTTTTTGTGTTGTTTTGAGCTTGTCGAGTCGTTTGTTGCCATCGTTCTTCACTGACTTTTGAGGGTTCGCTTTCGTTTTGGGCCATGCAAATTGCCCGACACCAAAGATTGCGATGAAAAACGTCCAGAGCGATCAACAAATTCTGTTTTTTGTTGGAAACGCCACAAAATGACCGCGATTTTCTCGGGTTGAAAGTGTCAGCAACCCGCGCAACCCGCAGATGCCGTTTGGGGAACCTCACGCCAGGGCGAATAAGCCGTTCGGCTGAGTTTTCTGTCGCCGAAAAAAAGCCAGCCGATGCATTTGCGTGGATACAATATGGGGACGAGTACGCTCTGCGACTGAGTGGATTCAAAATCACTTCGAAATGGCGCACGATCATTCGTTTTGGCACACTCCATGAGTTTTTCATGACCCACCTTTCAGATGGCGTTACAGAAATCTTGCACGCTTGGGGAGCCGAAGTCTCCCAGGAGCCGTTCGATCAATTTTTTGTGCTGGTTTACGACGATTTGCGTAAAATCGCCAATCATCAAATCAACCGTGAATCGGCGGGCCACACTTTGTCGGGTACTGCGTTGGTGCATGAAGCATTTATGAAGTTGATGAACACAAAAAACTGCACATGGGAAAATCGAAAGCATTTTTTTGATCTCGCCGCCAAAGCAATGCGACACGCATTGGTGGATCATGCCCGGCATAAAAAGCGAATTAAGCGAGGGGGAGAATTTCGACGAAACCATCAGGTTGTGCTAACCGAGGTTTCCGCGTTCTCATCGCCGCGAGAAGTCGCGCTGGATGTTGATGGGGCGTTGGACGCTTTGGCGAAGCATTCCGCCAAGCTTGCGAAAATTGTCGAACTCCGATTCTTTTGCAATTTGACGCACCAGCAAATCGCGGACATCTTGGACATGTCAGAAGTTACGATCCGTCGTCGCTGGGCCTATGCACGTGCCTGGTTGAACGACTACCTCGAAGCGGGAGAGGATGCCGATGCATCATAATGAGCTGACCACGCCGGGTGATGACGACACCACACTGGAATGTGAATTGTTCGAACGTTTGGTTGATGCCGGTACTGACTCGCAACATCGGTTGCTGAACGAGATCCGTGAGCAGACGCCGGAAATGTGTGCACGGCTGGAAAAGTTGCTGAAGATTCACAGCGCTGCTGAACATCAGACCGCCTTGCAGGTTCCTCAGGAAATCCGCTATCGCCAGGGCGACAAAATCGATGACTATGAGATCATCCACTTTCTGGCTTCCGGAGGCGAAGCAGACGTTTATCTCGCCCGCCAGTCAACGCTCGTTGATCGCGATGTGGCGATCAAGGTGCTCCGTCGACGCTCTGGGGCTTCCACAGATTATCTGTCGCGGTTTCAGTCTGAAAAAGCGGCTCTTGCCAGATTGATTCATCCCGGAATTGCCAAAATTTTTGACGCTGGCGTAACGCCTCGTGGCGAGCATTACTGCGCTGTTGAATATGTCGCGGGACCAACTGTAACGGAGTTCCTCGCGGGGCAAGATCTATTGATCAGGGAACGACTTGAGGTCTTTGTCGAAATCTGCGGTGCGGTACAGTACGCCAACGAGAACGGTATTTTTCATCGGGACTTGAAGCCGTCGAACATTATTGTTTCGGATACCGATGGTCGTCATCGGCCAGTGGTGATTGATTTCGGGATCGCCAAAGTCGACAATCACTCAAGTGATAATTCCGACACCCTCACTCACCAGGGGGATCTGTTGGGAACGCTTGGTTATATCGCGCCAGAACGGTTGGACGATGCCAGAGTATCCAACTCCCAATCGGAAGTTTACTCGCTTGGAGCGGTGCTGTATGAAATGATCTGCCAACAGCCAATCTTCAGTCTAAGCAACAATCGGGGAATCGTTGCTGCCCTTGAGTCGCTCAGGAATAATGACATCGTCAAGCCGTCGGAACGCCTGAAGCAAAACGGGTCGTCGTCGCGTTCTCTGAATTCACGGGAGCAGTTCGCGGCTGAACTGGACTGGATTTGTCTGAAGGCTGTTGAAAGAGATCCTCAGCGGCGATACGCATCGGTGCGCGAATTGCGTAAAGACGTTTGTCGGTGTTTGGATGGCCAGTCGGTAGAAGCGGCTCCACCGGGGCGTTGGTACATAGCGACAAAGTTTTATCAGCGACACCGGTTGGTGTGTATTTTGTCCATGATGCTATTGGTGATGCTTGCGGTCCTTTCAGTTGGGACAACCTACTGGGCCTTGAAGCTGGACAAAGCTCGTCGAGCTGCTGACTTGTTGGCTGCCAAAAGTCAAAACGATAGCCTGCATCTCAGCACGGTGCTTGAATTTATGATTACTGCATTTGACGATGAAGAAGAAAGCTTCGGTGCGGTGGCCGTTTGTGGCGAACAGTTGCTCAATTCGCCGGCATTGGAGAGAAAGTCTCGCCGCAACTTGCAATACAATTCGGCAACCGGCAGTCTTAATGAGGAGGCAACAGAATCTCAAAACGTGAAACGACAACATAACAATCCACTGGCCGCCAACTACGCCAATCCGAGCCTGCCGCAAGCAGTGCTCGTCAGGCAGCGCATTCGGTTCTTTGACCAGTTCCTGGAAAAACAAGTCGATCAGTTTGGTGAAACGAGTCCTTTTGTGGTGCAAACGTTGCTTGACAAGGCTGAAATCGAGATAGGCTCGAATTCTTCCGGGGCGCAGGAGACGTTGTCGCGGGCACAATCGGCTCTGAGGAAACTTGGCCGGAATGACTCTGATCCACTGGTGCAGGAGTACGTTAAGTTAAGTGAAAAAGCTCGCGAATAACTGAGCCAGAGTCGTCAGGGTCGAGAAAGTAATCTGGGGTAATGGGCAGTGGCTGGATATCGGGAACTGAACGTTTCTTTCTTTCCTCGTGCACGGTTCGGCTCCGGCTCATGAGGTAGGTTATGTCCTAGATTGGACGCCTGCCCAAGATTGGAAGAGCGAGGTCAAACCAGTTGTTGAAACCGGGCGGCGAGCTTGTTCAGATTTCGGCCGCGGAAAATGGAAAAGTGTGTGCCCGGAACGCGATACACCGATACGCTGCGAGCGAACTTTGACCAACCGTAGTCGTCTTTCACGTTGTACTTGGCTTCAATGATGTCACCGCGAATCAGGTCCAGTTCCAAATCACAGGCGCGAGGTTGGTAGGCATTTTCGATTTCACCGATAACGTCTTCCAAATCAAAAGACCGACGCATTTCAAGATTGCCATTGGCCGCGGTCGGCTCGCCAGACTGAATCGCTTCTTTTTGTTTTGTGTAGTTTAATTCTTCCCAGGCCAATGATGGACGCTTCAAGCGTTGCAGCCAGTTCAATGCCCGTCCAAGCGAACTGGTTTTTGTGATCGCTTCAGGGACGGCTTGGTCAATATTGATGACCTTCATGACTTCGAAGCCACCGTCGCTCAAAAAGCGAGCCATTTCAAATGCCAAAATACCTCCGAACGAATAGCCGGCAGTCATGATCTGGCTATCTCCGGGCAGTTGTTGACTGATAACTTCGGTGTAACACTTGGCGATCGAGACGGCAGAATGGGAGTTTTCTTTATCGGGCAGTTCCCCGGTGAGCCACGGCGAATCGAGAATTAGAATCGAATAGGTGTTCCTGATGGTGTCGTTGATCAGCCCGCTGTACAGATACCCGCTTCCGCCGCCGGGGTGTAGGAAAATCATGACGGGGCTTTTTCCGTCCAGTGGCTTCCCGAGGCGATTAATGATCGGGGAGAGCTCTGAATTTTCTTTTGCAGTGGTTTCGTTGGAAGCCTGGCGAATGTAATCAGCCAATTTGTTGACTGTGGGAAAGGAAAGCAGCGTTGCGGCGCCAAAGACTTTATGTGGGAAAGCTTTTTCCAAGCCCAGTGCCAATGCCATTCCAGCGAGCGAGTCGCCGCCGCTTTGTTCAAACGTTGTATCCAAAGTCGCCGGGGCGGAGCCGAGGACGAATTTCCAGACCTTTGCAATCTGAGCCTGGACCTGGTCGAGCCCTTTGGTGGCGATTTCCGGTTGGCTGCTGTTGTCCGCGACGACCAGTGATAACAGCTTGCGAGTGTCGACTTTGCCGCCCACGGTCGTTGGAAGTTTGTCCAGGAACATGAACCGCGACGGCACCATGTATTGCGGCAGCGTTTGTTGGATAAAACTTGAAATTTGTTGCTGTAGTTCTTCAGCCTGACCGGCGGCAGATTGATCGGTACGCGGGATCGCGAAACAAACCAGTTGCTCGCGGCCGGTATCTGATTTTTGCACAACCGCGTTGATCACTTCCGGATGTTGGCAGATTGCGTTTTCGATTTCGTGCAGTTCAATTCGAAAGCCGCGAAACTTGACCTGACTGTCGATACGACCGCAAAACAGAAGCTGGCCTTGCTGGTCCCACTGGACTTTGTCACCCGTTCGGTAGCACCAGCGACCGTCAAGTAACTCGGAGTGCATAAACGCAGCGGCCGTTTGCTCTGGGCGGTTCCAGTATCCTTTGGCGACGCCGATTCCGGAGATATAAAGCTCTCCCGGTTGACCGCTGGCGTGGATCAGTTGATTGTCGTCGCTGACGACGTGGCATTCGAGGTTCTCGATTGGAAGCCCAATCGATTCACGGTTTTCCGGCGTCAGGTCACAGACCGTTGCGGTGATGGTTGCTTCTGTTGGTCCATAGCCATGAACCAGTCGGACCTTTTCGGGCGAAACATGCTTGAACCACAAGTCCACCAACTCCGTTTTGATCTGCTCGCCACCGATGGTGACCAGGCGAACGCATTCGGGCAGGGGTTCAGATTCGAGGGCCGGTACAATGCTGTGCCACAATGCGGTCGGCATGTTGAGCAGTGTCAAATCTTGCTCGCGCACCCAGTGTAAAAACTTGACCGGAGAATCGAGTGATTGTGGATCGACTGTTGCCAGGCATGCTCCGCTTCCGATGGTCGTGAAGATGACTTCGATGGAAAGATCAAATCCGATTGATATCATTTGCAGGATTCGATCGCCGGAAGTGATCTGATAGACGTCGATCATCCCCCGGTTGTGATTGCAAATTGCTTCCCAGTGAATGCAAACGCCCTTGGGTTGGCCCGTCGAACCCGAGGTGTAAATCATATAGGTCGGGTCATCGGCCCGATGCGGGAAAACAACCGGCTTGGCCTGTGCAAGATCGGCAGTTTCGGCGAACAGCGACTTGGTATCGAGTTCGATGATGTGCAGATCAAGGCCGAGGTTTCTGATTTTGTTCTCAGCAGCGTGATCGACCAGCACGCATTGAGCACACGAGTCGGTCAGCATGAACTTGATCCGCTGATCGGGGTTGGCCGGATCAATCGGCAGAAAGAATCCGCCCGTGGCAAGCACCCCGAACTGACTGGCGTACAACTCGGGGCCGCGATCCATGATCAGGGCGACGGGGACCGTGAGGTCGAGCCCAAGCCCGCCGAGGCGATCGGCAACTTGTTCAATAGCAAGGCAAAACTGCGCGTAGTTGATCTCGCGGTTTGCTATCGTCGTTGCGATCGCACTGGAAGGATGGATGTTGTTCACGACTAGAGCGCGACTGGGACTTTATTGCCAAGGAAACAATTCTTGATCAGTGCTGCGACTTGCTCGGGCTTGGAATCGAGCTCATGCATCAGCAGGATCTCTGCGGAGATTCCGTACTCCACGCCGTGTTTGTCGTAGAAGGCGCGGATCTTTTCTTCGGCAACCCGTCGAGTCGCTTCCTGATCGGAGATCTTGGGTGGACGCCAGCCGTGCTCGTAGTAGGCGGCAATCAGGTGAGCCAGATAATCTTTGATCGATTCTTCTTTGCTAAGCGTCGGAATCAGGCTGCGTTCTGGCTGGTAGTCGTGCTGCCGGGTCGCTTCCTGCCCAAGAATTTCTTCGGCGATCATTTGCGCGAGGACCGGGCTTTTGTGGAAGCCGTCGCGGTAAGTTCCTGTCAGAACGTAAAGTCCATCCCAGGACGTTTCGCCGATCAGCGGGAAGCCGTCGGTGGACACGGGGCGGTTTCCGGTCCGCGTTGTCAGCAACTGCGAGCGGTAGAGCGATGGGTTGATTTGCTCAATTCCGCATTCGAGCAGAAAGTGAACGATTCCGGTCATCGGCAACGTTTGCGGTTGCAAGTACACATCGTTTGACGCACCCAAATACAGGGAGCCATCACTTTGAGGCACGACATGCAAGCCACAAGCTCCAGCTCGGTTGGGCGTGCGGATTACTTTTTTGATCGGGTTGCCGGGTACCTGTTCGAGGTTGGTCGAGAAGCCAACGCCCGGAAGAATACGTGGCATTCGATCCGCGAGATCCGGGTGGGCGTCAAGGAAGTGCTGGGTGTAGGCTCCGGCGGCCAACAGGCACTTTTCTGATTGAACGGTGTCAGAGTTTTCCAGATCAACTGCGAAACCGGCGCCTTCCTGGTAAAAGCCAAGGGCTTTCTGGTCAACAAACTGAACGTTTCGTTGTTCCAGCAGGAATCGAAGCACCGACATGAATCGTCTTGAATCGATCGATCCTTCGTTGGGAATAACAATCGATCGCAACGGACGAAGGTTTTCATTCGGATTGAAGCCTTCGATGATTCTTGGATCGATTTCTTCGTAGGGTTCATTCAGGCGATCAAGCGTCGCGAGCATTTCCCTGAAGCTGTCGCTTTCAATTTGCCCCGAGCAGGGATTGAGGACGATGAAGGTGCCCTGATTGATTTCCTGTTGGTGTTCTGCGGGGACCATCGAGTTAAGCTGGTCGACGACACCAGGCCAGCGCTTGTGTGCGTCGTAGGCCATCATGAATCTTTTGTCGGCCTGTTCGGTGGCAAACGTCAAACCGGTGATCTCGCCGAAACAGCCCAGCATCGCACCGGATGCTTGGCTTGCACCCCCTTCACGGTTTGCCGGACCGATGATTGCAACCGAAAGATTGGGGTCTTTGTTGGTCAATTCATAAGCGGTCATCAGGCCCAAGATACCGTTGCCTACAATTGCCAAATCTACAGTCATCAAGGTGCCTTCTCCGGGTGAGAATCGAAAAGAAAGTTGGTGCGTTAGCGAATTTTATACTCTCGCTGGAGCAGGCAGCATGTCAAGTGGAATTCCGTGTCCGGGACGCTCTGATTCACCCGCGTAGCCTGCGTAATCGGAACCGTCGCTAAACTCGGTGGGGGCCAACGCGGGGGGCTTTCGCCGACGTGGAGACTATCTTTCTAGGTGATTCTTATTTGGCGAGCAGGACGCCTTCGCGGCTCGAGAGGGTGGGGCTTCGCCGCCCGTGTTCTGCTCGCACCCTTGGTGATGCTCGCACCCTTGGCGGCATCCAAGGAGCCGATCGATTCCGTTATCCCGGATTATTCACGGCGACGGGCGTTGGTTCTACGTCTGGCCAACAGCAGCGATAGAAAAGCTGAATTTCAACAAGAAATGTAAATCATTCAGTAGATGAAAACCACAACGATCGTCTCATGGCATCGGAGTCGCGGATCACTGTCGGAGCTGATTCTGACGCCCACGCCTCGTGAAATAATCCGAGTTTATGTTTGAAGGCAAGTCGCAGAGCCCGGTCCAGTCCTGCGGTGTGAGGATTGCCAGGGCGGGATAGAGTGGTGGACTTTAGCTCGATTCGCGACGACACCCGGTCGGCTGTATACTGTGGCAAGGTCAGGATTGGGGCGCACATTGAACACAACGCAGGAAGACTTTTTCTCGAATTTGAGTGTCGCGGTATCTGCCAAGGCACCGCTTGAAGTCGGTCAGTGCGAGCAAAAGATCGATCGGCTTTCGGAGAAGAAACTCCAGTCGCAGGGAGAGCTGTTGAAAAGCTCATCACGGATGCGGGCGGCGTTGGAGGTGTTTCAGCTGACCGGATCGATGGGAACGGTGCTGGAGAATCTTTGCTTGCGAACCAGTGCCCGCTTGCGCATCGTTCGCTTGTTCCGCCGAACGTTTGTTTACCTGGTCGTGCTGACGCTGGTCGCGATCGTGGGGATGATGCTTTTTCGCGAGCGGATGCTGCCGGAGATGCAAGCAATGCATCATGACTTGCTGACGATGGCCGGCACGTTGGCGGCGCAGGATCGCCCGTTAACGGCGCTGGGGGATTTTTCCGCGGCGGCAACGATTGTGTTTCTCGTGTTTCTGGTTTTGCTTTTGCTGTGGATGGTCATGGGTGGCATGATCGGGACGGCGAACCTGTTGGGTGGGAAAGAGTATTTGCGGTTCAAGTCGCTTTCGACTGCGATCCAATCGTTGCGGTTGCTGTTGGCTTGCGGTGTCTCTTGCGAGAAAGCGATTGTGCTTTCGGCGGAACTGGCGGCGCTGGACGATCAGGGAAAAGCTGAACTGGTGGTCGGGCTTGGCAACGAAGATAGCTCGCCGGCGGACCTGTTCGCGTGGAGTCAGTTTTTGCGGATTGCGTCGCAGCGATGTTGGCTGCGATTGCAGCGGTGGGGGACTTTTGTGGTCGTGGGTGTGGTTGGCGGAATGATCGCGCTAATTTACTGCCTGCTGGTGTTCTCGCCATTGGTTGCGTTGCTTTACGACCTTTCGTTGCGGGGGCGGGCATGAGCTATTCGAATCGGCAGCGCGGAAAAGCGAATGCGAAGTATAGAGCGGAGGATGTCGAATTGTTGAATCGACATTTCGATGCGTTGGAACAGGTTCGTGGATCTTTGGCGGATGAGCTGGATGTTCGTTCGCTGGGGGTTGATACCTCGATGGGCAAGCAACTGAGTGTTGTCAGTGACTTTTTGCGAGGCAAAGTCACGACCGAGGCGGTTGCGATGCGGCCCGATGTGTTGGCTTTTGTGACACCGCTGCTGGTGGATGTGGATCAGGGTCGAAAACCGGCCGACGCGATTGCCGGTGCGGTTCGTCGCGGTGTGAGCTTGCTGGCGGGACACGGTGCCGGAGAAAGGAAGCTTGGCCGAGTCCTGTTGTGGCCAGTTTTGCTGACACTGGTTTCGATGATTGGCCTTGTTTTGCTTTCCTGGTTGCTGATTGGACAGTTCGAGAAGATATATGTCGAGTTCGGGGTCGGCCTTCCGAGAGTTACAAATTTTGTAATCTGGATTGGCCGGGTGGTGCGTTGGTATTCGTTCTTGATCGTGGGGGTGGCGGCGCTGATTTTGCCCGGGTACTTGTTGCTCAATGCGATCGGCAAAGCAAAAAATCCTGGCAGCCCGGGGATGGTTGACAGGTGGTTCACGGGCAGGCGATTGGCTGTGTCGCGTTGGTTGTTTCATTGCAGCTTGTTGTTGGAGGCAGGTGCAAAGGGGAAGTCTTTTTCGATGGCCGCTGATGCTTCGGGGTCGCGCTGGCTGGTTCGCAAAGCAAACAGGATTGCCGATTCGAAAACGGCTTTTGCGGGTCGAAGGTTTGCCACGGTCCAGACGGGAATTGAGCTGCCGCATTCCCCCGGCAAAGTTGCGTTTCTTCGACAGATCGCGACGTGGTACCGGGACCGTTCGGGAAATTTTCTTGACTGGTGGGTTTCGTTGTACGTTTCGGTTTGGGGTTGGCTGTTAATTGCGTTTTTCTTCTTTGCCATCGTGTCGTTGCTGATGCCGCTTTTTGCGATCATTAGCGGTCTTTCCGGTGGCGGGCCTGGAGGGATCTTTTAGTGAATGCCAACAGTGCTGATTTGAACGCCGCTCGGCAAAGTCTGTTCCTGGAACAGATGGTGGAAGACTTCTCCTGTCAGATGACGCCAGAGCAACGAATGTTGTTGGGGATCCTGGCGGTGGAGTCGGAGCACGGCGTCGATGCCGGTTCGCTTCTGAAGGCATTCGCCAAAGAAACCCGCAGTGCAAAGACGGCGTCGTTTGCTGCTGCCAGCCGAGCCGGAGGAAAGCCCGATGAAGCGAACCGTCTGCTGCGTCGTTTGATCCCGTCGCCGCTGGCCAAAACCATGACGGCGATGAGCCCGATGCAAAGGTCTGACTTTTTCCGTGGCTGGTTGGCTCACAGCACGTATGACGAAGCCAACGTGGTGCAGCACGAACAAACGATCACATCACGGGCGATCCGATTGGTGCTCAAGGTATGGTTCTTTGGCGTGATACTCTCGTTCATCGGGGCCTACATCCTGCCCGAATTCAAAAAGATGGGCGACGAGTTTGGGATGGAACGTTTCGGAGAATTTCCGCTGTTGACGTCGCTGGTGATTTTCTTTGGGTATGTCTCGGCAATTCTCAGTTTGTTGATTGTTGTGCTGCTGATTCTGTTTCTGTTCATGCGGAACAGCCGTTTTCTGATCGGATATCTGAAACGTTGGAATCCGTGGAATTGGCGGCAAGTGTCGCTTTCTACAAAGACCAGAAAGCAGATGGCGTTGTCGTGGAGAATCCAGGGCGTTGCTTTTGGTGCTGCGGCGAAGCGCGGAATCGACTGGGCGGAGCAGGTCGAAAACGGGACGCTTTCGACGGATCAGGCAAACGCGATAAGCCGCCTGGGTGACCGGGAAACGCAAGCCTGGTTGGTTTCCAACGTGGCCCGGTCGGGGCGATTTGTGGGAGAAGATCGCCGTGGGTGGCTTTTTCAGCTGCTGGTCACGGCGGTACACATTATTCTGACGGTGGCGGTGTTTGTTGTTGCCTGGTCGTTCCTTAATTTTTTGCTCACGGTCATGTCAACGGTGGGAAATCCATGAGTCAACGCAAGCCAGGACGCCGTTTTCGAGCGGGGATGATGAAGATGGAGGTCTTTATCTGCTGCTTTCTGATGACTGCGATGATGAGTATCGCCACGGGCATGGTGTATCGGATCAATGCGATATGCAAACAGACCGAGCGTTTTCAGTTTGCCACCGCAGAGCTGAGAAATGAACTGGACCGTGTGACGCTGTTGCCGTTGAAGCAGGCTCAAGAGGAAATCAAAACGATGGAACCGTCGGAGGCCTGTCGGAAAAAGCTTCCCGGTGCCACGCTGAGTGGAACGATGAGCAAGGACGATCTTGGGGCGCGGGTGACGCTGGAGTTGTCCTGGGATCGAACGGGAAAGGACGCCAAACCGGTGCGGCTTTGCGGTTGGCTGGTTCGGGAAGAAGGCCAGCTTGAGGAGCAAGGCCAATGAGACGCAGCGGTTTCTACTTGGTCGATCTGCTGGTGACGATGACGCTGGTGGTGATGCTGTTGTCGATGTGTGTTTTGTGGGCCGGCAAGACCATGCAATACACTTCGTCGGTTCGTGCTCGGGTGGATCATGCGCGAGCGATCGAGCACGCCAGGGGCATTCGCGAGTTGGTCCGCTACGGAAACGGTATTTCGCTGTCAGGTCAGACGCTGCAGATTGAGAACAGCGGCGGCGGTATTGAAATCGCAATTTCCGACAATGAGTTGCGGATCGTCGACCGGAGCGGCGAAAAAGAAAAACACGAGGTCATCCGGTTTGCCGAAAAGGCGTCGCTGGTTTGGGACGCCGCCGAGATGCCCGAGTCGATTACGTTACAGGTTCATCGCAAGTTCAGCGAACAACTCAAGGCAGCGACAAGGATGGATTTGCGCCTGCGGATGACGCCGGGGATGGGTGTGCTCAGGGAGGGCGTTCGGTGAAAAAGCAATTCCGCATGCAAATCCGCAAGCGAAGGCAAAAGCATCCATCGCAATCGCGTCGCGGCGCGGTCATCATCGCGGTGCTGGTGACCTTTGGCGTGGTGGCGCTTTTGTTGTTGGCCGCTGCGAAGCTGAGCATGGGCCAGAGCAGGCAGCTTAAACGGGAGCTTCAGATGCAGCAGACACGGCTTTTGGTCGATGCCGGAGTGGCGATGGCGATCCGAAAACATCGTGGCGGCGGGAAACAGGAACCCGATGCGTGGCGGGAGGCTTCGGTTGATGTGACGGGTTACGAAAAATCAACTGTGAAGTGGCGGGTCGACAGTAATGACCTGCTGGAAGTGGTGGCGACGGTGGGAGACCCCCAGCGGGTTGAGCAGCAGACGACTTACTCGATCAAATTACAGGCTCAGGACTGGAACAGCGGAGAGAAAAAATGAAGCGGAAACAATCTTGCAATTCACGGGGCTTTACATTGGTCGAATTGCTGGTGGTGGTTGCGATCATCGGAATCCTGATCGGAATGTTGCTTCCTGCGGTGCAGCAGGTGCGCGAAGCCGCCAGGCGGACCGAGTGTCTGAACAACCTCGCGCAGTTGGGGATGGCGATGCACAACTATGAGTTCTCTGTCGGCAACCTGCCGCCGGGAGTGATGGACAAGAAAGGGCCGATTCTTGCCAAGCCAGTCGGGCAGCACACGGGCTTTTTGGTGCACCTGCTTCCCTTTGTCGAGCAAAACGGGATCGCCAGTTTTTTCGATGTCGACGCGGGTGCTTATGCCGGGGCCAACGCTCCTGCGGTGCTGATGCGAATCCCCGTTTTCGAGTGTCCATCGCAGCGGCTTCCTGCCGGGCCCGGTGCAGGGCTTCCGGGGATGTCGTGTTACGCCGGTTGCCATCACAGTGTCGAGGCCCCCATCGACGATGACAACGACGGACTGCTGTTTCTTAATAGTGCGATTCGGTATGGCGACATATTCGATGGCAGCAGTAACACGATTTTGATTGGAGAAAAATTGAACGATGCGAGCGACTTGGGCTGGGCATCCGGTACGCGAGCGACGCTGCGAAACGGAAGCGAAGTCCTGGATCAGTCCGGCTGGACAGCCAAGTATGGCGGAGTTCCGGCACCCGCGAATGTGGTGGGGGGATTCAGTTCACCGCACCCGGGGACTTGCAGTTTCCTGATGGCCGACGGTTCGGTCCATGCGGCTTCGGTCGACGTGGAAGCCCAACTGTTAAGTGATCTGGCGGCGCGGGAAGATGGTGCCATGATGGGCGTGATCAACTGGTAGCCACAGGCGATTACTTGTTGCTCTTGAGCACCATGCCCAGGCCAACGCCAACGAGCATCATTAGTCCGATCCCGAGCGCGGGGTAAGTCAGGCCTTTCTCGATCAGGAATATCGTCGAGCTGACTGACAGCCCGACACAAACGATGGCAAAGAAGATGGGCTGAAATGGAAACAGCGGTACCAGAACAGCGTCCGTTGAAGTGCCTGCTGCGTTGTCCATTTGTCGGAATCGAAACAGGCTAAGCACCGTCAGCCCGAGGAATGTCCAGAAATAGGGAGCCGATCCGTTAGTCAGGACCTCAAAGACATTCGAGTATTGGCTGCACAACAGCAGCAGTCCGCACGTCACCACCGCCTGGGTCGCGATGGCCTGCCAGGGACAGGACCTTTCGTGGTTCCACTGCGAGAGAAATGAAAGCGCAGGGTAGTCCTTGCCGACGGCGTAGTAGATTCGTGGGCTGGTGATGATCATTCCGTTGATGGCTCCCAGACAGGAGACACAGACCAGAGCCGCGATCAGATCCGCGCTTCGTTTGGCAAGCGGCGTGTCGCCGCCAAGTGCTTTTTCGACCAGGTCAATTGCTGCTGAAGAGGAGCCCGCTGTTTCCTGGTAACCCAGTCCCACCCACAGCGCGACGTTGAATGCCACGTAAACTGCGATCACGATGCCGACGCCAAAGACGATTGATCGCCACAGGTTTCGTTTCGGCGATTCGATCTCTGACGCCACCATCGCGAGGTCGTTCCAGCCACCGTAGCAGAACATCACGATAACCAGCGGCGTCCACAGTCCCCAAATCGAAAACGGTTTTTCCTCTGCGGTCGCTGGTGCGGCGACCACGGTTGCCGTTTCTGCGGGGTTCAACAACGCCAGAGCAATGATGGATCCAATCCCGGCGACTTTGGCGAAAGTAAGAACGTTCTGTGCGAGGGTTCCTTGGCGGATGCCGATCAGGTTGGCCCCTGACAGGGCAAGCACAGCGAGAAAAGCCACAACAATATATGGTGGCGGCCAGATCTGTAATTGGCCAAAGCTTTCGGGAAGGATCCTCACGAGGTGTTCGGCAAAGACAACCGCCATCACGCCGATATTCGCGGGGCGGACGATCCAGAACGCTGCCCAAGCAAACATAAAGGCAACCGGTTGCCCCCAGGCTTTTTTCAGGTAGGCGTAGTCACCGCCGGGTTCGTCGGGAAATCGGGTGGTCAGTTCGATAAAGCACGATGCTCCGACCATCACCATCAGCCCGCCGATGACCCACAGTGCGACCATGATCATTGGCCCGCCGGCCATGTCCGCAACCGAGGCAGCAGCACGGAAAATCCCGGCTCCAATGATCGTTCCGACGATGATGCAGATGGAGTCGACCAGTGAAAGGTTGCGACTTGGGCTGGGGCCGGGTGAAGTCATCGAGATGGCGGGCGTCTGCCGCTTCCTGTGTTTGGTGTTGGTTGCAATGTAGACCCCAGGTTAAGGTGGTCTGCCGGAGAGATGGCCGGTTCAACTGGACTTTTGCCAAGCCCATCCTATATTGTAGGTGAATTCGACGGCAAGATTGCTGGCGGAGTGACCGACACCATTCTGCGGTCGCAAAATCAAACTTGAAAAGGGGTTAAATGCCTAAAGAAGAATCTTACGAAGTAGACGGCACTGTAACGCAGGCTTTGGCGAACACTCGTTTTCGGGTGGAGTTGGAAACCGGCGACGAAGTGCTGGCCCATGTGGCGGGGAAGATGCGTCGCAACTTCATTCGTATCGTTCCGGGCGACAAAGTTCGCGTGGAGCTTTCTCCCTATGACCTGACCAAGGGTCGTATCGTTTACAGAGAACGTTAATTTCTCTGGCTTGACGGGTTCGGGTGGCGATTTGAGCCCGGTGGGATCATCGCCTCTGCAATTCGCCCTGATCTGTCAGTCGCATCTCCAGCGCGTGCAATTTGGTAGTCAGGTGCCATCGCGTTCAGATGACGTGCTACTGCACTTTTCGGTTCTGTTGGCCATCGAAAAGTTTTGACTCTCAGCCCGGATGATTCACGAGGCGTGGGCGTGACTTGCAGTTCACCCAATGATTTCAATATCAAAGTTTGCATCAGCGAAGTGAACCGAATTTTCGAATGCGATTCGGTGTTGCGGTACGCCGGCTGTAATTCACAGCCTTTACCCCGGATGATTCACGAGGCGTGGGCGTCAGAATCAGTTGAGACAGTGATCCGCGACTCTGATTCGATGAAACGATCGCTGTGGTTTTCATCTACCAGTCGATTTACATTTCTTGTTGAAATTCAGCTTTTCCCTTGCTCCCGTTGGCCAGACGTAAAATCAACGCCCGTCGTCGTGAATAATCCGGGTTTACTTAACCGGCGGTACCTGGCTCCATTGGACTGCCAGCCAGATGCCGATGATCGCTGCGATGGTTCCCAGGATTGCGAGCAGGTTGGCCTTGTGGCGGTACAGGATCCACATCACGGGGATCGCAAATAGCGGACAGGTCGCAAGCAGCGTTTGGGCCAGCGCCAGGGCGGTGTTCTTGTACGCAACCTGGCTAAGCCAAACTCCCAGCCAGGTTCCGAGCATCGTGGCCGGAACGAGGACGCGGATGAACTTCATGGAGAAAACGGTTTTCGTCGGCGTCCGGTTTGCATCGCGAGTGACCAGAAGAAGAAACACGCAAGTGATCGCGGCGAACAGCAGGCGAATGAAGGTGGCTTCCAGCGGAAAGCAAAACTTCATTCCCATCACAGAGAAAAGTCCGCCCACCGACTGACACAGCGATCCGCAAATTCCTGCGGTTATCCCGGCGGCAAATGAGCCCGGCATCAGTCCGGGCGATTCTGCGTCGGCCCGCCGATCCGCCACCACGGTGATGACTCCGGTGACGGTCAATAGAATTCCCGCGACCACCAGGGTGTGAAGGATCTCGTCTAGGAACACGATTCCCAGCACCGTGGCAAACAGTGGACTCAGACAGGCCAGAATCAAAGCCCGCCTGGGCCCCAAAATCTGCAGGCTGCGAAAGTAGAACGTGTCGCCGATGACAAGCCCGACAAGGCCACTGAGCGACAGCCAAATCCAGGCACGCGAGTCCAATTGCGAGAATCGCGCAAAAACATCGTAGTCGCTTAGCAAAAGACTCATCACAAGCAGGTGGGCCACAATCAGCACCGACCCGATCGAGTTTTTAACCGCGTTGAGCACAAAGGCCGTCAGCCGGATTCTTCCCCACAGCATGCTCGAGAGCGTCCACAAAAATGCAGCCGCCAGAGCTGAAAACACGCCAACCGAATCCATGTGCGTGCAGCCGAACCGGGAAAAGAGAAACTGAGAAACGTGACACAAAAAAAGCTGGCGTGAGAGACTCACGCCGGCCGGAATTGATTAATCGCCTGGCTGGAGTTACGCAGCTCGGCTCTCGTCGATTTTTCACGCCTCGGAGAAGGCGGGCGGTGTTACCTTTGGAGTTCAGACGCCTCGGAAGCGTGCTGCTTTCTTTGGGTGTGCGACTTTCGCCACTAAAGTCCGAGACGCAACCGGGCGCTAGTGGAGTGTCAGCATTGGATTTTAGGGTTAGCCGTTTTGGCGATAGCCACGGTTCCGAAACGAAAAACCGGGGCTAACGCCCAAGCGGCTGAACTGAACAATCCTAATTTTTAACGCTGAGAGACCACTAGTGCTAGTTGCCGAACAGCGGATTGTCGTTTTCATCTTCACCCGTTGCCGCCGGTGCTCTTGCGGGCGCGGCGTTGCCTTTCATGCTGTTGGAAACCAGATCAGCTACTTCCTGGGCTCCCTTTTCAAGGACTTCCTTGAGCTGAACGGCGACGCTTTTGGAATGCATGGAGTCCTTGGAGCCCGATCCCGATCGCGAGCCTGAGCCCGAACGCGAGTTTGAGCCCGAGCCCTGACCGCCGCTACCGAAAGGCGACATGGAACCACTTTCTCCGGTGTCGGCCGCCAGATTGACCAGACCAACATCGGTGTCTTCCATAAGCTTGTCGAAAGTTTCGTCCAGAACCAGCATGGCGCTCTTGTGCTTGGGCGAAACTCCTTCGCGAAGACCTTTGCTGGCGAACCACTCTTTGGTCGTGAACACGGCAAGCTTGACCCGGCGGCGAACCTGATTCATTTGATAAACAGGAAGCTCGACAATGGGTTTCATCTCTTCGGCTGCCGAACCGCGAGTGGAACTGCCCGCGCCGCCACCCATGCCCATTCCCATGCCCATGTCGCCGCCTCCACTCATGCCCATGTCGCCACCGCCGCTCATGCCCATGCCCATACCACCGCCCATTCCCATTCCCATGCCGCCGAGCCCTCCGCCGCCGCTGGTTCCGCGAGCGCCCGAAGTTGTATCCAGATAGCTGGTGCCTTTGGTTTCAAGGTCAACGTCGTCGTAAAGCAGGTTGTCGTAGATGAGTGAATCGATACCCTGGTCGATATTGTTGGCTTCCATGGCAAGCACTCGTGCCACGAAATCGCCAACCTGCTCGACAGCGGTGTTGGCTTTTGCCTGGTCCAGGCCCGACACGGGAGTCTGGCTGATGGCACGAACTGCATTGATCTTTACCCAAACCGGAACCTGGCTGTCCTCTGAAACCAGCGTCAACATGCGGTCAAAGAATTCCGTCGTCTTGGCCGGTGCGTTCACCGAAGACATAAACTCCAGTCCGCGTCCGATCTTCCACAGGTTCAAATCATTCTCAAGCTGTGCATCTTCGGTAAGGATCTTGTCCCATGACTGCGTCACGAAAGTGATCAGCGAATTGGTCGTTGCTGCGGGGATTCTTGAGGTGGTGTTGGCCGCGTCAACTTGCACGTGCCTGAGAACTCCCGAAAAGGCGGTCGCCTTGAGGTACTCGGGGTAGTCGTTGCCCTGGAGGATGTCATTGAGAACGCCGAGCGCTGCCAAGGATGGTTGGGGAGGCACCCGGTTACGGCGATCAAGAATTCTTTCGTCCAGTGTGGCCATCAACACGCATGCGTTGACCCGGGCGGCAGGCGAAAGTGTTTCGTCTTCGATGATGCGTTTGAGTTTTGGAACTGCCACGCTGTTGATGAAATTCGATCGAGCCTGGGTCGAAAGCGACGAAGGCAGATACGAACGCAGAAAGCGATCTCGCATCCCACCGGCGTCGGTCAACTGTGACTGCTGCGTGAGCGTTGGAAAGGCATAGCCGTCCAGGTAGGCTTGGACCTGTTCGCTGTCCAGATTGCCGCCGCTGGCGATCGCTTCCTGGGTGAGCTTCAGGCCGTCGCGGACTTTTGTGCGGGCCGCCGAGTTCCTCGCAGTCAAAGCACGTCGCTCGTCCGACTCAATTCCTTTTGGAACCTCAACCGACTGGTACTCATCGGCAACCGGGTACTCGACAAACTTGTCGCCCTGCCCCAAAGCCATGCCGGACCATGCCAGCAGGATGGCACACGGAAGACAGAAAATCCGAAATCGATTTGTTGTCAAAATCATGAAAACCTCAAAAGCCAAAACAGGCACTCGTGCCAAAAGGGGCCAAAGGGCTGCCAATCAACTCGGCAGTTGCCTTCAAAAAGTCCACTTACAGGATACTTGTCCCGCTTCTGCGATGCTATTGGAATTGCCGCGATTGGTGGCGATTCGAACCATCACCGGTAGGCTTTTTCAGCCTGCGGGCTTTGACCCAAGGGCTATCGCCGGCTATCGGCTGGTGGCAGCATGCAGAATGCGTTTCTCTCCGGTTCGTAAATTCCTTATATTCGTTCGGATCCATTTAATCACCTGCAATCCAGGAGCCACCCATGAGCAACAACACAAGTCACCGGTTCAGCGGAATATCGCTGGCAGCTTTCGCAACTCTCGCGATTCTCCTTGTCCCGATGTTCACCTTGGAAGCTCGGCAAACGAAGCCGTTGCAGGTTCCGAACAAGCCTTCGACGGACAAACCGCGTCAGGGTTCCACGCTCAAGCCAAATTCCGTGCAAAAAAGCCCGATTCAGTTCGAAGCGGAACTCGACGAAATCATGGCGATTCGGGAAAAGCTCGGCGGTGGCGTTGCCGAACAGCTCAAAGGGCTCAATTTGCAGTTGGATCCGACCAAGGCAAAGCAGACCGTCGATCAGGCGGCTCCCGACTTTCGCGAGCTGCTCAAGGCACGGCAGGCGTTTGAGGCTGTCCAAAAAGACCTGATGGAGGCCCAAACTGCCGCCGCAGATCCCCAGAAGCCCCGCAAAGAGCCTGAAGAATGGAATCCGACGATTCCGCGTGGGCACAAAGTGATCTCAGTCAAAGTACCACCTGAGGATGCGATGCAAGGTTTGATGAAGGTGGGCGACTTTGTAGATGTCATCGGTGACAATAGAACGGTCGCCAAGGCAGCCAGGGTTTTCAATCTGAACCAGAAAAAAAGCGTGGTCAGTCTGTTGGCCAAGGAGTCAGACGCACAAGTGATCGTCAACGCCCACTCGAACGGTCAGATTCGTCTGGCATGGCTGGGAAACAAGGATCCCGGCGTTGTCAGCACCGTTGCCTTGGAAAGTCCCGTCGGAACAAAGCACACTAATCACTCGCAGCAAACGCAAACGCGTCGCCCAAGCAGTCCGCAGCTTTCCCGACCCAGCACCGCAATTCGGGCTTCCAGCACCCGAACCCGCAACGCCGCCCGGATGGTCGAACAGGCCGCCGCTGAGCTCGAAGAGGCCGGTCAGTACGAGCTTGCGGACCAGCTAAGAAAAAATGCCCAAAAAATATGGGAATCCGCGAGGTAGCTTTTGCGTCTAAAGAAACGTCTCTTCTCGCCCCTTCCAAACCCTAAACCTTGGCAATCGTTGACGAATCGAGCCAGAATCCCCGATTCAAAATTGCGACATGCAGGGGTTTGATTTAGGCTCAGAGCACCGATACACCCGTCCCAAGGGTTGCGACACGGTGCTTCCGGACTGGTACTGCACCAAAATACATCCGGGTCGTGGTTCCAGGGAATACGAGGAAAAAGATGGCAAAAATCAGTGGCTTCGCCAAACACCTGATCAAAAGCAAACTGCTCACCGAAGATCAAATTCTCGACGTCGATAGTCTTTCGCGTCAGCAAAAAAGCTCCCTCTCACAGGCGATCGTGGACCGCGGTTATCTGACCGAAGCCGAAGTCATGCAGGCGCAGGCCGGCTACCACCGGATGGAATACGTCGATCTGAGCACCGTCGATATTCCCGAAATGGTCATCGAGCTGATGCCCGAAACGGTCGCCCGTGAGAACGCCGTGCTGCCGCTGGCCGAAACCGAAGGCGGGCTCAAAGTCCTCATGAGCGAGCCCAACGACGTGGATACGATCGAAAAGCTCCGCTTCATTCTCAACCGCGATGTCTCGGTGGCTCTCGCGCCTCGCGGGGCGATCCTCGACGCGATCAACCAGAAATACGGGCAAATCGAGGGTGAATCGGCTGACTCGATCCTTCAGGAATTTACCGACACCGCCATCGATTTCACCGAAACGGTCGATGAAGCTGATGAAATGAACAAGGACGAGGTCGACGAAAGCAGCAGTGCGATCGTCCGTCTGGTCCAGCTCATGATCTCCGAAGCCGTCCAGGTACGAGCCAGCGATATCCACGTCGAGCCCTTCGAGGACCGGGTGCGAATCCGCTACCGCATCGATGGCGTCCTGCACGTGCGCGATACCCTGCCCCGCCGTCAGTTGGGTGCGGTGATCTCGCGGATCAAAATTCTGGCCAAAATCGACATCGCCGAGCGTCGCCGCGAGCAGGACGGACGTATCAAAGTCTCGATTGGCGAAAAAGAACTCGACCTCCGTGTCAGCATCATTCCCACCAACCAGGGCCAATCCGCCGTTCTGCGTTTGCTGGACAAAGACAACATCAAGATCGGCGTTAGACAGTTGGGCTTTTCTGAGGATACCTTCAAGCGGTTCATGGGGCTGACCCGCCGACCCAATGGTATCATTTTGGTGACAGGTCCAACGGGCTCGGGAAAGACGACCACCCTCTACGCTGCCCTCAACAGCCTGAACCGACCCGACCGCAAGATCATCACCGCCGAAGACCCCGTCGAGTACTACCTGCCGGGCATCAATCAGGTCGAGGTAAAACACCAGATCGGGTTGGACTTTGCCCGCATTATTCGCTCGATGCTGCGTCAGGCACCCAATGTCATCCTCGTCGGCGAGATGCGTGACCAAGAGACGGCACAGATGGGTATTCAGGCCTCACTGACTGGACACTTGGTTTTCAGTACACTTCATACGAACGATGCGCCCACTGCTATTACACGAATGGTTGACATCGGGGTGCCCGGATATTTGGTCGCCAGTTCGGTTGTGGCGATTCTGGCGCAGCGTCTGGTGCGGACGATTTGCAAGAAATGCGGTGCCCCGTACACGCCGCCTGAGCACGAGATCAAAGAGTCCGGAATGACAGCCGAGCAGGTTGCCGTTGCCAAATTCCGGAAGGGGAAAGGCTGCAATTCCTGTCAGAAAACGGGCTATCGAGGCCGGATCGGGATTTATGAGATGCTGCTCATTGATGCCAAAGTGAGACAGATGATCTTTGACAATTCACCGACGAATCTCGTTCGCGACTACGCCATCAGCAACGGCATGTCCACGCTTTATATGGATGGCTTGGACAAAGTCGCCCAAGGCATCACGACCTTTGAAGAGGTCCTTCGGGTCGCGAAACGGACCGAGCAAGACGCTTGATCTGCCGCCCAAATTGCCAATTTGGGACGAAATTGGCCTCATAAACGTCAAATCGCGCGAAATTCTTGGACTTTGCGGCGACTCTGGGAACAATGGCATTGGTCTCGAGGCGGCCACTTCCAAACCAAGACGATCCATTTGCGACACGATCCACTCGTTGGAACCGCCGCACGGGTCATATTTACCAGACGAACACGCCACCACGAGAAACCTTTAGATGGCAACGGTTCTAATTGACAAATTGCTGGAAGCCTGTGTCAAACAGGGCGCCAGCGATATCCATATAACCACCGGACAACCGCCGGTGTTTCGCTTGCATGGGCGTTTAAGGAAACTTGAGACCAAAGTTCTCGAGCCCGAAGACACCGTGGCGCTGATGAAGAGTATCGCGCCCGAACGCTGCCAACGCGAGCTCCAAGAAGTCGGCAGTGCTGACTTTGGTTTTGCTTACGCAGACAAAGCCCGTTTCCGCGTGTCGATTTTCAAGCAGCGTGGCCAGATTGCGATGGTCCTGCGGCAGATCCCCAACGAGATGCTTACTCCGGAATTCATCGGGATCCCTGATGTCTTTACCAAACTGGTCATGCGTCCGCGTGGCTTGATTCTGGTCACCGGCCCGACGGGTTCGGGTAAATCGACGACCCTGGCGAGTTTGGTGAACTTCATCAACGAGCGGGTCGACCACCACATCATCACGATCGAAGATCCGATCGAATTTTATCACTACCACAAAAAATCGACCATCAACCAACGTGAAGTCGGTGTCGACGTGCCTAGCTTTGCCGAAGCGATTCGTCGTGCCTTGCGTCAGGATCCGGATGTGATTCTGGTCGGCGAGCTTCGTGACCTCGAAACGATCGAGGCTGCGATCTCGGCTGCGGAAACAGGTCACATTGTTTTTGGAACCCTGCACACCAACAGTGCTCAAGGCACCGTTAACCGAATCATTGATGCGTTCCCTGGAAATCTTCAGGATCAGATTCGAACGCAGTTGTCATCTTCCTTGATTGGCGTTCTTGCTCAAACGCTGTTGCCACGAATTGGTGGCGGTCGTGTTGCTGCATTTGAATCGCTGGTTGTCACACCCGGTATCGCGAACTTGATTCGTGAAAACAAGACCTTCCGAATTAACTCGGCGATTCAAACGGGTGCCAAGTTTGGAATGATGCTGATGGACGATTGTCTGTTTGAGCATTGGGTCAACGAAAAAATCGAAATGGAAGCTGCTCTTGGTAAAGCGCAGGATCCTGATTCACTTGCTAAACGTATTGCCACTGCCAGAAAGCAGATGGAAGAAGGGATCGCTCTTGGAGAAGACGATCTCGAAATGGATGACGACGATGACGAC
>CALFWR010000139.1 GCA_937928555.1 uncultured Pirellulaceae bacterium
GTCCTTAAACAAGCGATGTTTTGATAGCACAACTCCGGAAGTGGTGTTGTTATCGAGGTAAAAATTCGTTTTCCAAAATTTTCGTTTCACCCGAAATCGCACAGCGCTAATTTGCCTCGGCGTTTTCAATGCGAAATTTACCGAGTGAGTTTTCGAATCTAAGAATTGTTCGCTTGTTTGAGGGCTAGTGGTCTGTCAGCATTAAAAATTAGGATTGTTCAGATCAGCCGTTTGGGCGTTAGCCCCGGTTTTTCGTTTCGGAACCGTGGCTATCGCCAAAACGGCTAACCCTAAAATCCAATGCTGACACTCCACTAGCGGAATTTGCCGAAGATTCGTTTGGAGGCCGTTTTGGGTGCCTTGGGAACGATAACCGGCAGCGGTTGAACGTCGAAAACAATTTCTTCGCCCTTCTTGCGATTTCTGAGAGACGGCAGCACCTTGGGGTAGGTGATCATGTTGACCATCCGGTCAGTGTCTGTTTGCGAACGACGTCGAAGCGAGCGATTGGCATCTTTGGCGGTTCCGCGATAGTCGAGAATGGTTTGGCGGACGGCAGGGTTTTGAGTTCGATTTCCGTTGCCGTCGGTTCGAGTGAGCCACTCAAAGCTGCCGACACACACGTAGCTTTCTTCGCGATCGTGGAACTCGTAGGCTTCGACGCCTTGCTTGCGCAGTTCTTTGGTAAGAACGTTGGCGTTGTGGTAGCACTGTTCAAGCTTGCTCTTGATGGCTTTGCCTTTCATTTCGTACCACTTTAGTTCGTCCTGTTTTTGCTTGATCTCAGCGAGAGACATGGTCGATTTGGCCCGGAATGTCGCCACCCGGACGCTGTATTTTCCCGGGCAATCCAACAGGCTGAATTTTACCTTTTTGTTCATTTTGATCAGGAATGGATCGAGGCCGTTCTTTTCAAAATACTCATCGGGAAGCATGGGATTGGTCAGCAGCATCGCGTGGCTGAGCGGGTAGTTGTTTCTCTGAATGATCTCGCGGTAACGGCGGATCAATTCATCCGATTGGGCTCGGAGAAGCGATTTTGGAGTGAGTTTCTTGATGTTGCGGAGCATCTGTTGGGCTTCGGGAGCGTCGATGGCTTCAAAGTCCCCTACCAGAACAGCGGTTTCTTCAAAGTTGCTATCGTTCGCCGAAGTCATTTGCTCGGGAATAAGCATCATTTCCTCTTCGCGGCCGGGAACGTATTTCCATCCGACGATCGAGTTCTCCCGAATCTTCTGAGTCAGGTCGAAGTGATGTGTGTAGGTGTAGGCTTTGAGCCCAAATGATTCACGCAATTCTGTGGCAAGACGAATCGCCTGTTGCTTGCCGTCATCGCCGGAAAACGAATAGCACATCACCATCCATGGTCCCGCATTTTGGGTTAGCTCCAGCGTTGCGGGTGCCGTTTCCTTGCTGCGAAATGGGAATTGGGGCTGGGCTTGTGCATCGGTTCCTGTTTGAACGATGACCGCCAGTGCCAGCAATGCAATGAATGCACGGACCTTGAGTGAGTGAATTGATACGTCGCTATGCATGGCTTGCTCCTGAACGGGGAAGCGACCTCCGGCCATATGGGTAGTCTGTGGTTGATTGACTGACTCATTTTGGCGTGTCGCGCGGGGACGTTATCAAAAGGTTTTTGCTTACTCCAGATCATTTGGAAAACTTTCCCGAAAAAGCTCAAGTCGGTCTCGGCTCGGTGAGGGCACAGCTTGGATGGCTCCAATTGGCAAACGGATTCGCTGGGTGGCTCGCAACCGCGAAAAACCTGTATGAACCGGTTCTCGTAACGGAAGATAGACTGTTCTAAATCGCCATTAAAAGCAGCCGTGTTTCCCTTCGCGATGGATTGTGGCTAATTTTGCGCAAAATTAACGGCCACTAGGTATTCGAGGAGGCTTTTAAAGGAAAGAATTTGTTAATTGATTATTATGGGAAAGGTCCAGACCTTACAATTTAACGCAAGAATAATGCGCATTCCGCGGGTATAGAAAAATGCAATACAGTTTCCGCTTGGCAGAGCTTCTGGGACACGTTCCTGATCCGCGAAAAAGACCCGGAACGATCAAGGCGATCGTGGACTACACCGGGCTTGATCGCCATCAAGTTGCGGCTCTTTTGAAAAACGAAGTCAAATACATTCCGTTGAAGGCTCTTTCGCGACTGTGCGATTTCCTGATTGAGCACGGCCACGCGACTCCGGATCAATTGCCGGGTGCGTTGTTTGCGGTGGAGCCGGAGAATTTTTGGGAGTTGATGGCAAGACGTAAGCGACTGGAAATGTGCGTTGGCGTTCGCAAGGACGACAGCACCGACGGTGAAGTTTCTTTTGTGGCAGCGTCGGATTCGGTTTTGCTTGGCGAGTTGCTAAACGGCGTCACGACCCTTGGCGGAACGGCGATGCTTCGTAAGCCCCCTGAAAATGGCATGCCGAGCCTCTCATCGGACGAGCTTCCCCAACCCGAACATCTCAAGCAGACGCTTGTTTGGAGTCCCGGGCAGGCGGCGGAACCGGAAGTCAGACGCCGTGCCAAATCGGTTCATGACCGTTTTTCCGATTCCAAGGGTGACAAAGCTTTGGTCGGCATCGGTAGCACCAAAAGTAATCCGGTTGTCGAAATCATCCTGTCAAAGTCATTCAACTGTAATGCTTTTGAATCTCAGGATTCGGTAGAGTCTCCGGCGGAGCGATCGCTGCCGTTTTTTCTCCGTTACCGTGATAACGATCCTCATCCGCCCTCGTGCATGGCCGGTTTGAGTTTGAGCAAGAATGACAAGCAGACCAAAGAAGGGCTGTACTACGAAGACGCCAATGGGAACTGGATTCGTTGTGGATCGGGAAAGTCCCGCGAAGAGGTGGCGTTTGTTTTCTATCTTCATCGCGAGTCCCAGGGCCGTCTGGAGATGTGCATGGGTGGCTTTTCAGGGAAGGCCACGCGTCTGCTGGCACGAGCGATGGCCACGCGTGCCGAGGACTTTTGGCCGCCGGTTTATGCCAGTCAGGGAATGCAGATCGGTGCGTTTATCGTCGAGTTCACGATGCCAGCAGGAAAGAAGGAGACGGACATCCTGCGAACCGACCTGGTGGCTTCGGTAGAAGTGACCCGCATCCCCGAGGAAGCGATTGTCAGGCGTTTGGAAAAACGTTAGCGCAGTGTTTTACTTACTGACGCCCGGCAGCGACCGGTTGATTTGGTGAAGTGATCCGCTTGAATGTGGAGCCAGTCGTGTCGGTTGTGTAACGCGTAGCGTTGGTGCCGGGTCGGCGTAAGCGATTTGCCACCTGTCGTGCATCAAATTGAATCCAAGCTGGCTTGGCAGGATTTCTTTGCCGAAACGTAACTTCGGCGGGATGTCACATTCATGGATGCGTGACCAGCATCGAACCGCCTTTTTGCGTTTTCGCCAAAGGACGGTTTTCCCGGTGTCTAAAGATATTAACGTGGTAGCTCTGGTAAAAGGCGAAGAACGCTACATCTTTCTTTTTAATGATAATCAGAAAAGTCAGACGCTTCGTACGTTAGGGCGTTACGCTTCAAATTCGGAGTTGAGCTTTTCGTGGCACGATGCTGCGGTGCTTAGCCAGAAAGTTCGCAGCGCTGTACGGGGCGAAAAGTCGGGCACAGAGTCGACAGGTTCGATCGGGTCCAAGCAGATCTTTGGTACCCGAAACGGTATCTCGGAAGATCTGTTTTCCAACGACGACCTTGTTTAGCGAGGTCGCTTTGTGGCGATGACTCCTTTCGAAAAGGCGATCACGAGGTTTCTCCGTTATTTGCAAGTCGAGCGAAATTCTTCCGAGCTGACGATCAAGTCGTATCGCGAAGACCTGACGATCCTTGGTGACTGGTTCGTGGAATCGCAGGGTCAGGTTCCGGTTCTCTCCTCGGTTACGCCCCGTGATTTGCGTTCCTATGTCGCGGCCCTGCACGATGCGGGGTACGCTCCGACATCGATTTCGAGACGGCTGGCGTCGCTGCGCAGCTTTTTCAAGTTCGCACAACGTGAGGGTTTGGTCGAATCCAATCCGGCCAAACCGCTTCGTAACCCCCGCCGGCAACGGAAGCTTCCTCACTTCCTCACCAGCGACGAGATCGGACGGTTGCTTGCGGCTCCGGCGAAAAACACCTCCGCGGGTGCCCGTGATTCGGCGATACTCGAAACGCTCTATTCAGCGGGTCTGCGTGTGAGCGAATTGGTGGGAACGAACTTGAACGACTTGGACCTTGAAGACGGACTGGTTCGGGTTCGCGGTAAAGGCAAAAAGGAACGCCTGGCACCGCTTGGCAGTTACGCGGTCAGCGCGATCGAGCGTTGGCTGGTCAAGCGAGAGCCCACCAAGCAGCAGCGCGGTCGTGAAGGGGCTGTCTTTCTGAACAAGTTCGGCAATCGACTCACGACTCGCAGCGTCGGCCGGATGTTAGAAAAGTACCTCAAGGAAACCCATTTGGACCTGAGGACATCGCCTCACACGCTGCGGCACAGCTTTGCCACGCATTTGTTAAACGGCGGCGCAGACATTCGCAGCGTGCAGGAGTTGTTGGGGCACAAGTCGCTTGTCACGACGCAAATCTACACGCACGTCAGCACTGCGGGTCTGAAACAGGCTTACGAGAAAGCTCATCCGCGAGCGAAAAGCAACGCCAGTTAACCCGGATTATTCGCGAGGCGTGGGCGTTAGATTTAGTTCCGACCGTGATCCGCGACTCTGATGCGATGAAACGATCGCTGCGGTTTTTATCTACCGGATGATTTACATTTCTTGTTGAAATTCAGCTTTTCCCTTGCTCCGGTTAGCCAGACGTAGAATCAACGCCCGTCCCCGTGAATAATCCGGGGTTAAACGACAGCCGCTTTGATGGCGTTGAGAAGCGCCTGCTTTTCGTTGCCGCGTTTGTAACGCTTCGATATGCGGCGGACATGCTGGCAGAGGCTCTCGCGAAAACATCGCTCGTTGGCGGCGCGCAGCAGCAGGCGTCGCAAGCCGTCGGTGTCGCCAGCGGGAAAGTATCCCGGGTAGTCCGTTCCGAGGATTGCGGTGTGCCCGTCGATGCGCGAGACGATCATCGGCAACGCAAAGCTCATCGCTTCGAAGAGGATGTTCGGTGCGCCTTCGATGATTGAACTGTTGACCAGCAGGTCGGACTGGCGCATCAGTTGGTCAACGCGGTTGCGGCTGACCGAGCCCAGCCAGTTCCAGTTTGGATCGGCGGCATTTTTCTTTTCGGCCATCTGTCGATATCGCGGGCTCAGGGCGTTGCCGGCGTGGGTGATTTTGATCGAGCCATGTTGTTTTAGTTTTCGAATCGCCAGTTGAGCGCGAAAGGGGTCCTTCTCCCGGCGCAGATGACCGACGACGCACACGTTGAGTGTGCCTTTGGTGAATTTTCTTTTGGTGGGGTTTGGCAAACGACTGTTGGGCGTCGGCATGTCCATCATCACCACCGATGTCTTGGGCTGCCACCTGGCGGGAAGCCTGTCGATCATCAGGGGCTGCAGAGCAATGATGCGGTCGCAGGATTGGAGGGCTTTTGTCATCGTCACGATGTTGCGACCGCGAGGCAAATCACGATAAACGTCCGTCCCTGTGAGTGCGATCATGACGCGGCGGTCAGGGTCGCTGCGTTGGAATCGAATCGCGATTCTGGCGCTGCGTTTGGCATGCAGTCCAATCAGCAGTTTCGCATTGCCAAAGCGTGTCAGGTCCGGGTCGTTGCTGAGCGTCACGCGGTGACCGGCTGATTCGAGGATCTGTTTCCAGCGACTGGCGGTGGTCCAGTTCCCGGCTCGGCTGGATGCGGATTTTGGTGAAAAGAGAATTGTCTGCAATGGATGTTACCTTTCACCGAACCGATGAAGTGCAGGAAAGCGATTTTACCCGGACTGATACGGCGTCCATTGGCTGAACTGAAAGTCACGCCCATGCCTCGTCAATAATCCCTGTTCAAGGCGCAGATTCGATCCGAACTTGCCTTTGCTTTTCTTTTCAGCGGGAGTTTTCTTGCTACGGCCACTTAAAGATTCGAGTGTTTTGTTCCAAAAATCCATGACTTCTCCCTCGGGCAGGCGAAGATCGCGAAAGCCCTCGTCGTAGGCGCGGATGATCCAGTCTCGTGTGCTGCTTTCGTTCTTCTCGAACAGCAATTCGTATTCGATGATCCGCCGGTAAAGGATGTCGCGATCGGTTTGCAGCCAACGCATTCCCGGTTCGATCGGATTTTCCATCTGAATCAGCTTTTTGTAGTTCTTGATCGCGTCGAGTTTTTCGGTGGTGACACCGGAGTCCCACTGGGCGTGAGCGGATTCAAGCATTCGCTCGGGCCCTTTGAGGCCTTTGAATAGCATCCATCCGCCGAATGCGAGGCCCGCGATCAGCAACAATGGCAGCAGGAACGAGACGCCGCGACGTGAGCCAAAAAGGATCTGGAGGCTGACAAACAACTGCAGCAGGCGATTAAAATCGCTGACATCGCGTCGCGAAATGTTGTCAAACCTTCTGTCTCTGCCGATTCGGATACGCATTTTCTTCTTTGAGGGCTGTCGACCGCTGTGCCTTTTCATTCATGGACAGTGCCAGTGGCGATGTCTACAATCACGAAGTATATCATTCATCTGTCGTGACGTGGAAACAGCCCAATGGCAACATTGCTTACTCGAAAAGACAATGACATTCTGGTGGTTTACTTTCAGGACGTCAGCATCATTGACGAAGCCCACATTACCGGCCTGGGCGATGAGCTGCTGGAGCTGATCAAGGGCGACAACCGCAAGGTGGTTGTGAATTTTCAGAATGTCAGCTTTATGTCGTCGGCGATGATCGGCAAGCTGATCCATTTTTCGAAAAAATGCGGCGAGGAAAAAGTCAGCTTGAGGCTGTGCAATATCAACGAAAACGTGATGACAGTGTTCACGCTGATGAATTTGCAGAAGGTCTTTAAGATCGATGACGACGAAGGCGATTCCATTGCCAAGCTGAAAAAGTCTGGCTGGTTTGGGTAGTTGGTGTTGTGGCGTCGTGGCGTTGAGTCGTCGTGTTGACGCTGCCTGTTAGCGGGCTTGCTGCTGATCAAATCAGGGTCGACACTTTCACGGATTCACAACCGGGGGCATCGGTGTCCCATCTGCAGTCCATCAACACTCGCCGCGACGGCGATGACATCTGTCTGTCGCTACCGATTCGCGAGGGGTGTAGTCTCGTTGTGGCGCGGCCTATGCGGCGGTTTTCTCCTTGATTTTAGCGTTTGAGTCGTAAGTTCGAATCTGAGCCCGATTTTCAACCAAGCTCGCACCGTAAGTCGACTCCCATGTTCCGCTGAGCAGAATCG
>CALFWR010000140.1 GCA_937928555.1 uncultured Pirellulaceae bacterium
GAGCGACGTTGATCGAGCTGGGCGTTCCCTTGCTTCTGAAGCCTGAAACCAAAGTTTAACCAGCCGAACCGCCGTGGTACGGACCCGTACGCCCGGTGGTGTGGGAGGAGGGAAGCCGAGAGGCTTCCCCCTATCCCGATTGCAGGTGTCGGCGGCAAGCGAACGCCGCGTCGGTTCTTCCAGAGATCGACCTGCAACTCGGTGTAGGCTCTGTTTTCTGAACCCGGTAGTTGTTCTCAGTGTGTTCAGTTGTCTGTCGCCGAAAGAACGTTTTTCAGGGATGGAGCAATTGATTTTGCGATGGCATTGACTACCGGTACAACGACGCTGTTGCCGAATTGGCGGTAGGCTTGGGTGTCTGAAACGGGAATGTTCCATTTGTCGGGAAAGCCCATCAGTCTCGCGCATTCGCGCGGTGTGAGTCGACGCGGATTTGATCGCGGACCGCGGCGAACAAGAATTTCGCTGCCGTCTTTGTAGTAACGCGCCGAAAGCGTCCGGGCGATGTCGTCTCTACCCACCAGACCAAATCCGAACCCGTTGCCTTTGGCTTTGTGTTTGGCAGCATAGCCCTGAAGGTAGTCCCAGAGTTTGTCAGAGAGGGTGTATTTGGGGTCGACTTTGGCTTTGCTGCCACCGGTGAAAGGGGGTTCGGCAGCTTCGCTGCCGTCCTCGGGATGCAGGATTTTGCCCAATGTTGCCGTTGGTTTTGGCAGTCGAACCTGATCAAAAGAAAAATTGCTGGGCTTGTCAAAGCCGACGATAAAAATCCGTTCGCGATGCTGTGGAACAAAGTGTTTGGCATCGATCACGCGGTAGTGGACTTCGTAGCCCAGTTCTTTGACCAGTGTTTCGCGAATGATCGAAAACGTTTCGCCTTTACGATGCGACAGCAGATTTTTGACATTCTCAAGGACGAAAACTGCCGGGCGATGGTGCGCGATGATTCGGGCAACATCAAAGAACAGCGTGCCCTGGGTCTTGCACTGGAAACCGTGGGATCGACCCAGTGAGTTTTTCTTGGAAACGCCCGCGATTGAAAACGGTTGGCAGGGAAAGCCCCCGACCAGCAGGTCAAACGGCGGGATGTCTTGCTCGTGGACTTCGCGGATGTCACCGCAGATCGTGTGGTCGTCCTGAAAGTTCGCCGCGTAGGACTTGCGGCTGAACTTGTCCCACTCGCTGGTCCAGACGCACTTGCCGCCGATCGATTCGATGCCCAGTCGCGTTCCGCCGATGCCAGCGAAAAGGTCGATGAAGCGGAAGGCTTCTTTGCGTTTGCGGGCAGGGCGACGGTGTTTCGCTTTGGCCGCTTTGGCCGCTCTGGCTTTCGGTGCGGGCTTTTTGAGTTCAGTTGGCAAGTATCGAATCCCTGAATGTTAGAGAAGCATCATTCTATCGAACAGAGTTCGTTTGATCGAGACGCCGGCGCCGCGCCAGCGAAACCCAAGGAAACCCGCCCGCCTATGCGTTTTGGCTCACCATTAGCGCATTTCACGGACCAAGAAGCTGTGCCGTACCCAAGTGGTCCGTTGGCCGTAAGGCCTCAGGTCCCCCTGCGAGAAATTCCACCCCTGTTTCTAACCGTCTGTAAACCTTTGCTGGTGTCAGGCTGAGCTCCCGATCAAAGTCGGCTTGACACCGCGATGAAGTGCTAATAAAACTGCACATGCAAATAAATTAGCACTTGGAGCTGCGATGGCGAAAAAGAAAACTCCGCTCGAGATGGGGAAACGTGAGAGGCAGATTGTCGAAACGGTCATCAAGCTGGGCGAAGCATCCGTCGCCGAGGTGCAGAAAAATCTGGCAGACCCACCAAGCTATTCGGCGGTTCGGGCGATGCTGGGATTTCTTGTCGACAAAAAATGGTTGAAGTATCGACGCGATGGCAAACGCTATCTCTACCGGCCAGCGAGCAGTCTCAAGAAGTCTCGCAAGAAAGCCATCGAACGTGTTGTGGACACTTTTTTTGGCGGGTCAACGTCCGAGACGTTTGCGGCCTTGCTCGATTCGTCAGCCCAGAACCTTTCTGACGACGAGCTTCAACGGATGATGGACATGATCAAAAAAGCAAGGAAGGAAATTCAATGATTGCAACGGTACTTGCAGCTTTACTTGTTGGCAGCACCTTGGTGCTGGCCATCGCCGCGATTGTGATTCGGTTGATGGGAAACAGTTCGGCAGCCACTCGGTTTTCCATTTGGCAAATCGCGGTAATGTCGCTGTTGCTGATTCTGCCTGGCATTCTCTTACTGCCCGAAATTCCCCTCGGGTTGGTTTCGCAGTCGCCTGCGGACGCGTCGGTATCACTCACCTTGGCACCTGTCGCGGAAAGTCGCCCCCGGCTTTTGGACACAGGTACTCGCGCCACCGGAATCGCTCGACCGCAAGCAGACCCCAGCCCGGCGGTCGAGGCTGGATTAGCAATCGTGTCGCAACCTTCGACAGGTTTGCCGGACGCCGCGTCGCAGAATTCGGCTCCCGGTTTCCAGGTGTCGTGGCACTTCGTCAGCCTGATGGCGTTTGCGGTTTGGCTGGCGACCGCATTAATTTTGTTGTTTCGCGTTTTGATTGCACACTTCCGCACCGCATCGGCGGCTCGTTCTGCTGATTGCAAAATCGAGACAGGAGCTTTTGACTGGTTTCCGGAGTCTGTTGAATTGGCTTACTGCGACCGGCAAGTCGTTCCACTCACGATGGGGATCTGGCGAAGGCGGGTTGTCTTGCCGGTTGCGGCGAAAAAGTGGTCAACCGATCAGTTGCGGATGGTTTTGAAACACGAACTGGCACACGCTGGGCGTCGCGATGTGCTGTGGCAGTTGGTTACTTCGGTTGTGACGAGTCTCTTTTGGTTTCAGCCGTTGGCCCGGTGGGCTGACCGCCAGTTGAAGCTGGAACGCGAAAGGGCCTGTGATGATC
Source organism: uncultured Pirellulaceae bacterium (assembly GCA_937928555.1). Classification (GTDB taxonomy): domain Bacteria; phylum Planctomycetota; class Planctomycetia; order Pirellulales; family Pirellulaceae; genus Mariniblastus. The sequence continues at coordinate 2,920 of CALFWR010000140.1, forward strand.
AAGTCATCGCTGGTGGAGAACCGCCAGCAGACTATGCGACTGTTTTGTTGCAGTTAGCCGCGACCATGTCAGGACGAAAACTTATTCCAGCAGGAGCACTATCGATGGCCCAAAAACCAATTGAACAACGACTCGCAACAATTCTCTCGCCGACGACAAATCGAAATTCCACCAGCCGCTGGTTTGGCACAGTGGCGACGGCGGTCGCTTTGCTGGTCGTGGCAAGCGTTTGCTCGCTGCGGCCTTTTGCGCCCCTTGCGAGCGCGGCGACTGAATCAGTGGACTCAAATTTTCAGGATCCTGATTCTGGCGATTTGGTTTTCCCGAACCTGCTCACCGGGTTGATTGTTGATCAGGATGACAATCCAGTCGTCGATGCCGAGCTTCATCTTACCGCAACGCCGCGTCCCAAATCCACGGCCTATCATTGCGACTATAACAAAGCCACGATCCACCTTCCGGTCGTCAAAACGGACTCTCAGGGAAAGTACGCGATCGACCTTGGCCAGCTGGAAAATGGACAGGATATCTGGAGCATTCGTGGCAAATTGATCGCCAAGAGTCGACCGGATGCGCCTTTTTACAAGACTGTAAGAAAGGGCAATAAGCCAGCTTTGACCATTCGAAAGATCGCCTTTCAGCCGGGAAAAACAATCAGTGGACGAATTGTCCCGCCTGCAAGCAGCGGCGACCTAAAGCTAAAAAATCCAACCGTCCAAGTGCGGCCGATTGGAATTCGCCCCGTCGACAAATGGCAAGGCGGATCCGTCCCATGCGATTCCGATGGTCACTTCTCTGTGATGGTTGCGAGTGATGTGCGGGTTTCTGTTGAAGCGACGGCTGACAATTTCGCCGGGGTCGGTTTGGAAGTCGCGCCCCAAGTCAGAGACCTGAAGGAAATCCAATTGAAGGCTGGCAAGACATTGAAAGGAAGGTTGCTTGATCGTGACGGACGTCCCGTGGCAGGCGTGCTGGTTCATTCGGACACTGACCGAGACACCTACAACTTTGGGGCTGACCAGTACAGGCCGCATTTTGTACGAAGTTGCAAAACCGATTCAAAGGGTGAATTCGAATTGCCACCACAGCATGGAAAAGTGCGCGTTTCATTGCGATCGTCGGTGTACGATCCTGAATCGAACATGGTAACCGCCTCGGATCGAAAGCCGCCCGTTGTCATTCCGCTTCAAATTGATTTGGCACAATTTGATTTGGCCAAACCGTTCATTCTCAGAGAAGCCATGACAGTGCGAGCCAGTGGGACCGTTCGTTGGCCCGACGGTTTACCTGTTGTTGGCGTCCAGGCGAAAGTCAATCTGATGGTCGGATTCTCGGGCATCGAAATTTTTTCGACGAAGACCGACAACAACGGCAACTATACGGTCTTGATTCCGGAGAACACGCGATCCAGTATTCTTGTGATGGGAGCCAGCGACTCCTCCGACGAATGGCTGTTCGCAAAAGCCTCGCCCACGTCCGACAAAGCAACTCAGCAGAGCACTCAAATTTTGGGGCTGGCTCCTCTCACAGAAGACGTAACCGGATTGGACTGGAAGCTGGCCAAACGGGTCGCGTCCAGTGTACGTCCGGCGAATTCTGCCGAACAGGAATTGAAACGTTTGTTGGCAGCATCGAGATCGTCAGGTCAACATCAAATCTGGATTCGAATGCAAGCCGAAAACAATGTTCAGAAGAAGCGGGAACTGACAGAGCTTTACCAGCGGCGACAACAACAGCATCATGCGAATCTGATCGCTTTTGAAGAGAAGCACCGGGGCGATTTCGCTGGTGCGGTTGCACTTGCAAGCTATATCGACCTCACGGATCCGGAACAGTTGGAAGAGTTTTCGGCCGATTACCTTGACAGCCCCAACGCGGACGCGGTGCTGAGTGATATTTACTATCAAGGCAACCTTGCTCACACCCGAAAAATCCTCAACACGTTCGCGGAAAACAGTCCGCATGAGACTGTCCAGGCAACGGCCCTCTATCACGAAGCCGGAGTAATCGCCGAGGCGTTAATAGAACAAGAATACTTCAAGGATCCCAAGTGGCATCCAGTGTGGCCAAAACCAAAGAACAAAGAGGAAGAGATTCGCGTTGCCAAGTACAGACAGTTGCTGACGGAGCTGATGTCTTTCGACTCAGAACAATTGCTTGCTGATTTTGATTCGATTTTGGAAACACTAAAAACGAAGTACGGTGACCATGGCAGCACTGTGGTGGAGTGGGCGGGCGAACGATTGAAAGAACGCGACAAAGATATCGATCAAACCTACGCCGACCAATTGCAGGGATTTCGATATCAGCTTCGAAACCTGAAGTCCGGCCGGCCACTGCCACATCTGGTTGGCTACGATGTTCACGGTGTGGACTTTGACAGCGAGCGATTGAGAGGCAAAGCTGTTTTGCTTTTTTTCACGTCGAACCTCTACACCGATCGGGAGAATTTCCAGCAATTGCGAGAACTGAAAAAACGCTATGCAGGAAGGCCATTTGAAATTGTAAGCGTGATGGTCGACAAGGATCCAGAAGAAGCCCAGGCGGCGGTCGACGATGGCAAAATCACCTGGCCAACGCTCTATGACGCAGGGCGGAAACTAATGCACAAATGGCAGTTTGATCCTTGTTCCGATCGCTTGCTAATCGACCACCAGGGAGTCATTCGTCGGCGAGCACGATACGGAACGGAAGCGGACGAAACGATTGAGCAGCTGGTTGCAAACGCCGAACTTGGACAAAACTGAATGCCGTTCGAAAACTGTGGGTAGTGACTGATTGGTGATTTGGACTTCATCAGTGTGGTCAAACGATTTTCCGAGGTGAACCGGCTTCGAAACAAGTTTGGTGTGATTCAGGGGCAATCCATGCCCCGTCGTCCTGAATGTTCCCGCTTCAAGCGGCCTCGCGGGGTATGATCTCGCACAAAGCCGATGTCGAAGATAATGTGCGTAGTCGTTTGGTTCGGTTTGCTGGTTTGTTAGTTGTGAGCCGAGACACGTAAGCTGCCGGGTGTTGTTGGCGGGGTCCTTTTGGCTCCTGCCAAAACGAACTTTGAAAATCAGACAGATGATGGTCCGATCAGCCGCACGATCCAGTGCCAGGTTACCGCAAGAAGCACCGCGGTGACGACCACATGCAGCACTTGCACGACAGCATAGATCGCCACGTGTCCCAGGATGATTCCCATCAGCATCATCATCACGACCATTGCCAGGATCAGTTTTGGTTCTTTGAAGCGGCCCGCAGTTCCTCGCGACCAAAACACCATCAGGCCTGATGTGATCAGCAGTGTCCACGAGACGCTGCGGTGGACTTTGAAGATCAACGTCGCGGCCACCTGGTGCACCCATTCTGATCGCTGCATTCCATCGGAGTGCTTCGCCAGTTGGTCGGTTTGTTCGCGAACCTGACTGCCCAGCAGGCCTTCGCCGACCAGGCAGCCAAAGAAGATCAGCGACACGATCAACAAGCGACGGTCGAACTTGGGAGGAGCCTCGTTTTTTTCTTTGTCGGGACGTGACAGCCAAACGATCGTGACGAGCATCGCAATCAGCAAAAAAGCCAACGCCATGTGCAACGTGATGATGCCCGGCTTGAGCCCGCTATAAACCACGATCGCGCCCATAACGGCATTGAACAAAACATCAAACAGGCTCAGCCAGGCAAGCCAGATGATTGCTTTGCGGTTCTTTGAAGCGCGAAATGAAAACAGTGCCAGCAGCAGCGTTGAAAGTCCCAGTGGCAGCGAAGTCAACCGATTGATGAACTCGATCCAAGTATGAACCGGATTGAAGCTTTCCAGAATCGTCTCCCGGGTGATCGAATCGGGATCGATGCCTTTGCGGACCGCGTGGCGTTTGAACTTTTTCAGATCCAGCTTTTCCACGTCGATCTGATCCGCGCTTGTCGGTGGGATCAGGCATCCCCAGCATGTCGGCCAGTCCGGGCAGCCCAGACCCGAGCCAGTCACTCGCACTGTCGCACCAACGGCGACCAGAACAATGATGCAAATTAGGGCAATCCACGCGAGGCGGTGAACAAACATGACGGGTTTGGGCTCGGTTTCTCAATCGGACATTAAAAGGGCTCATTATCGGCCAAACGCATCGCTTGCCCAGCCAGCGAAATGTCGCAATTGCTTCTTCGGATTTCAGCCAGGACGATTCGTGGCTGGTGGCTCGAAGTCGGCGTTCCGATCGTCTGTGCTGACAGGTGTTTGCTTTTTCCCTGTCTTTTGGCATGTTTTCCCGTCCAAAAAAGAGAACAAAGAGATGTCCGGATACGGCTTGTCTGACTTTTCGGTTTTGCTAAGATTTCGCTCTGGTCGAGCTGCGAGCGGCGGCACATTTTCGGACACTGAATCTCGGAATTGTTGCAACACGCATGCGGGTTCGGCAGCGATTGCCTTCACTTCGGCCATTGAGCGAAGGCAATTTGTAACGGCAGAAAAATAAGGACGGATGGCTGAGCTTGGTTTAAGGCACCGGTTTTGAAAACCGGCGTGGGGGTAACTTCACCGGGGGTTCGAATCCCTCTCCGTCCGCCTTGACGCATTGTGAGGATCTTTCATTCTTCACAGTGCGTTTTTCATTGGGTTTTTGCTCGGACGTGCATGCCCATTCAGCGTCGGATTTGGCGTCACGGGCAAAAAGGGCGTCAGCTTTTCGAAGTCCTGAATCATCGAAGTCCTGAATCATCGAAGTCTTCGTTCTTCGTCTGGGAGTAATTCTTCATTGCGGTGTCGGGACTGTTGCCGGCCCGCTGGCAAGCCGAGGGCCTCGGTCGAGCGTTGGTGAAGCTGATGGGCGCCGAAGTTGCGATTCCCATGACAAACACGTCGACATGGTCGAGTTCTACACCATGAAGAACGTTTTCTATCTGCCCGAGCAATCGCGCTGGTCGACCATCGTCAAACAAGCCAAACAGGACGACATCGCCGTCCGCATCGACAGCGCCCTGCACGCCGTCGAAAAGAACAACCCGTCTCTCAAAGGTGCCCTTCCGGATAACTACTTCTCGCGGATGGGCATCGACGTGGCGAAATTGGCGGCACTGATCGACAGCATCAACAACATCAACACGACCGAGGACAGCGCAGAAGACGCTCAGGAAGATATCGTTGGCCGGGTCTACGAGTACTTCTTGGGGAAATTCGCGGCCACCGAAGGCAAAGGGGGCGGCGAGTTCTATACGCCCAAATGCGTGGTCAACTTGATCGCCGAAATGATCCAGCCCTACAGCGGCAAGATCTACGACCCTTGTTGTGGCAGCGGCGGCATGTTTGTCCAGTCGGTGAAGTTCGTCACCAGCCACAGCGGTAACCAGAAAGACATCTCGATCTATGGGCAGGAGCAAACCAGCACGACTTATAAACTGGCCAAAATGAATCTGGCCGTTCGCGGCATCTCCGGCAACCTGGGCGAAGTCCCCGCCGATACCTTCTTCAAGGATCAGCACCCGGATCTCAAAGCCGATTTTCTCATGGCCAATCCGCCGTTTAACCTCAAAGCGTGGCGTGGCACGGACGAACTGACGGACGATCCGCGCTGGAGCGGTTACGAAGTCCCGCCGACGGGCAACGCGAACTACGGCTGGATCCTGCACATGATCTCCAAGCTCTCAGAAAATGGCATCGCCGGTTTTGTGTTGGCCAACGGTTCGATGTCCACCGCTACCGGTGGCGAGGGCGACATCCGTCAGAAGATTATCGAAAACGATTTAGTCGATTGCATGATCGCGCTGCCGGGCCAGTTGTTTTACACGACTCAGATTCCGGTCTGTTTGTGGTTCCTGACCAAGAGCAAGAAAGCAAGAACAATCAGCCGGTTGGGCGTTAGCCCCGGTTCCGAATCTGACAAAACCGGGGCTAACGCCCAACCGGCTAATGACGTGATCTATCGAGACCGCACCGGCGAAACGCTGTTCATCGACGCCCGCAATCACGGCACGATGATCGACCGCACGCACAAAGAGCTAACCGAAGCCGACATCGCGGAGATTGTGGACACCTATCATGCTTGGCGGAGCGAAACAATGTCGCTCGACTCTCCGAGTCGAAAGCGCTATCGACTCGGAGAGTCGAGCGACTCTGGCTACCAAGACAAGCCCGGATTTTGCAAAAGCGCGGGCCTAGAAGACATCGCGGCCAACGATTACGTCCTCACGCCCGGTCGCTACGTCGGAGCCGCTCCACTGGAAGACGATGGCATCCCGTTTGAAACCAAGATGACCGACCTGACCCAGGCGCTGTACCAGCAGATGGACGATGCGAAGAAGTTGGACAAGTCGATCCAAAAGAATCTGGAGGCGCTGGGCTATGGGAAATGAATTGCATTCGACGTGGCGGCAAATTCTGCTCGAAGAGATTGCTGAAGATGTCACCGTCGGCCATGTCGGCGCAATGACAGACCAATACATTGAATCCGGTATTCCGTTCCTGCGCAACAAGAATGTCGATCCGTTCAAGATCGAATGGGACGACATGAAGTACGTTGGCCGCGAATTTCATGAGAAGTTGAAGAAATCAGCTTTGTCACCCGGTGATGTTGTAATTGTGCGGACAGGTAAACCCGGAGCCGCCGCACTAATCCCTGACGATCTTCACGAAGCCAACTGTTCTGACTTAGTAATCATTCGGAGTGGGCCTGAAGTAGATAGACGGTTTTTGGTTTACTATCTGAATTCGGCAGCCAAACAACACATTCACGCGAATCTTGTTGGCGCTGTCCAGCAACATTTCAATGTTGGTGCAGCCAAAAAGCTGCAAGTAAACCTGCCGCCTCTTCCCGAACAAAAAACAATCGCTCACATCCTAGGCACATTAGACGACAAGATCGAATTAAACCGTCGGATGAACGAGACATTGGAGTCGATGGCTCGGGCGTTGTTCAAGAGCTGGTTTGTGGATTTTGATCCGGTGATCGACAATGCCTTGGCCGCGGGCAACCCCATCCCTGAGCCTCTCTCCCAGCGAGCCCAAACC
>CALFWR010000141.1 GCA_937928555.1 uncultured Pirellulaceae bacterium
CAGACGTAGAATCAACGCCCGTCGTCGTGGATAATCCGGTTTAACATTTGCTGGATTCTGCAAAGATGCGACGCAGATATTTGTTGCTTCGATTTGACCCCGAATTATTCACGAGGCATGGTCAATAGAAGTCCCGATACGTCCGGGTTCTGCTGTCCCGGACGTATGACCACGTGGCCTGATACATGATCACTGCGAAAGTAATTTTGAAACTACTGCTCGTTTCACCTGCTGCTCTGCTGGCCGGCGGTCTTTCGATCGTTAGCCAACTACATGCCCTGCGTTTGGCGCAACAGGAACTATCGGGAACTGACCAGAATGTGGGCATCGTCCTGATCATGGCCCTGGGTGGCCTTTCGGTGGGGTCTTTTCTTGAGTGCCGGTGGCGTCATCACGGCTCGCGAATGATTCAACTTTCTTCGATGTTGCTGATCGCCGCCGGAGTTGTCGTTGCGGCCTCGGCGCTGTTGGGCCGGGACGCGTGCCGCTGGATGACGACGTTCGGATTGCCACGCTATTTGGAAGCACTTCTGTTCGCCCTAGGGTCTGTTTTTTCTGTCAACGTGCTGCTGGGAGGAATCGTTCCGCTGCTGGCGGGAAGTCTGGCGGAGCAGAACGCAGCCAAAGTTCAGACGACTTTTGGTTGGGTGTATGCGATCGAAACCTGTGGGGCGGCAAGCACTTCGCTGGCTTTCTCGTTCCATGCTTTGCCCCGATTCGGATTGCAGCTTGCGGTCCTTGGGCTGGCGATTGGTGCGATTGGAGTTGGAGTGTGCGGGGTGGTTTCGGGTTTCTTCTTTTCAAAGCGGAAGGCAACTTCGGTTGATCCGGATGAAACGGCTTTGAACCGCAGTGAGTCACTTCAGACCGCTAACGAGTTGCGGGATGGCAAAACGAGGCTGGTGCTGATCTTTTCGGCGCTCTGTGGAAGCGCCGCGAGCCTCGGGATGGAGCTGATCTGGAACCGCTACCTGGCAATAATCTACGGGTCAGATTCACACAGCTACGCCGTGGTCGCGGCGGTGTTCCTGATTGGAGTTTCATTGGGGTCGATGGTTGCGGCGGTCGCGCTGCGCAAGCAGGCGTCGATGAAGCTCTATTCGTGGCTCATGTTGTTGGTCGGTTGCACGCTGGTGGGTTCGGTCGCGGTCATTCTGTTTGGCATGCAGCTTGAGTCGTTTCGCTGGTGCCTTGAGTGGATCGACTCGCAGCCGCTGTTCGGTCGGCTCACAGTGGCTCTGTTGGTACTGTTCGTGCCGGCGTTTGTGATGGGGATGGCACTTCCGGTGCTCACGCAGTTGTGGACCAGTCATCAGCAGCAGACCGCAAAATCAAACGTGGGACAGATTTATGGTTGGGTGATCCTGGGCAACGTAATGGGCTTGCTGATTTGCACGCACCTGCTGGTGCCAGCGGTTGGACTAAAAGGGGCGTCGCTGATTCTGTCACTGCTGTGCCTGTTGGTTGCGACGACTGTCAGGCTTTCGTCGCCAAAAAAAGAACAGGGTTCATCGCGGGGAAAACTTGTTTCGCATGCCGGTTTTGCCGGGGTCCTGCTGGCCGCGTCGGGAATCGCGGCCTATCTGGCAACGGTGCCGCTGACCGCTGGACTGGCCGAAGACAAATCGTGGGAGCTGGAACACTACGCTGAAAACGCGAGCCATACGGTGGCTGTGATTCAGTCAACTACTGATCCGAATCGAAAACGACTGCTGGTTGATGGCGTAACGATTGGAGAAAGCGGAGGGGGTGTTGATGAGAAACAGCAGATGCTGGCCCACCTGCCTTTTTGTATCGGCAACGAGCTTCGGCGGAAAGTGTTTTCAATTGGGCTTGGTTCGGGAGTCCTGGCCGGGGAATTGCTGGATATTCCTGAAGTGGAATCGGTGACTTGCGTTGAGCTTTCTGATGCGGTGATCAGGGCAGCCGAGTACTTTTCAGAGCAAACCGGAAACGTGCTCGATCAGCCCAAACTGTCGCTGCTGCGTGGTGATGGCGTACGTCACCTTCGCGCGAGCCCGCCGGGGTTTGACGTCATTATCTCCGATGGCAAGTCACGGCCGGGCGCGTCGTCGAACCTGCCGTTCTTTTCTAGGGAATACTACGAACTGTGCGCTCAGCGTCTTTCCGGGAAGGGTGTGTTTGCCCAGTGGGTGACGTTGCGTTGTGATCGGGCTGAATTGGAAACGATACTGGTGACGTTTCGGGATTCGTTTCCGCATGGTTACGTTGCCCTTGGGGCTCCTGATTCGATTTACCTTGTTGGGTCCAAAATTCCGCTGGTGCTCGACGCCAACAGAATCAAAAAACACCTTGCCCAACGCTGCGCCGAAAGCCTGAAGCAGTATGGATGGCGTTCGGTGGACGATTTCATGTCGATGGCCTGGATCGAAGACGACCACATCGGTTGGCTGGCCGAATCGACGTCGCAAAATACGTTTGACCGTCCGGTGTTGGAGCGATTCGCATGGAAGTCATTCAGTCATTCGGTTTCATTTCAAAAACCGCAGTTTGACAGTGTTTCGAAACTTCTCGAAGAAGCTCGCCAATCCGGTGACGGCCCACTAGGCATTGATGGACCGGAAAGGGTGCTGCCGACGAGGGTACGTGATGCCGCCGGCGAGATCCTCGCCGCCGAATCGATCCTCTTTGCTCAGAAAGAAAACTGGCTGGATCTGGCCACGGCCCGGTACAAAAAAGCAATGCAAATCCTGCCCGGGCTGAATCGACAAAAGACAGTCGTGCAGGCCTTTCGTCACCTTGCCGCATCATCGCGTGAGGTCGATGACAGGTCGATGGAATACTCGGCGCTGATCAACATTGCAGAACTTAAATTTGCCAAGGCCGAGGATGAGTTTCGGATGGCGCAGATTCTCGAAGGTCTCGGTCGGTACGAGGCGGCGTTGCTTCACACGGACAATGCGGTCAATCTGTCTGACGGCGACCCAAAGTACCGAATCGCGCTGGGAGAATGCTGCATGAAACTCAAAAAGTATCACCAGGCGATAAGACAATTCGATTTGGCACTCGAAACGCTGAGCAAATCGGGAGATGAAAAAAGCGAATTGAGCGATCAGGCGAAACTTCTCAAAGCTTTCGCCCAGCAGCAGTTGGGGCAAAACTCCGACGGTCGGTTCATCTTTGGCCAGTAGATCGCCGGAGAGAAAGCCTGTTTTTGCCCCGGATTCGATCACGCTCCCTCATGAGCCGGAATTATTCACGACGACGGGCGATGATTGCCGTTTAAGTCACACCAGACGTACCCCACAGCAGCACCGCCTCCGGGATTTCGGTTCACCTCGCTAATGAAGTCCAAAACCGGCATTGTTTTCAACTGAATAATTGGGTTAGCTGAAAGTCACGCCCACGCCTCGTGAATAATTCGGGATGAGAAGGTCGGCGGCTCACATCAGGGAGGGTCGCGCGACAGGCATTGCCGAAATCCGAAGGGATCGCATTGTTATTGCGGTGGATGAAGCCACAACGTCTGCAAGTACAGTTTTTACGCATCGGGAGCGGCGAGCTACTTAATCCGGGTTAATTAAACGGCTCGCAGGTTACTGTAGGCAAGGCGGATTCGTTTGTTGCCGACGGTGGGAAAGTTGATCGTGGCGGTTTTCTTTTTGCCTTCTCCGGTGATGGCGATGACTTTGCCGGTGCCGTACTCCACATGTTCGACTTCGATGCCGATCTCGCATTGGTCCGGCGAGAGACGCTCGGAGGTGGGGACGTGTTTCTTCTCCATCTCCGCAGCGGTCATTAGGGTGGCAATGCTGGGCTTGGCCGCAGAGGTTTCTGCTGGTGTCTCGTTGCTGTTTCCGGATTGCTGATTCGACGATGAGATGATTGCTGAAGCGGCGTCGCTGGTGTGGATATCGATCGCAGGCACATCGTCGATGGCTTCTTCCTGAGAGGTCGCCATGGAATCGATCGCACGCTGCAGCGATTCGGGGGACATCGGTTGGGCGTTCTGCGGGCCAATGACGGTCATCTGATCACGGGGAAGCTCGACCAGGAAGCGACTGGGAATCGCGGGCCAATAGCTGCCGCGTCGAAAGCGATTCAGGCAACGCGAAAGCTGCAGTTCCTTTTCGGCTCGCGTGATGCCAACGAACAGCAACCGCCGCTCCTCTTCGATTTCATCGTCGTTGTTGGTGCTGCGTTCGTGAGGCAGCAAGCCGTCTTCGAGGCCGACGATGTAAACGCAGGGGAACTCAAGTCCCTTGGCCGAGTGCAGCGTCATTAAAGTCACATAGTCCGATTCGGCTTCCCAAGCATCGGTATCCGAAACCAGTGCTGCCTGTTCGAGGTAGCGGGAAAGGCCACCGTCTTCGGGATGTTCGCTGTCGAACTCCTGAGCCGCCACGACAAGCTCGTCAACGTTGCCGGCCCGTTCGAAAGCCTCTTCGCTGCCATCGGAAACCAGCCACTCGCGGTAGCCGGTTGCTTCGAGGACGCTTTTGATCACAGGTTCGACTTCGTCCGCGAGGTTCTTTGACAGATCGTCCATCATCGCGACAAAATCCAACAGTCGCTTGCCGACGGCTTTCTTGATCGTTTCGATTTCTTCGCAGCGACGGGCGGCTTCCATCATCGGGATCGAGTTGTCGCGCGCGAAACGCTGGACGCGTGAAAGCGTGACTTTGCCGATCTTTCGCGACGGCACGTTGATCACACGAGTGAAAGCCACGCTGTCGCTGGGGTTGTTGAGCAAATGCAGGTACGCGATCACGTCCTTGATTTCTTTACGCTGATAAAACTCGTGGCCGTTGAGAACCTGATAGGGAACGCCGCACTGACGAAGCGTATGCTCAAAGGATCGTGACAGCCAGTTGGTGCGATAAAGAATCGCAAAATCTCTTGCGTTGCGGTTGCCTTTTTGGATGGCCAAGGAAATCGAATCGGCAATGTCGGCGGCTTCGTCCTGCGGCGAGGGAAAGGCCACCATGCGGACCGGTTCTCCTTCGTCGTTGTTGGTGAGCAGCGACTTTTTCTTGCGACGAACGTTGTTTTCGATCAACTGGTCGGCGATGCGAAGGATCGATTTGGTGCTGCGGTAGTTCTCTTCCAGGCGGACAACTTTTAGCTGCGGGTAGTCCTTTTCGAATTCGAGGATGTTGCCAATGTTGGCACCGCGCCAGCCGTAGATCGACTGGTCCGGATCGCCGGTGACGGCAAGGTTGCGGACCGTGTGGTTCAACAGGCGAATCAGGTGATACTGTGCCAAGTTGGTGTCTTGGTATTCGTCCACCATCATGTAGGTGTACTTTTGATCCAGCGACTGACGCAGTTCGGCATTTTGACGAAGCAAATCCACGCAGTGCAGCAGCAGGTCATCAAAGTCCACGCCGTTGGCCATCTGCAACAGCTTTTGGTATTCGGGATAGACTTTGGCGAGGATTTTGTCCAGCGGTTGGCCGGGGCGGGGGACGAACTGCTCGTGCGTGATGCTGTTGTTTTTGAGATTGCTGATCTCGTTGGAAAGTTTATCCGCCGAGTAGTGACGGATGTCGACTTCCGCGTTTTCGATGGCTTGCTTGAGAACCTTTTTGCTGTCCCCCATGTCGTAGATCGAAAAGTTATCCGAGAGCCCAACCAACTGCGGGTACTGCCGCAAGAGCCTCGAACAGAAGCGGTGAAAGGTCCCTGCCCAGGTGAGATTTTCCGGCGCAAGTTTGGAAAGCCGATTCCGCATCTCGTCGGCGGCTTTGTTGGTGAACGTCAGCGCAGCGATTTGCCAGGAAGGAACTCCGCTGGCGATCATGTGCGCGATCCGGTGAGTTATGACACGGGTTTTTCCCGAACCCGGGCCGGCAAGGATCAGCAGTGGCCCTTCGATCTTTTCAGCGGCTTGACGCTGCGAATCGTTGAGTGTGGCGAGAATGTCCTGGTTGTTTTCCAAGGCCATGTTGGCTTTCATCCGGCGTCTTCCATGCTAGCAGGGAGCGGCCAAGCCCTTGGCCGGTTGTTTTGCGTAATCGGGATATGTTATTCTTATGCCGTAGAGTGACAAGGAGCAAGTTGAACGCATCGAACGCGAACGGCTTTGGCTTTTGACCTTGTCAGGATTTTGACTCAGAAACAAACAGGGAGGGAACCCCGATGGCTAGAACCCGCATTCCACTTAGTGCCGCTGAAGAAGAAGCAAGAGACCTGCGCGAGAAGCTTGACCTGAGCACCGCCGAAATCGGATTGACTGTTCGGACAACGAATTGTCTTGAGGAAAAAGGCATCTTTAGCGTTCGCGATTTGCTGAACACGACCCGAGCGGATTTGCTTAGCATTTCCAATTTTGGTGAAAAGACACTCGAAGAGGTTTACAAAGCCCTTTCAGCGATCGGTTTTCACAAGAAAACTCGGGAAATCAAACCCAAGTAGTTCGCCGCATCGACGGCCGGGAAAAGTGGATTGAATTCGTTCGGCCCGTCCCATGATTGTCTTCGGTGCTGTTACAATTTGTCTGCTGCGAGCGCGCGGGTTCCCTTCTGGGACACGATGCGATTTTGTATCTGGCTGAATTGTTTGCGGACTTATGGACAAAAAATCAAAGAAGCGACTGGAAGTGCTCCGGCAAAAGCTTGAGAAACAACAGAAGCTTTTGAAGGACGCCAAAGCTCAAACGGATGAACCGGACGAAGTAACCCGCCTGGAAATCGGCCTTGAGGCTATCAAAAATGAAATTGCGGAGCTAAAAGCGAAATGAGTTTTAGTTTCTTTCAAAGCCCCGGGCTGTGTGCCTTGCGGGCTTTTTTCGTATTGGCCACTGTTGCTCTGTTAACCGGTTGTGTCATGGCGCAGGACGACAAACTTCTGGACGAAAAAAGTACAACCAATGTTGCTGCTCCCAGACTCGGGCAGCGACCAAGCGACGCGCAGGTGGTGACGTTTGCAAAACTCGCACTCAAGAACATCCACAAGGAGTACCCGAACAAGCCTAACGATGTGCTGGTTGATGATGCATCGGTGATGACGCCAAAGAAACTGCATCCTGCGTTTTATGGTTGCTTTGACTGGCACAGCAGCGTGCACGGTCACTGGATGCTGGTCAAAATTCTCAAAGATTATCCCGACTGCTCGATTGGCGATGAAATTCGTGCCGCTCTGGCGGTGAACTTGACCGCGGAAAATCTGCTCGCTGAAAAGGAGTACTTTTCGCTGCACCAGCATCGTTCATTCGAGCGAACATACGGTTGGGCATGGTACTTCAAACTCTGCGAAGAACTACACGGTTGGGACGATCCGCAGGGGAAGCAGTGGCGCGACTCTCTGCGCCCGCTCGAACAATTGCTTGTGCAGCGAACAAAAGACTACTTGCCGAAACTGTCGTTTCCGATTCGTACCGGCATTCATCCCGACACGGGTTTTGGTTTGGCTTTTTCGCTGGACTACGCTCGCAAAATCGGTGACAAAGAACTTGAGCAAGCCATCGTCAAACGGGCCAAAGAGTTTTACGCCGCCGATCGTGACTACCCGACTCGTTACGAACCATCGGGACAGGATTTCTTTTCGTCCTGCCTGAACGAAGCCGACTTGATGCGACGGGTTCTGACACAGGATGAGTTTTCCCAATGGCTCGATCAGTTTTTGCCGGGCCTGAAGGATGGAGACTGCGGCAACATTTTGACTCCCGCTGAAGTCAGCGATGTGACCGACGGCTATATCGTTCACCTTGCCGGCCTTGATCTTTCTAGGGCGTGGTGCATGCGGGGCATCGCCAACGCATTGCCCAAAGGTGACCCTCGCGGCGAACGATTGCTGAAAAGCTCCGACGCTCATGCGGCAACCGGTTTTCGCTATGTTTTCAGCGGTCACTACGAAGGCGAACACTGGTTGGCTTCGTTTGCGATTTACCTGCTTGGCGAGTCCGCGATACAGGATTGATGTCCGTAGAAATCCGAGCGTCGCGGCTGTCCTGGTGGTGCGATGCCGTACCAACCGGGGCGTTTGCGGTAGTGCTGTCCTTCGCTTGCCGGTTCTCGTATACTTTTGGAATTAACTTGCGCCTGTCGAGCGAACTTTTTCAGAAAGCCCCCATGTCAAAACTTTTCCAATCAACTGTTGCAGTTCTTTGTGCTGTTTCACTAGGTGTCTCGGCATCGCGGGCACAAGAGCAGAAAGCTGCTGCACCCGGAATTCAGCCGGCGGCCGTTTCGAAAAAGATGTCCGATGAGGAGTTCGTGAAGAAAGTCAGCTACCTGTTGGCTTACAACCAGATCGCGCAAATGAATAACGACCTAAAGCAGGGCGGAATCATTTTGGACCGCGAACAGGTCATCGCTGGCGTGGAAAAAGCTCTTGCCGGTGAGCCAGTCGGAATGGAAATGGACAAAATCCGGCCGGTGATGGACGAACTTCAGAGTCGGATGAGTAAGGCCCAAGCTCAGCAGGATAGGGAAATGCAAGCCAAGCAGGATGCCATGATGGCGGAAATGAAAGTCAAAGCCGACCAGAACGCGGCGACCGGGGCGGCCTTTCTTGCAGACAATGCCAAAAAGGCTGGCGTCCAAACGCTTGACGGTGGCGTGCAGTACGAAGTCCTTGTCAAAGGAACCGGTCGCAAGCCCAACCCAAGCGACGGCGTCAAGATCAACTATCACGGCATGACGGTTGATGGCAAGGTGTTCGACAGTTCCATTGAGGAAATCCGTGGCAAGAAACCTGCGCCGATCGATCACGTTGCAAACGGATTTGTTGACGGATTCAACACCGCGATTCAAGCCATGCCGATCGGCAGCAAATGGAAAGTCGTCATTCCGCACGACGAAGCCTATGGCTTGCGTGGACCGATGGGCCCCAATCAGACGTTGATCTTTGAAATTGAACTGCTGGACGCCTGGGAAAAGCCCAGCGCTCCAGGCACTGAATAACCGGAGTCGAGTGCCATGATTGTTCCCAGTCGTCAATCGCTGTTGTGTTTCGGATCGCGTTTTGCAGGTTCCGCAATCGTTATGTTGGCGTTTGCCTTTTGGGCTGTCGACAATACGGATGCCTGGCAAGGTAAATTTCCAAAGTCAGGTCGCTCGCCCGCGACATCGACTTGGCGTCCCACGGTGCAGCACGGACCTGTTGGCGCACACAGCTCACGGGCTTTCTCCAATCGCAAGCCGGCGCAGACTCGCAGCGGTGGCAAGAGTCGGGGCGGGTACAGTTATGGCGGAGGCAATCGGTATCGGCCAAATGGAATCCAGGGCACTGGCCATCGTTACTCAAACAGCCACTTTCAAGGTTACTATGTGCCACTAAAACCGTACTCGCGAACTTTTTCTTACAACTCGCAGTTTCGAGGTTCGCGTGGGATCGGATTTTCGAATTTTGGACGCAGTAACTTTGGTTTTTCGGGGGGTGGTTTCTCGGGGGGTGGTTTCTCGGGCGGGAGCATCATTCCGGCTTATTCGACTTACGGCACGCTTCTCAATTCCGGCGCGGTGCCTTTTGCCGCGCAGCCCCAGCCTGCCTACGGTAGCAGCGTTGCCGCCGAAGTCCTTCGCGAACACAGGCTTCAGCAGGCGATTAGCCAGGACCAACGACGCGACGAACTTCTTGGCGAGCTCGACAGCAAGAAGCGGGAGCTTGAGATTCTTCGTTTGCAATTGGAGCTTGAGAGGGCACGCAACCAACAGCAAGCCCAAAGAGCGCCGCAGAAAGTGCTCAAGCCAACCAACGACGATGCCATTGGGCGTCTCGACGAAGCCGCCGTTGTTGAGTGCAAAGAAATCGCTCGCGACAGTCAGTTGAAAGCAGAAAGAGCATTCCGCGCCGGAGACTACGGCCAGGCCGCTCGCTTTGCGGGTGTCGCATGTTCGCTCGACGAAGGCAACGGAATCCTTGCCCTGTTTGCTTCTCAGGCTTACTTTGCCAATCGGGAGTACGCTGACGCGGCCAAAAAGCTTGACGTCGCGGTCGGCTTGCTCGCCCCTGGCGAATTGGGCTGGGTTGTTAGCAACTTTCGTCTATTTTATGGGAAAAACGATTACGTCCAGCAAACCCGAGCCCTTTCCCGGCACATCGCAGACAACCCCGGCGATGCCGATGCGTGGTTGCTGCGAGGCTACCAATATGCGGCGCTCGACTATCCCGACGCAGCGGACAAAGACCTTCAGCGGGCGAAATCTCTGGGCGCAAAGTCGTCACTTGTTGACGCGTTAACCAGCAGATTTGTTGCAGGCAAAAAATAGCCCACGTCTGCCATCGCAACCGGTTTACGGTTCCAGTTCCGCATGCGTTGCCCCCGCGTCGCCGGATTGCCCAACGCGGCAGCGGAATTCAGGACTCCATCCACAGGAAGTCTCCGAATCCGGTGACTTTACCGGTCAGGTAGTTCACGGGAAGTCTTGCCGTGATTCGGCCTGTGCCGCTTGGATGAACGTGACAGTGTCAAGCTTTTCGTGTTGTTCCAAACGCATCGATTCGCAATCGCAAAACCCTCACAACCCGCCGTAAACTTCTAACCCCGGGAGGGATCGCGCTACGAAATCAGAAAATACCATTGGTACTGTTTGTATTGTTGGAGTTCCCGATGCGGGAGATTTCAATTTTTAATTCCGTTCTGGTAGCCCTGCTCTGTTGCCAGGCAGGTTCCGCGCAGCAGATTCGTTCATTGCCGACCATAGGTGTGCCTGCTTCAGGCCGGCAGGAAACTGGTCAGCAGGAATCGGTTTCTGTCTTTGAGCTGCCCCCGATAACGCCAGTCGCATCGCCAAGCGGTAAACGTGACGAAAACCTGAACAAGATCACAAGACTTGCCGCACTTCCCGGTTTCCAACCGGCAGTCAGCAGGCAGGCGGAACAGGTTTTGGAATTGGGTCCGATCGAGCAGTTGCCGGAGGATCCGCACGGCGACGCCCCCGGGCCATTGGAACGCGACCTCGATCCGACGCCTTCGAGCGAGAGCAACGTGCCGCCGACGGAACAGGTGTTCACACCTTTGGAGTCTGCCAAGGGAACGTTTCAACCATTGCCAACTCCCGCCGATACCCCCCGCGTGCCTGGCTGGGATGCAGGCCTGATCAGCGAACCGAATCTGGAAGATTCGCTCACATGGTGGAAGTCCGTCGTGGCCAATCCGTTGGATCCAACGATGTCAGCGCAGCCCGTTGATGCCAATATTCTGGTCTATCTGGCACTACGAAACAGCCCACGGATCGAAGCGATTTCCCAAGAGCCTTTGATTCGCGAACTGCAGGTCGTTGAAGCCGATTCCGAATTTGACGCGGTTCGCTACGTGCGAAGCCAGTTCGAAGACCGTGTTGATCCGGTTGGCAACACGCTGACTGTTGGCGGCGGGGAGAGTTTTCTCAAGGATAACCTGTGGAGTGCGGACGCTGGCTTTCGTCGAAAAGCCCGCAATGGTGCTGCGGTCGAGCTGAATCAGCGTCTTGGTTTTCAAAACAGCAACTCGAACTTCTTCTTTCCTCAAAACCAGGGCACGGCAACTTTGGCGTTAAATGTCACCCAGCCGCTGTTGCGTGGCCGGGGTGCTTATGTGAATCAGGCCCAGATATTGATCGCCCAGGCAGCGGGCGGTGCATCGTGGGAGACGTTCCAGGCTGAACTCCAGGACGAGCTGTTGTCGGTTATAAGCGGCTACTGGAGACTGTATCTGAACCGATCGGTCTATCTGCAAAAGAAACGCAACGTCGAACGCGGTGAAGAAGTACTAAACCGCCTCGAAGGCCGCAATGGGCTCGATTCGCTTCCCAACCAGATCACCCGGGCCCGCTCTTCGGTTCAAACCAGGAAAACCGAGCTGGCTAATGCACTTCGTGACGTTCGCAACGCCGAAACAGAAATTCGACGGCTGATTGCTGACACGTCATGGATGGGCGGTTCATTGACAGAACTGGTACCCGCTGAACTTCCCCAGACGGATTTCATTGATCTGCCGCTGGAACAGATTGTTGCCACCGCTCTTGCACATCGTCCGGAAATCCGCGAAGTCATGAATCGCGCGCGGATCGCTACGATTCAGGAACACGTGAGCGCAAACGACCTTCTTCCAGAATTGTCGCTTCTGTTTGGAACCTACGTTAGTGCCCTGCGCGCCGACTCGGGCATTCTCAATGCGTTCCAGGACCAGTTCGGTCAAGTCAAACCAGGTTACAACGTCGGATTCAATTTCGAAGTCCCCTACAGGAATCGGGCGGCAAGAAGCCGGCTTGCCCAGCGACGTTTGCAGGTCAGAGTCATTCGCGCCGAGGTCGCAGAGATTGCCCAAAATGTGATCGCTGAATCTCAGATTGCACTTCGCCGCGTCAAGTCTGCTGGAGAAACTTTGGTCGCTGCCGAACAGGCGATCCGGGCGGCGCGAGCAGATAGAGAGCAGTTCGAAAAGCGATGGGAAGCCTTTGCTCTTGTCGAAGGAGATCTTGCAGACGGGCAAACGCCGACCACGGTTCTGGATCAGCTTTTGGAATCTCATGATCGCCTGGCTTCGGCCGAACTCGTCTTTGTCCAGTCCGAGCAGGAGATGAAAGTCGCAGAATTTGCTCTTCAGCGGGCCATGGGCACACTTTTGATGCGTCAGAACGTGACCGCCAGTCGATCAGTCCACGGCGATACGCCGCAAATGAACCTCCTCAAAGATGGAATTCCAGTCGAATCGGACTCAGTTCCCGCCGCAATTGAGGGAATTCCTGTCAACGAAGTTCCCATTGAGGCCTGGGAAACAGACGTGGTCCACCCGGTTGGTGCCGAAAATTCCCGATAGAATCACGGCGCTATGGGCGCTATGGGTCGGGATTACCCCCAGTCTGCGTTGATTTCACCGTAAACCGCCAGTTTTGGACTCGATCCGGCACCATCGCCAGACCCGGTGACTCTGCTTGAATTCCGGCCCGCAAAGCGGTTTTAAAAAAGCTGGAAAATGGACGAATTCTGCGAGCCCGTTCACTGCACAGTGGGTTTAATCGGCCACGGGAAGAGACTGAAAGTCCACGGTCAGATTTTACGACGTGGTAGGTTTGTAGCCCACTTTTACGGAGAACATAATGAAACCAATGCAATTTGTCGGCGCCATCGTTTTCGCCATCGCTTTCCTGTCTACTGCGGATTTGGTCCACGCTCAGCGAGATTTTGGTAGCGTCGGGAACAAAATGCGTTTTCTGGGTAACCCGGAGGTTCAATCAGAGCTTGAACTTTTGGATGAGCAGAAAACCGACATCGAGAGCATTCAGTCCGAAGCCCGCAACTTATACAGAAACGCCTTCTCCGGCATGCGAGAAAAGATGGAAGGGCTCGACGCCAGCGAACGCGAAGCTCTGATGAATGAGATTCGCGGCAACATCGAAACGGAAATGGAAGGCATCAGCAAGAAGGTCGAAGACGTTCTTGTGCCCCATCAGGTTGAGCGTTTGGAGCAGATCGTCCTGCAAAGCCAAATCCGCCGCGGTGGCACATCGTCATTGATGGA
Organism: uncultured Pirellulaceae bacterium; assembly: GCA_937928555.1. Lineage (GTDB taxonomy): Bacteria > Planctomycetota > Planctomycetia > Pirellulales > Pirellulaceae > Mariniblastus. The sequence goes on from CALFWR010000141.1 coordinate 13,409, forward strand.
CAATGAAGCCTTTCGCAAGAAAGTCGGACTGACCGAAGACGAGGCCAAAAAGCTCAAAGAGAAGGAAGAGCAGGTTCGCAAGGACATCGAAGAGAAAATCAAAAAGATCCGGGAGGACGCGCAAGATGAGATCCTGTCGGTTCTTCCTGCTGCAAAGAAAGAAAAGATCAAAGAGTTGATCGGCGAGACGTTTGAAATGCCCGAGCGTCAGCGTACCCGCCGCGGTGGTGGTGGTCGTCGCGGCGGTGGCCAACGTGGCGGTCGTCGCGGTGGTGGCGCCTAGAGCCGGACTACGGCTCGCTCAAACCGTACCGCACATCGTGTGAGTTCGATTGGTGTGAGCCGATGCCCCGTTTGGAACTGAATTTAAGATCAAAGCCCGATCCGGCAACATGTCCGGATCGGGCTTTAGCCTCGCATTATTCACGAGGCGTGGGCGTCAGAATCAGTTGAGACAGTGATCGGTTACTCTGATGCGATGAAACGATCGCTGTGGCTTTCACCTACCGAATGATTCACATTTCTTGTTGAAATTCAGTTTTTCCCTTGCTCCTGTTGGCCGGACGTAGAATCAACGCCCGTCGTCGTGAATAATCCGGGCTTAAATGGCAATCAACGCCCGTCGTCGTGAATAATTCCGGTTTAGTTTGGTAGTGGCGTGTAACCGGTGGTCGTACCGCTATGGCGCAGTGTATCAACCCGGATTATTCACGAGGCGTGGGCGTCAGAATCAGTTGAGACAGTGATCCGCGTCTCTGATGCGATGAAACGATCGCTGTGGTTTCCATCTATCGGATGATTCGCGATTCTTGTTGAAATTCAGCTTTTCCCCTTGCTCCCG
>CALFWR010000142.1 GCA_937928555.1 uncultured Pirellulaceae bacterium
TAATTCTACGTCTGGCCAACAGGAGCAAGGGAAAAGCTGAAATTCAACAAGAAATGTAAATTATCCGGTAGATGAAAACCACAGCGATCGTTTCATCGTATCTGAGTCGTGGATCACGGTCGGAATTGATTCTGACGCCCACGCCTCGTGAATAATCCGGACTCAACACACAAGTCGACGTCTTTCGTCATTAACCATTGCGGCTCAAAAGATAGAAAAAACAACCATGAAAATTTACTGGAATGCACTCTTTGCGGCTTTGACGATGATCGTCCTGACCGTTGGCTCAAACACCCCCGCCCGCTCGCAGGAAGCAGATGCGGATGCCGCGGCTGACGAAAATGCCAAGCAGGTCGTTGCGGCGATTGCCCAGCACCTCGAAGCCAGCGACTTTGCGAAGGCGGTCTCGTTAATGACGCCCGAGGCTGGCAGTTCCTACATAATTCAACAGGTGGGCATGTTCACCGACGTGCCGAAATATGACTTTCTCGCAAAATCGGATGTCGAAAAAGCCGAAGAGGTTATCAAGCAATACAAACTTGATTCTATCGACATGACGAAGTTCGATGGGTCGCCTGCTGCATCGAAAAAAGTCTTGGCAGAACTGGACAAACTCGGTGGACGATACGTCATCGCCAAAGCGGTGCATCTCGCAAGTCCCGAGATGTTTCGTCAATCCGAGTTCGGTGGCAAGGTCACCGGCGTCGAAATTGCGAACGACCGCGCGAAGGTGGTCATGGAATTTGACGGCACCATGCCCGTGTTGGCGCACACGCTCAAGAAGATCGACGGCCAGTGGAAGTGGGCCAAGATCAGCATGCATTTCGCGATACAGGAAAACCTCGAAATCGCTGGCAAATCCGTCGCCGGGGAAGACGTCAGTCTTGAAGACTATCGCGGCAAGTTTGTGTTGGTCGATTTTTGGGGTACCTGGTGTGGGCCTTGTGTCGCAGAAATTCCTGCGAATCGGGAAATCCAAGAGGCTCTGCGTTCCCGAGGTTTTGAGATTCTCGGCGTGGCCGTTGATGACAGGACAACGCTTGAGCGATTCGCCAAGACGACCAAGATGCCCTGGATCAACATTGTCGACCCGCAGGGCAAAGTGGCGGATGCACATGGCGTCCAGGCATTTCCTACCACGTTACTCATTGATCGCGAGGGCAAGCACGTTGCGAGCAACCTCTCGGGCTCCGGTCTTCTGGAGGAACTGATTCAACGCATGGAACTGGACGCAACCGAGTTTGTCGATTTACGTAAGTCTGTGCAAGAACTCCAAAATTCGGCTCACGCGAAAATGATGTCCGGTGCTGGCAAAGCCGACGATGCGGAATCCGATGGCGATGCGAAACCCGATGGCGATGCGAACTCACAGGAAGTCGGTTTTGATGTTGCAGACGCCGATGGCTCCGGAGCAGTCTCAAAAAAGGAAATGCTCTCGTATCTCGAGCAACGCATCGGGGACATGAACCTTCCCCTTGACGACATCTTTACCAAGCTCGACGCCGACAATGACGAAGAGCTTTCCACCGATGAGTTCGAAAAGCGTCGCGAAGTAATCCAGGAGGTGATGACAGCCCGGGGCTTATCGATGATGGACCCGAAGGATCCCGGCAAGGATTTCGTTCCCTTTGTTGATCTGACGCAGCCTGTTGATGACCCAAAAGTCTTTGGTGCAGTGTTCCATCGCCACCGGGATCTCCCCCAAGGCAATAAGTGGGCCAAGGCAACGGATCTCAAAAATATCCCTCCAAGCGTTGCCCTGAAGCTCAACCCTCAGACAGCCGACACACCATCGGTCTCCAGTTTGGTCAAATCATCGGTGATCATTGCCGGTGGTAGCGGGATGAACTTCTTTACCGCAGGGGCGGTCGTCGTCAGTGAATCTGGGCACGCGATCACCAATTATCACGTGGTCGAAGCGCTTACCGAAGGACGCCTTAACGGCATGACCAGCGACGGCAAGATGCATCCGGTCATCAAAGTTCTGGCCGGCGATCGCCAGCGGGATGTAGCACTGATTCAGCTTGGTGGATCCGAATTCCACCCCGTCAAAATTGCCAGTCAAACGCCTGCGATGGGTGACAGCATTGAGATGCTTCATCACAGTGAACTCAGGTTCTATACCTATGATCGCGGTTACGTGATGCGATACCCACGAATCGGAAAGGGCACGTGGATGGAGATCTCTGCCGACTACGCGCCCGGCGGTAGCGGCTGTGGAATCTTCAATGCGAATCACGAGCTTGTCGGCCTAGTATCGATGGTGACTTATGGTGACGGTCCGACCCTGGGTGACACCATGGACATGGATGAAATTCAGGATCAGGAGAGATCCCAGGTGGAGCAAGAGTTTCAGGATATTGGACAGCAGAACCCGACCATGCTGTTGGTCAAGCACGCGGTTCCACTGACGGCGATCCAGAGTCTTTTCAAAGCCGATTCCAAAACGGATTCGAGCTCAAAGGAAAAACCCATCAAAGCAATCGGTAAACGACGGTAGCCATGTCTGACACGGTCGAAGATCATCAACTTTTCTATGAAGCGGTCGAACTCGAAAGCAGCCAGCTAGAAGGCTTTTTGGATCGTTCGTGCACTGACGAACAACAAAAACAACGGCTCGTTGCACTGCTCGAAAGCCACAGCCGGAACGAAGAAGAAGGCTTCATCCTTGACCATCCAGTGGCTGAGCTTGGTGTCAGCGACGACCTCATGGACGTCGCCGTTTCGCTCTCCGAAGGCAACACCGTCGGCCGCTACCGGCTGTTGGAGCGCATCGGCGAAGGCGGCATGGGCGTGGTCTTTATGGCCGAACAGATCAAAGGGGTTCGCCGTCGTGTGGCCCTCAAGATCATCAAGCTGGGGATGGATACCCGTCAGGTGATCGCTCGCTTCGAAGCCGAACGCCAGGCGATGGCTTTGTTTGATCATCCCAACATCGCTCGCGTGCTGGACATTGGCTCCACCGATGCCGGCCGACCCTACTTTGTGATGGAACTGGTTCAGGGAACGGGACTGAAAAAGTTCGTTCGTTCCAGCCGCCTGCCGCTGCGTGAACGTCTCGAACTGTTTATCGGCATTTGCAGAGCCGTCCAACACGCCCATCAAAAAGGCATCATCCACCGCGACCTTAAACCCTCCAACGTGCTCGTCACGAATCTCGATGGGCATCCTGTCGCCAAAGTGATCGACTTTGGAATCGCCAAAGCCATCGGGCAGCGGCTGACTGAAAAGACTCTGTTCACCCGTTATTCGGCCATGGTCGGCACGCCGCAGTACATGAGTCCCGAGCAGGCAGAAATGAGCGGTGTCGATATCGACACACGCAGCGACATTTACTCGCTGGGCGTGATTCTTTATGAGCTCGTCACCGGCTCGACCCCAATCCCGGCGGAGCGTCTCAAAAGCCTCAATCCTTTGGCGCTGATCGAAACACTTCGCGATTGCGAAATCGAAACCCCGTCCTTGCGCGTGATCCGCAGCAAGCCGCAGTACTCAGCCGACACACCAAAGCCCGTCGATCGGGAGCTCGATGCGGTGATCCTCAAAGCCCTCTCTCGCGATCGAAACCAGCGATATGCGAACGCCAGCGAATTGGCTGCCGACGTTCGCCGCTACCTAGACGATGAACCCGTTCTTGCTGCACCTCCCTCACGTTCTCGTAAGCTCCAGGCGTTCTTTCGCAAGCATCGCAGCGTCGTCATCACCACGTTTACCGTGGCGTCGATACTTGCTGTTTCCTCGGTCGCTTGCCTGTTGATGGCCGTGCGAATGGCAAAAACCAATCGCGACCTCAACGAAACCAATCAGAAGTTGACCGAAAACGTCGCACAGCTCCAAGTCGCCGAAACGAAACTGCAGCAAGCCAAAAACGAACGTTTGTACCAAACCGCGTTCTCGGTCGCGCTCGCCGAATTTAGCATGAACTTTTTCCCGAAGATGGACCAGTTGATCGATGAGCTTTTTGGCAAGTACGGAACGGTGCTTGACCAGGAACCGAAGTTCGGCGAAGAAGCCGTCGTTGTTTCCGATCCGATCGCGACCTTTAATCTGTGTCTGACCTTTGACGAAAACCGCTTGCTTGATCTCAAGCACGCCGACATTGTCTCCAGCGGAATCGAACGAATGCGGACGTTTTTGGACTCTCGGGATTGCTTTCCCTTTGGTCAGGACGCTCGCCAAATCGGACAGGGGCTCGACCATTCACGCGAGTGCAGACGGTTGCAAAAAGCCATCAGCCACAGGCTTGATCGGTCCCGCCACGATTTCTATCGACTGTTGCTCAAGCAATATCGGCAAGCTTTTGGCGAACGTGACTCCAAAGTCGCCGAAGCGCTCAATCTGCTTGCCGTTAGTTTGATCGAAGCCGATGAGTTTGAGGAAGCCGAAGCCCGAATTCGAGAGGCGAAACTGATCGCCGAGGAAGAAGAGGTTGCCGTTGCTAACAAGTTACTGGATCTGATAACCCCAAGGTAACGCTGCGTTTCGATGTCGCACAAATTTCGATGTCTCGCAAATTTCGGTGTCGCATTAACTGAGCTAGTCGCTTTCTGACATTTTGCTTCGAAGCCAAGCCCGGGCATAAGCCCAATACCGTTCGGCGGTGGCGACCGAAACGCCCAGTTGTTCAGCGGCCTGAACATTGGTAAAACCACCGAAGTACCGAAGCTCAACCAAGGTTGCCTTTTTGGGTTCTTCGAACGCCAACAGTTCCAGGGCCTCATCGAGAGCAAGAAGCTCTTCGTCACGTGACGATCCGTGAAGCTGATCATTCAGCTCGACGCGTTGCAAGTCTCCACCGCGTTTTATCCTTTTCCTTGTCCGCGCCGCGTCGACCAGCACCCGCCGCATCGCCCGGGCGGCGGCTGAAAAGAAGTGGCTACGGCTATTCCATTCCGGTCCGTTGGAGTTACCAATTAACTTCAGCCAAACTTCGTGTACCAACGCGGTGGACTGGATTGTGATGCCCGGATTTTCCAGACGCATCTGCGACGCTGCGATTCGCCGTAGCTCCGAATACACCACCGACACCAACTCGTTTGCTGCCACTTCGTCGCCGCTCGCAACTTGCTCCAGCAAAAGCGTAATGTCACAACCGGTTGGTGAATCCACAGAACTCATGACTCAATTATACCTTTTGATCCTCGGTTGGCAGTACTGGTTTTGACTCAATACTGTCAATTGAGCCCAGAAACGAATTGTGGCTGGCACGTCAGTTCGTTTATTACCCCGGATTATTCACGAGGCGTGGGCGTCAGAATCAGTTGAGACAGTGATCCGCGACTCTGATGCGATGAAACGATCGCTGTGGCTTTCACCTACCGAATGATTCACATCTCTTGTTGAAATTCAGCTTTTTCCCTGCTCCTGCTGGCCAGACGTAGAATCAACGCCCGTCGTCGTGAATAATCCGGGATTACACCAACCGTGAGTCGCTGGCCGTAAGGCCTTGGGTGCCCGCGCTCCTCCGCATCCCGGCTCACGGTTCGATCACCGTGGCAATCATCGGCATCGCTTCGAATCAAAATTTCTTTTCCCGGCGGTTAATGAGTAACGCCACCGCGCCTCTTGCGGAAATCAAAGCGAGTCCAGAAATCGCTCTGCATTATTCAGGTGCGTTTCCCGCTTCGTCGCGTCCATCTTTCTTGCCGACGCACACATCATCGCCCACCGTGGATTCTTCCCCAGTTCATCCACGTGATTCCAGATCCAACGCCAGTAAAGCCCGTCCCAGACGTCGCACCAATCCGCTTTTTTGTGATGGCTCATTTTTCGAACGTAAGCCGAACCTGAAAAATAGGGCTTGGTCGTGATCAAGCCACCGTCAGCATGTTGGCTCATCGAATAGACGTTCGGCACCATCACCCAATCGTAACTGTCAACGAACATCTCCATGAACCACCTGTAAATTTGCCCGGGCTCGATCTCGCATAGAAACATGAACCCGCCCAGCACCATCAGTCTTTCGATGTGGTGACAGTATCCGGTATCCAGAATTCGGGCCACGCAATCGTCGATCGGCAAAATGCCCGTCTTGCCATCGTAGAAACTCGCTGGCATGTCCCGATTGTGATTCCAGTGATTCGCAGTCCGCATCTCAACGCCATGGTCTTCGTAGGTTGCCCGGATGAACTCCCGCCAGCCAATTACCTGGCGGACAAAACCCTCCAGCGAATTGATCGGAACTTCGTTCGCCGACGCATACTTGATCGTTTCCCTGATGACCTGATCGGGCGTCAGCAATCCCACGTTAAGCATCGGCGTCAACACGCTGTGCCACAGCCATGATTGGCCTTCGACGATGGCGTCTTCGTAAGTGCCGAAGTTTTCGAATCGGACTTTGAGGAAATTCTTGAGCCAACTTGCGGCGGCGCTGTGAGTTGTTGGGTAGTAAAGCGAATCCAAAGTCCCGGGGTTGGCCGCGTACTTTTCGTTGATGTGCGCTCTGGCCTGCTCATCGACAGTTCCGAATTTCACTCGGGGGATTGCCGGAATCTCGCCCAGCATTTTCCGGGGCACTTTCTTGCGGTTGGCTTCGTCAAAGGACCACTTGCCGCCGGTCGGCTCGCCATCGGGATCGATAAGGACATCAAGCCGCCGCCGTTGATGCTTGTAAAAGTCCGCCATGAACCAGCGTTTCTTGCCGCTGCGATATTCCTGATTCTGTTCCTGCGTGTTCAGGAATCCCGGATTGGCAAGGTACTCAATTCGCACGCCGATCCGGCGGCACGCTCGGTCCAGCCGTTTTCGCAACATGAAATCGACAGGATCAATCGTCGCAAATGACTTTGGCTCAAGACGCCCGCGCTGGAACAGGCTCCGCAGTTGATTTTCCAGGCTTCCCTCGCCGACGTCGTGATCGAGGTAATCGGTCGAGTGCCCTTTTTGGTCAAGCATTGACTGAAACTTCTTCATCGATGCCCGATGCAGCCAGAGTTTCTGCTTGTGAAACCGGGCCGGATAAAACGCATCGCCAAAAAACAGGCTGTCCTCGACAAGTACCACTCGCCGCGGGTCGAGTTTCAAGCCAGGATGTTTCTGGTAAAGTTGGTGCGGGAAAACGAGTAAATCCACAGCGTTCTATAAACCACGAGATCAAAGGGTTATTCTGAATCAGGTTAACCGGTTTTCTTCCCTGGTGTTCACGCCGCCACATCAGCTTCCATTTCTGACCACAAAAATTCACGAAATCAAACTTTATGCGTTCCCTTGTCTGGTTCCGCCGCGACCTCCGCATCGCCGACAACTCCGCTCTTCACCACGCCGCCAAAGACTCCGATTCGATTATCGGCCTGTTCATCGTTACGCCCCGGCAATGGCAGCAACACGACGATGCCCCCGCCAAAGTCAGCTTTTGGATGCGTAATCTGCAATTGCTTTCTGCCGATTTGGAAAAGCTTAACGTTCCCCTGCTGATTGAAACCTGCTCGACGTGGGACGCCGTTCCCAAACTCGTTGCGGATCTTGCCCGAAAACACCAATGCCAGCAGTTGTGCTTTAACCGTGAGTACGAAGTCAACGAATCTCGTCGTGACGGAGCGACGGCCGAGCGATGCCAGGCCGATGGGTTGGTCGTGAACCGATACCATGATCGCATCATCGTCCCGCCTCGCGAGATTAAAACCAAAGACGGTCGCTTTTACAGTGTCTTCACGCCCTACCGCAAAGTCTGGGACACCAAAGCGCTCGATCAGATCAAAGTTCTGTCCAAACCCAAACCTCTTCAACCAGTCAAAGTAAAAGCATCGCCTGTTCCCGATTCGGTTGACGGGTTTGACTTTTCGGACGACCGCGCCGACCTGTGGGTCGCTGGAGAAAAACAAGCTCACAAGACATTGAAGAAGTTCGCGGATCACGTTGGCGGGTACGACGACTGGCGGGACATGCCCTCGGTCGCCGGGACCAGTTTGCTTTCGCCCTACCTTGCGGCGGGAGTCGTTTCGCCCCGGCAGTGCATGGCGATGGCGGTAAAAGCCGGCGATGGGAAAATCGATGCAAGCGATGGAATCAGGACTTGGGTTTCGGAGCTTACGTGGCGAGACTTCTACACGCATGTGCTGGTTGGGTTTCCTCGCGTGAGCATGCATCGTCCTTTCAAGCTCAAGACCGAAGGCGTCGCTTGGCGTTACGACAAATCTGACTTCAAAGCCTGGTGTCAGGGTCAGACTGGTTATCCGATCGTCGACGCCGGCATGCGTCAGCTGAACCAAACGGGCTGGATGCACAATCGGCTTCGCATGGTCACGGCGATGTTTCTGACCAAAAATTTGCTGATCGACTGGCGGTGGGGCGAGAAGTACTTCATGGAAAAGCTGATCGACGGCGACGTTGCAGCCAACAATGGTGGCTGGCAGTGGTCGGCTTCGACTGGCACCGATGCGGTGCCGTACTTTCGCATCTTCAGTCCTTTCAGCCAAAGCAAGCGATTCGACAGCGAGGGTAAATTTATCAGGAAGCTTTGTCCTGAACTGAAGTCAGTGCCCTCCCCTGCCCTGCACGACGAAAAGAAGCTTTCGGTCGCCCGCAAGGAGCACGCGACGGGTTATCCGGAATTCATCGTCAACTACAAGGACAGCCGCGCCCGCGCCTTGGCGGCCTTCAAATCACCTTGAGAGATTCGCAAGGCTGCCGGTTAATCACTGGTCTTTGGAGTTGTTTTTGCGTAGAATTCGGGACTGGAGTGAACCTTGGCTGCTTGCCGATGTTCCTTCTGTATCGTTGTCGGGCACTCGGCCGGACGACGGTAACTGCTTCGGGGGCGAAACTGGATTCGACCGGATTGGCTGAAGGAGTGGTGGCGTGTCGTGGTTGATCAGAAGGCCACGTAAAAATCTGATCAAAACCTTAATTGCTAAAGATAACTCTTTCGCATTGGCTGCGTAGAAATACACAGTCTCCGGTTGATAGGCTTCGCTGGAGAGTCTTGAAAACCGGTCACCAATTCCAGATCGTAGTAAGTCACGCCAGATACGCTTGCTACTAAACAAAGTTTCTGACTAGTCTGACTTTCAGGGTGTCGCTGCCCGGTTGGTCAGGCGAAATTTAAACCAACGACTACACACGTAGAGGCCAATCTGGAAACTTCGCGGGACGCGGGTTCGATACCCGCCGCCTCCACTTATGACGACCTGAAACTTTGTTTCAGG
>CALFWR010000143.1 GCA_937928555.1 uncultured Pirellulaceae bacterium
AAGACGCCATCGAGTGCGAAGCGGCAGATCGTGCTCAGTAGTGTTCTCGAAAGTATCGGCAAGCAGTTGAAGCAATTCAATCTTGCTGGGGTGATCGACGAGGTGAAGCGTTGGACGGCGGTCGGCCAGAGTTGCTTTGAGGAGCAGTTGAATTCGATTCCGGACCAAAAAAACAAAACGCAATCCACCAAGGGAGTTCTCGACCAACTGATTCTAAACACCGACCAATGAGAAAGCATGAGAACGCGGGCTCAATTCCGCGAAGCTCTGCTATGCGCACAGCTTGGACAGCTATCAAAATGATGCATCAACCGTGCCGAACACTGTTGGAACTGGCCCGTGGGGCTGTCGGTTTTTTTGAACTATTTCTGACTCAGGTTCGATAAACCGCAGTGCCACCATTGAAAATCGTGCGTGGGTGGTACCATGGAGGCTTCGGTGATTAAGCCCGGATTATTCACGAGGCGTGGGCGTGACTTTCAGTTCAACCAATGAGCTCCGTGTCGTTTCGAAAAGCCCCTGTTTTGGACTTCATTAGCGAGGTGAACCGAAGTCCTGAAGGCGATTCGGCTTTGATGTTCGCGTTAGCGTGATTCAACGCCAATTAACGCCCGGCGTCGTGAATAGCTCCGGTTAAGATCTCGCTTACAAGATGAGTTTTGGTTTAGAGCAAGCTATGAGTCAGAAAATTCCCGCTAAATTGCTTAAGCAGCTTGGTAAAAAAGGCGATTCGGTTTTGGCAAAAGAATTCGGTTTTAGTACCTATCGAGTTCGAAAGGAGCGATTGGCCAGAGGCATTCCATGTTGCAGGTCGCGCCAAAACCGCATTACCTTGACCAAGAGTGAAATTGCTCTTTTGGGCACGATGTCGGATGTCAAAGTGGCCGAGAAATTAGGTTATGGGAAAAGCACGATTTCCAAACTTCGACTGGAATTGGGGATCGCCCCGTTTGGAAAGACGCGAGAGCAACTCAAGCATCAATGGACGGCGGCTCAAAAACGAATGCTTGGTAAGAAAACTGACGCAGAAGTTGCCCGCGAACTGGGGCTCGATTCGTCAACGGTCGCCTGGCAGCGGCGCGTTTTGGGGATCCCTGCGGCAAGAACCGGCCAAGGAAAGGAACTCAGGAAGTGGAAAAAGTCAGAATTGAAATTGCTTGGCAAGTATCCTGACCGAGTGTTAGCGGAAAAAATTGGGACTCATCGCCGTATGGTCACTCGGAAACGCAACGAGATGGGAATCGCCCCTTTTTTCAATTCATCACCGATCCAATGGAAAGCTTCGATTATCAAGAAACTCGGAAAGGTGCCCGATGCACAACTCGCACAGCAAATTGGTTGCGTGGAAAGTTCGGTAAGATCCAAACGTCGCTCCCTTGGGATTTGGCTTGAAGGCGAATCGCCTCAGGTCCAGACTGTAAAATCGAAAGCCAAGAAAAAAGTAACCGCGAAAGCAAAAACAAAACGCAGTCGCTCTACTGGTAAAAAATAACCAGCACGGCACGGAGGTTTACTCACGTGAGCCCGGAGTTACTTTCAGCTCGATTCACTTGTGGGCTCGGATTATTCACGAGGCGTGGGCGTGGCTTTTCGTTCACTCAGTGAACACCGTATCAGTATGAAAAAAAGTCCTGTTTTGGGCAGTGGCAGGTTACTTTGTGGAGTCGTCGTCCTGGTCTGGCTTTTTGCCGAAGGCAGTGCGTGAGCCTTTGAGCTGTCGAATCAACTGTGGAACGGTCAAATCAGATGGTGGCGACTCGGGTTGCAGTGCGGATTCGGGATCGTTGACGAGCCGACGATATTCTTCGAGTTGAAGTGTTTTGTCAGGGGCCGAAGGCGACGGTTGCTTTGCTGTTTCGACGTTGTCTCGGGGAACGAAAGGAGGTGGGCTGCCGGTATTGGGTTGGGCAGGTTTGGCTGTTTTGAATTCGCGGCGAACTGGGTGGACCGTTTGGTCTGCCAGCGGATCTTTTTTGGATTCCGCGGAGTCGCCGGGCGATCTGACGGTTTCCACTTCGCGAGGTCTGCGATTCGTTTCCAGTCTCGAGAATACTTTATCGATCAGTTCCCCGTCGGCAGGTGACTGGGCGGCTTTGGCGAGGTCAACAGGCCGGACATTTTCGGGCTTGCGAAGAGCCAGCGGAAGTTCGTCTATCGAGATCGTGTCATTGGAAGTCTGTTCGATTCTGACGGCGCGGTTTGGTACCTGGGGAGTTTTTGGCTGGGCTGGTTTTGTGTGTGACTTGTTGGATTCATCGACGACTTCGAGCCTTTCGCTAGTATTCTGCGGACGTTTTTTTGTCTGGCGAACTGGAGCGACAGATGGCGGCGGGGTTGCCTGGGTGTCGGGCGCTGTCGGGGTGAGGTCGTTTTGTGTTGAGGGATGCTGGGCTGGTTTGGGGCTGGTTTTGTCTGATTTGTTGTCGTCTTTTTTCTTGCCAATAATTTCGGCGGCAAGTTGCGCGGCGGTCATTTTGTCCGGGGCTGAATCGGAAGCACTTCGATTCGCAGCGGGGGCTTTGTAGGCAGATTCGGTGAATTGAGCGGTGAAGGGCCGGCTGGGTCGTGCCGCTGCGGAGGACGATGGCGCTGCGGAGGACGATGGCGCTGCCGGCGGCGATTGCGATACCGCAGGTGTGGACTTTGTTATTGGAGTGGGCGTTGCAGTTTTTGATGTTGACGGGTCTTGTTTTTCGCGGGGTTTTTCACGGGTTATCGCTGTGGTCGGCGATGGCGTGTGGGCGGGTGTCGAAGGTGCTGGCGGGGCTGGCGCCGGCGGTTCGGAGTGTGACGGTTCGGAGTTGGAAGTTGAGCGAGCGAGTGTTGCCGAACGAATGCTGTTCATCACTGCGGCTGCCGCTGGGGTGGTTGATGGAGGATTGGTGGGCCTAGGAGCGAGTGTTGACGTTTCGTCATCGGGGGCTTGAAAGGGAGGCGCGACAAGGAGCAGCAATCCCAGCCCGGTTAGCAGTCCGGCGATGCCGCCAAGCATCGCGACGGCTTTTTTACCAAGTCCATCGGCGCGCGTGCCGACGTAGGGTTCGCCCATCCGTGTGAGCAGTTGGAACGATTGTGCTGTCTCGGCGCGGGCTTTGACTTCGGCCAGTTGACCCGACGCGACGTGCAGGTCTTCGCTGCGACGTTTGACTTCCTGTTCAAGCGAGGTGTACTGGACGCGTTTGAGGCTGATTTCGCGTAGGCGTTCGAGGTTGTGTTCGATGCGCTCATCGAGCAGCCCGACACGTTCCTGAAGCATGCGGATTTGCCCGTCGAGTCCTGCGATGGCGGGACCGATGGCTTCGCGGAGTTTGCGTTTCATGGTGGCAACCGCTTCCCGGTTGACGCGAATGGCACGATGGCGATGACCGTAGTTTGCTTCTGCGAGGGCAAGTTTTTCCTGGGCGGAGTTGAGGTTGGTTAGCAGTCCGCCGAGTGCCGGCTGGAGGCCGACGAGGTCGCCGGTGATGGGAATCGTGGAGAGCGGATTGCGTTGGGCGTCAATGAGTGCGGTTCGGAGTAGAGTGGCCGCAGCAAGTTGACGGTTGGCGTCGCGTTTTTCCGTTTTGATTGTGGCAAGATTCGTGTCAAAAGCGCTCGGGCCGCCCGCGCCGTCACCGTTTAGGCTTTTGAGCAGTGAGACGTTTTCACGAAGAGCCACTTCCATGGCTTGCAGTTCCTGGACCTGAATCTGCAAGGATTCTGCCGCTCGATCGCGAGTGGCCATCAGCTCGTTTTTCATGCTCAAGAATCGTGACGCGCGGAATTCGCCAAGCTTGGTGTCGAGTTCGTCGAGCAGGATGGTAAGGAACTCAGCGGCGCGGACGCGATCGGAGGATTGTGCCGCCAACACGATGACTTCGCTTTTTCCGATGTCGCCTCCGTTGGCAGCCTGGAAGGTGATGGCACCGCGGGCGTCTTCGATCGCCTGTGCGGTGGGCCATGAATCGGAGCCACCAAACAGCGATTTACTTCTCGGGCCCAGTTTGGTCAGCACTTCGCGGACGACTTCGGGTCGACGAGCAGTTTCGAGGATGGTTTCCTGGGCAGATTGCATCGCTTCCTGGGAGAGGAACTGGCCCGGTTTGTAGTTGTCTCCCAGCAGATCGTCACGAAGAATCATCGATTGACGGGCGGTCCAGGATTCCCCCATCAGCATGAATGCGTACACCGACGCCAGCACAAAACCGACGATGGCTGGAATCAGCCAAAGTGGGCAGTATCGTACAAGGGATTTGAAGATGTGATTCAGGCGGTTGGTCGATTCCATGACGGTTGTTCGTTCTGTTGATCGACAAAAACGTGCAGCGGTTTATCCTGCGCACCGGTGCTACAGATACTTTTAGTGATCGAAGTTTCACGATGCAAAAGTTGCGGAGTATCTGCCCAATCGATACATTTTCGCGCAGGTTCAGCTAGCATGTGGTTCAATGTGGGAATCTGCACCATGAGGAAATCAGTTGGGGCCATTTTGTGCAGGCGAAGAACCGCATGCCTAGCATGGCAACCGATAAGCTGGCGGTGCGTGACGACAGTTGATAAAGGCGAAAAGCAGATGAGTGGTCCCAAGATCCAGTGGTTTCCCGGCCACATGAACAAAGCCCGGAATCAGATTCGGGATATGCTGCCGAAGGTGCAGCTTCTGATCGAAGTCCTCGATGCGCGGATTCCGTTCAGCAGCCAGAATCCGATGATTGAGGAACTACGTGGCGACAAACCGGTGCTCAAAGTCATGGCCAAGAGTGACCTTGCCGATCCGGAGTTGACGTCGCGGTGGCAAAAGTGGTTCGAGAGCAGGGCCGGCGTCAAAGCCAAAGCGGTCTCGACGGGAAACATTCCGCAGTTGCGAAGTCTGACGGGAGTTTGTCGACGGATGGTGCCCGGGCGCGAGTTCATCAAGACGATGGTGGTGGGGATTCCGAACGTCGGAAAATCGACTTTGATCAACAAGTTGGCTGGTCGCACGGTGGCGAAAACGGGCAATGAACCTGCGGTCACCAAAAGCCAGCAGCGGATCAATATTGGCGATGGCATTTCGTTGTTTGACACCCCGGGTGTGCTTTGGCCGAATCTGGAGAACGTTCATAGCGGGTTTCGGCTGGCAGCGGTGGGGTCGATCAAGGACACCGCGATCGACTACGAGGAAGTTGCGGCCTACGCGGGAAAGTATCTGCTGGAGCAATACGTTGATCGTCTGGTCGAGCGGTTCAAGTTCGAGACGGCGCCCCGGGACATTGTCGAGTTGTTTGATGCGATCGGGCATCGTCGCGGGTGTTTGGGCAAGAATGCGGTGGTGAATTATGAGCGGGTGGCGAGAATTCTGGTGACGGAGTTGCGAAGCGGAAAGCTGGGGCCGGTGACGTTGGAAACACCCGAGGTCGTCGAGCGGGAGTTGGTGGAACTGGAGCGGGAAAGAGAAGAAAAGTCCGCGGCCAAGCAGGAGAAGGATCGTAAGCGCAAGCAGGCGTTTCGAGAGCGGAATCGGAGAAACGGATAGGTTCCGGATCGGCCACCATAGGGATTGAGGTAGAGGTTTTGGTGGTGCAGATCGCGGTGGTTCAGCGCGGCAAGCGGGCTGTGGCGGAGTTTTGAAGCTCTGGACTGATCAGTTCCTTGCGGCCTAGCGAATGACCCATTGGCCGTTTTGATAACGAGTCTTGGCCGGATCCATTTCGGTCACGTTGTCGATCGTGGGAAAGTCCAATGCAATGTTTCCAATCATGGACTTCATGTCCAGCCACGAAGGTTTGCTGCTCGTGAAAGGCAACTGCGGATTACGGAGGCGGTGTTCAAGAGATACCAGTTGGTTGAGTTGCTGAATGGTGAGCGTTTTTGCGGAGGACATGTTTTTGATGTCCCCGGCACCAAGGACGGGAATTGAGTCATCGATTTCTTTCCACCGGTTGGCGACAGTGATGTCTTTGTTCTGACGAATCGCTTGGATGATTTTCAGCGCCAGTTGTCGCTGTGCGGGCGACAGTTCCAGGGGCGAGGAGTCGGCGGACTCCTGTTGGGCCGGGCGAGGGATGCCGGTTTCTAGCCAAGAGAATCGTGCAAAACGTTGGGCTTCCTGTTCTGACCTGGCCAGTGGAATCAGATTTTGAATTGCGGCATCGCGAAGTGCTGCGGCGTTTGCGTGTTTTGCAGCAACCAGGTACAGGCGGATGGCAAGCTTCCTTGCCACGGGATCCTGCTTTTGCGTGGAAAGCGTTTCGGCGAGGTCGAACCAGTCGTTCGGTTTGTCCGGAGTCAACGATTCGAGCTTTGATGTGACCACGTTGACGACGATGGCTTTGACGGCGTCACGTTCAAAGGTGACGACTTCAAAGTCGGTGCCGTTTTCCGTTTTGGAAAAGACGATTTGTTCGGGTGTGCTTTTGGCGTCGTCGATCAGGCCGAAGACGGGATCCTTTTGATCCGCCAGCCAGATGACGTCGCTGTTGGCCGCCGCAGGCATCAAGAGGATGCTGATTGCCAGAACCGCAAGCCATCGCAATGGGGTGCAACGATATCGAGTTCGCCTTGTCATCATTGCAGCAGTCTCCTTTGGATCAGTTGCTCAAGCGATTGCTTGCGCTGCCGGTTCCACTGGTTTAGCAATTCCAACTCCGAGAGTAGCAGTTGCCGCGAGGCGGGTCGTTTTTCTTCGGCTGCGATTGTCTGTTGATCGGCAAGTAGGCGATTGAAGAGAACAATCTGCAGGAGGTCGTTTTTGGTTGCATCGTGGATTGCGTTGACGGTACGCTGCGGTCGTGACGTGGTGCTGCGGTCATTTTTGGCGATCAGGCAAAGCCCCGCCAGTGAAGCGGCATCTGCGGGCAGCGGTTCGGGGAGTGGTTTTTTCTGCCCAATGGCCAGTAGTCGCAGGCGGTTTCTGTAAGCTTGGCCAAGGAACTTTTCCAATCGCAGCCAATCCGCCAGGGGGGAAACGGGGTCCACGGCTTTCGCAGAAAAGGCGATCGTTTCGCTGGCAAAATTAAATAGCTTGAGCGAAAGTTCCTCGCGCCAGTCGCTGTTGTTCAATTCAAACTGGTTGTTGGTGAGCAGTGTTGTCAGAGTCAGGGCTTGGTCGATCGAGACATCGGATTGGGGAATCGCATCCGAGATTGCCAATAGCAGACGATTCCATTTGGCGAGCTTGGGGGTGGTTTGTTGGATTTCTAGCCATTCGGACGGGTCGTGCCTGGAAAGCAAATAGGTTGCCAGCAAGGTTGCCTGCTGTTGATCGATTGTGTCGTAACGCGATGCGTTGTTGGAGAGTCGGTTCAGTGCCGCGAGTCGGTTTGGAGAGTTTTCTTCATCGAGGTTGCCGAGAGATTCAATGGACGTGTTGAGCGCGCGGCGATCCAGTGACGCGGTTGCGGAGCTGGAATGGCCGTTTCGGGACGGGTTGTCTTCGAGGAAGACGATCTCACGAATCCGTCGCTGCATCTGGTTCAACTGTTGGTCGATGTTGCTGTATGCCGCATCGTTGCCGGCTTTTCCGGATTCGAGAATTTCTCTCATCTCGAGGCAGACGTTGGCCAGGATTGCGACTTGAAAAACGGCTTCGGCACCGGTCAGGGTTCCCGACTCAAATCGCTCGTTGAGCTGACGGGCGCGAAGGTTAATTTCTTTGTCGCGGCGCATTGAAGCGGCAAGTGTTTCGCGTATCGTGCGATTGCGAATCTCCATCAGGTAATCGGGAAGGTCGCGTTTGTTGAGCTGTTGCGGCAGTGCATCGGGCCACGCGTCCCAGGCGGTGACCAGCAGCGGTGCCAAAAATGTGGCTCCATCGCGGTCGCGAGCGTTCATCGATTCGTAGGTGTCGATCCATTGCATCAACTGTTCACGGTCGGCGATGTTGATGGACTTTTGGATGGAGGGTTTGAGATTCGTCCAGGTGCGGATGTCCTTGTCCAAAATATTTCGAACCGCAAGGTGTTGAAGCTGAGCGAGGGAATCGGCGGGAAGGTGTTGCTGCGTGATGGTGGCCAGTGGATCGACGATGGTGGCAGCCCGTGACGGATCGGACCATGAAATTTCGATCAGTGAGTTCCATTGGGATTCGGCGATGGAGCGATTGGCTTTTTCCAGCGATGCCGAAGTCCATGCTGATTGTGCGAGTGCTGCGGAGGACTGGGCAAGCTCAATGGCTTGTGTGCGGCGCTGCGTTGCCAGCGGTGATTCGGTGCCGTGTTTGGTTTGCGCGATCAGATCACAGAATTGAAGCGCCTGGTAGGGCCGACGAAGTTTGATTTGCTGGAAAGACGTGACGCGAGAGTCCAGTCCTTTTTCCAATGATGCGAGCAATGCGTTGGCCACCGTTGCATCCGGTTCAGCAAGGAAAAAATCCACCAGCGACTGGTCGATACCGCTGGAGGATCGAGTTTCGAACACACCGTTGATGGCATCACCGACGCCTGCGGCGCGGCGGGCGGGATCGTCCGAGAGTAGCGGTGAGTCGTCGCCGAAAGCAGCAATCGACGGCTGGACTGTTGCGGTGTCGGCCGGTTCGATTTCAGTGGGGGGCGTCGGGTTTGGTGAAGGGTTGGAAGCGACTTTGAACGGATCCCAGTTGTTCCAGAGGTACCAGGAGGTTGTTCCGGCAAGTGCTACCAGGGCGATTGCTGCGATGTACCATGGCAATCGCGACGGCGGGGCCAATGACTGACGGTTGAACTCGAGCCGCTGGTTGGTGATTTTTATAACGAGTTCGGTTTTGAGGCCCCAATGTTTTCCCAGTCGCGTGATGCGGCTGAGTGTTTGCTCATCGATGCCCGTTTGCCCGCCGATTCGATCGAGGATCATTTGCTGTCCAAACTCGAACGCGTCCTGTCGCGAGAGCCTTCCAAAGCTTGATTCGCGCGTAAGTTGGTCGATCAGTTTTTCGGCCCGGTGTCGGGGAATTTCGAATCTGTTTTTGGCGATTTCGATGGCGTTCTCTTCCATCGAGATGGTCAGCACGCTGCCTTTGGGAAGTTTGGCAAACTCTTTTTTCAGGTAGTCCTGAAAGCCAAGTTCCCACGAGGTCAGTTTGGCGGTGCCCGAGTTTTGCAGTTGGGCCAGGCCTTGGTGAAAAAGTTCATCGGGAAGACGGAGCCGTTGAGCGAGTTCTTCGAGTTTTGCGGATGCCTGTTGGGTCAGGCCTTTTTCGGCAGCGATAATGGCGCTGGCCTGTTTGAGAAAGTTTTCCAGCCTCGAATCGCGTGAGCCGCTCATTGGGACAGCTCCTGTTCGATTTCCTTCATCTGTAATTCCCAATGGGAAGGAATCTCGCCGCCGAGCAACCGGGTTTGCTTGAGCAGTTTGAGCGCGGCTGATTCGTCATCGGTGGCGAGGATGTTGACGGTTCGGAGTTTGGCGTCGAACCACAGGTCGCTTCCCGGCTGCACGCCGGAGGCCAGTTTCTGATACAGTTCGATTGCCTTTTCGTTGTTGCCGCTTTGAGTTTCAGCCATGGCAAGGGCCAGCAGGTATCGGGTCTGCGAGGGGAACAGTTCGGCAAGTTTGCGCAATGTGGTTCTGGCTTCGATCAGAAATCCGGCTTCGACCTGAAGTTCGCCCAGCCGCGCAAAAGCGACCCTTGCGTTACGGTTGCTCAATAGTGTTTCGTTGTCGGTGCCCAGCCGGCTGGAAAGCTGCAAGTAGGTTTGCATCGTGGACTGAATCAGCTGCTCATTGGAATCGTCGGCGGACAGTTGTTGGTCTCTGAGCTGGGCCAGGGAAATCAAAACGGGAAGCTCGAACCGGCTCTTGTTGCTGGAGCTGAGAAGTGCAGCGGCGGTCCTTTCGATATCGGCGCTGCGGCCCAGTCGCTGGCTGACAAGAAACTCGCGGTACAGCAGGTCATCGGTGAGACTTTCGCCGCGCCACGATTTTGCCCGATCGAGGGTGCGGATGATGTCCGGCGGGTTTGCGTTTTTGTCCCGCAAAAGACCATCAAGAAGAATTTGGCAGGCGAGTGACTTTTGCGCCGAAGTGGATTCTTTGAACGACTCGACTTGCTGGCAGGCGTTGCGAACGCGATCCAGCGAATTGTTGCGCGGGTCGTCGTTTTGTGAACTCCACAAACGCAGTTCCTGACGGAGGGTTTCTAGGAGGACGGTGGAGCGGGCGGGGTGGTCGGGAGGAATTTCTCCCAGTCGCTGTAGTGCGGTTTGCGGCGGCAGGCTTGCCAGTTCCAGTCGCATGCGTTCGAGTTTGGCGGTTGTGGCAAATCGCGATTCGGGAAATCGTTGAATGAATCGGTCCAGCAGCATGGCGGAGTGTCCGGCCGGATTCTTTCGCTTGGAAATTCGGATCGAAAGGTTGGTCGATTGCCACATGGCTTCGGCAGCGAGTTCGGCGTCCAGCAATGCGACGTTGTTTGCGACGGTAGCGAAGCGATCCGCAGCGTCAGCGAATTTTTCTTCTTCGAGGTCAACCCAGGCAACCAGAAAGCGGCTTCGTTCGCGGTCAAGGATCTCGTCGGGCCGGGTTTGATCGCCACCAAAGCGGACGACCGCGCGCTGCAGATATTCGCGTGACTGTTCCAGCAGGTCATCCTGCTGGGAGCGTTCTGCGCGCCAGAATAAGAGGTAACCCCAGACCATGTGTTCGATTGGCGGAGCGTTGCGGCGGGGTGCGAATTTGCCAAGCCTGCCGATGTGTTTGAGCAGTGGCTGCCCTGCCCTTTCGCGGGCCAGGCCGGCCAGTGCCAGATCGCCCAGCCGTTTGGCCGCTTCGGGCTGGGTCGCCTGGGCGACGCGTGCGGCGTGAGCGGCGGTGACCGCAAAAGCAATGTTTCCCGGTCGGGTTACGCGAGTTGGAGCGAGGACTTTGCTGGCAAGTTCTGCAGCCTGGGTGAACTGGCCGGCAAAGCAGTGCGAATTCAATTCGAACAGGTCGCGGTCTTTTCCCAGGCCGTTGGAAGACAGCAGATTCCAGATGTGTGCGGCCCGATCATTTTTGCCACGAATGGTTTCGATGTAGGCCAGCCCCACCATGGCGCGGATTTGCCACGAGGAGGCAAAGTCAAACCAGCGCGAATCGTATTCGGTGATGGCGGCTTTTTGGTCAAGCTGAAGGAATTCGCGAAAGCGAAAGTTTGCCACATCAAGCCGCTCTTGGGAGAAGTCCTGGTCGATGATGGCACGAAAGTACCCGGTCCAGCCAGCGAGAAAGTGGCAGTGAAGAAGTTCCGCATCTACTAGGCGGCTTTCGTTCGTGTTGGCTCTGGCAGCGAAGCGGATCTGGCGAATCGCAAACAGTTCGGCGGATCTTTCTTTGAGCGCCGAAGAAACCGCATCGAGGTCGCGAGCGAGGGTTGCGAGGTTTTCCTGGAATGTGGAATGTTTTTGTTCGTCGGCGTCGTTTGCCCAGGCACCGTTGTTCCACCATTCGCGAAATCGAATTTCGATTTCCATGTATCGAGCGTGAAGCGTGGCGACGCGAAGTTGCCCGGATTCAAACGCGGGGTACAGCGCGACGAGGGCTTTGGTGCGGTCAAGCCACTGTTGGGTTTGGCCTTCTTTTTGAAGAAGCTGATCGGCGTAGAGGCCGGCGAGCTTTTCCGCGATCTGTCGGCGTTGCTGTTGGTCGTTGGTTTGTTGAAGCCGGGATTCGAGATGTTCCAGCAGAAGGGTGTCGAGTTTGTTTTCTGAAAGCCATTGTTCGAGTTCGCGATTTTCGAACTGGTCGAGGTTTTCGGGAGTTTGAGCGTTGGCGAATGAATGCAGGATCAGAGGCAGGAGGATCGCGAGTGCGAGACAAACAGACGTTGGCCGGATCGAGGACGCGGGGATTGCCGGAGGGGCGAAAACGGATTGAGCCGGTTTGGAGGTTTTCAGGTTTGGCAGGTTTTTTGGTTGCGTCCGATGGTTGGGTCGTCGCATTGTTTTCTTGGTCCGGCCTACTATCACGCGCAACATCAAAGGGAGCCCTGGGTCAGTCTGCTTTGGGGAGCCAGGCAACTGCGGGGAATCCACTCGCGCGGCAGGCACCGATGGCTTTTGCGGCGGATTCAAAGGGGACGTCGTCGGCGACGCGGACGTAGGCACCGTCGGCTTTGTTTTCAAACGCCTGAAGGACTTTTTTGACTTCGCGGAGGTCATCGGTTGTGACCGCGCCGATCTTGTAAACGACATCGGCCCCCAGTTTCTGCACATCCACAATGGCGGGTTCAAGCGCTGATGGCTTACTGGCGGCGCGGCGTTGGTTGGACTGAATCGAGGAAACAATTTGTCGTTCCGGTCGCACAAAGGTCGTCGTCACAAGGAAAAAGATCAACAGCAGAAACACCACGTCGATCATGCTGGTCATCGACAGTTCGAGACTGCTTCGGCGTTGGCGGTTTCGACTGTTGAGCCTCATCGCATTCTACTCCTGTGAACGGATATGGGGATGGGATTGTTCAGGCTATTGATCGGCTACGGCACAGCGGACTTTGCGAAATCCCATCTCTGAGAGGCGATTGACGAGTTTGTTCACGTTTCCAGCAAGGCAGTTTTTGTCGCATCGAATCTGGATTCGGAGCCGGTCGGGGTCATTATCCATTTTTTCGAGTCGGGCCTGAAGGACGCGGGACACGTCCTGAAGTGTTCGCTTTTGTCCGGCCACGATCACGTCGCCTTCAGGGCCAATGTTGATTGTGATGGTTGCGGTTTCCGATTTGGTGTCGCCGTCGGTGACGTGGGGAAGTTCAATCGGGTGATCGACGGTTCGCGTGATTTGCGAAACGGTCATGAAGAAGATGATCAACAGGAAAACGATGTCGATCATCGGAGTCATGTTGAACGAGGTGGTGTGAAAATGTTTTTTGCGGGAAAGCTTCATGAGACTTGTTGTGATCGTGGCTTCCGGCGGTCGTCGATGATTGAAAAAGGGTTGGTGTCTTTGGGTGGCAGGGCTATTGTGTCCAGAATCTGGAATCTGGATTGATTGGTGGAGGCTGCAGATTTCACTGATTCAATGATTGCAGTCGCAAGCCACAAGCGCGTCGGTTATTTTCCTTTTCTTTTGCGTCCCAAAGGCATCATCACCTGCTCGATTCGCTTGCCAGCTTCGGCGACGATCGAATCAATCCGGTTACGAAAATAGCTGTACGCAACCATCGTCGGAATGGCGACCAGCAGTCCCAGCAGTGTGGTGATCAACGCCTGGCCGATGCCGCCGGCAAGTTCCTGTGGCCGAGCCATCCCTTCGAGCGACGCGATCGTCGTGAAGGCCTCGATCATCCCGATCACGGTCCCGGTCAGCCCCAGCATCGGCGCGATCGCTCCGATCACGTTGAGGACTTCGATGCGGCGATAGAGCCGTCCGGTTTGGTCTTCGCCGGCTTCTTCGACGGCACTGCGATATTCGGCATAGCCAAACTCGCTTGATTCAAATCGCTGTAGCCCGGCGAGAATGATTTCGGTCGCCATCGCGTAGTTGGCTTTGATGCGGCAAAGTTCAATCGCCCGCGTCACGTTGCCATGCACGATGAGGGCTTCGAGTTCGGCGAGGACTTTGTCGGGCATCAGCTTTTTGGCCGAGATACGAATCAGGTTCTCCACGATGAAGAACAGGCTCACGATCGACAGGCCAAGGATCAGCAGAACGACCGCGATGCCCAGGGCGTTGCCGCCAAAGAGCATACGGAGGATCGTGGGTGGTTGTGAGGTTTCGCTTTGGGCGCCGGTTTCCTGGCCGAGTAGCGACTGGGTTGCTTCAGGGAAGAAGAAAACCACTGCGCAGAAAAGTCCGGCAAGGATAAAGAAACGCGTCTGGAATGTTCGCATGAAATTCAGCCGGGACACCCGTGGTAATGACGTGGCTCAAAGCATCATGATAATCGCACCGCGCGCTGTCTTCCAGATCACCCCCGCGTGTCAGGTGTTTTGGATGCGACCTTGTCGAGGTCTTTTTGGAAACGTGTCCCCTGGGCGATCTTTGCGGCTTGCTGTAGCGAAAGCCTGGCGATGTTGGGGAATTTGTCGCGCCAGGCCGATGCGATCCGTAGCAGCCCGAGGATTCGCTTTTCAAGGCTGCCGTTTTTGTCACAAGTCGACCAGTAAAATGTGGCAGCAATGCGAAATGTTTCATCCTGGCCGGAAATCGTGTGCTGTAGAGTTCGTTGCCCGATTCGCCCCAGCGCCACTGGAACAAGCGTTCGCCAATGGTTGAGCGTGTCGGGAAACGGCAAGTTGCCAATATTTTGTCCGGCCGTCGCACCGAGCAAGCTCAAATACACCGACGCGACGGGCAGTTTATTGACCAGAACCCGTTCGTTACCCAACTCACCGATGTCCGCGATCGCCTGGCTGGCGGCTTCGCCATCGGAGAACACCGGAAGCAGATCATGCACGACCGAACTGAAGGAGTTGTCTTCGAAGAGGAGGTGTTCCATTGGCGGATCGATCTGGCGAGCGAATTCTTTCTGCGCCAACATCGCGCGGAGCATGCAGACGACGGCCGGTTCGGTTTTGCCGCTGTGAGCATGGGATCGCATCATCGCGCGGTTGGCAAGGAAGCGAATGTGCGGATCGGGCGAATCAATCAGGGCCTGTGCCGAATCGGCGGCCAACACAAAGTTATCCGCAAGGATCCGATTTTTGAGACGAAACGTTGGTTGCCCGATGTTGGTAATGTTGGCATCGACCTGCTGTTGAAAGCGATCGTCAACGTCAGCCTGCAGGATTTGGTCCCAAGTCAGGGTTCTGCCACCGGCCAGGCGAAGTTGGCTTTCGTCCAGCGAGATAACTTTTTCGGATTCGATCAGCGTCAGGTCACGAAGCACAATCGTTTGGCCCGACGCAAAGGGGGCGCTCATCAAAAACAGCATCCCAATCGTGAGAGCGTTCGCGATTGCGAGATGGAGCAGTTTTTCAGATTGTCGAGTGCGGATGGTCACTTTGCTTTGTCGTCGTTTGCGTTGGCTTCGTCGACGCGGCGATATTTTTCACGGTACTTTTGATAAAGCCGGGTTTGGTGATTCGACAGATCGATTTCGCGGCCCGCAATCCAGGCTCGGTCGATCGTCGAGATGGCTTCCAGGGGATCGCCGCTGGTGACGATCAGTGTTGCGTCTTTGCCCGCTTCGAGGGAGCCAACGCGTTGGTCGATGCCAAGGATTTCGGCGGGCGAAAGGGTAATCGCGCGGAGGGCTTCGTCGGCATCAAGGCCCCAGGCTGCGGCGGTGCCAGCTTGAAAGGGAAGGTTTCTGGCGTTCCACGTTTCGCTGCGGTCGGTGGACGAGATGCAGAATTTGACGCCGGCTTTTTTGAGCCGGGCCGGGAGTGTGTAGCAGGCATCGTGTCGGTCGTCGCGGCGCAGCGGAAGTCGATGGGTGGCTGAAACGATGACCGGCACGTTGTGTTGCTTGAGCAGGTCGGCGCACTTTTCGGCATCGTAGCCGCCCAGGATGATGATGCCGAGTTTCTCTTTGACCGCAAAGGCAACCGCGGCGCGAATCTCTGCGGCCCGGTCGGCCCGAACCATCATTGGAACCTTGCCCGCGATGACATCACGCATGGCTTCGAGTTTGCTGTCAAAGGCAGTTGCGTTTGCGGATTCGCTGCGGCCGGCGTGGTAGGCTTTGGCCATGTCGAAGAAATCGTGTAGCTGTTGTTTTTGTTCTTCGAGCTCTTCTTTTTCTTCTTTGAGTTTGTCTTTTTTTAGCCGAGCGGTCAGGCGTGGATGAAGACTTTGCAGCGGCCATTTGACTTGCAAGGCAGCGATGGGCTTGATCGCCATGTCTTCGTAAGTCCAGCCTTCGAGTTGAACGATCGACGAGCGGCCTGAAATGATTCCGCCGTCAGGCGCAGAAAGAGCGACCAGAACACCGCCGGAACGCGTCACCGGAAGGACAGCGTTTTCCATGTTGATCGAAACGAGGGCTTTGACGTTGGGGTTGATCGCGCCGGGTTCGCGATAGTCGTTGGTGGCTTTGACGGCGGCAATTTCGGTCAGGCCAAGCTGCGAGTGGGATTCAATAAAGCCCGGGTAGATGGATTTGCCGGCCAGGGAAATCGTGGTGGTGCCGGGAGGGATTTCGATGTCCGCGCCGATGGCTTTGATTTTTCCGTCTTCGATGAGGAGGGTACCCGATTCGATGCCCGGACTGCTGACAGGAAAGATGGCCGCTTCGGTGAGGGCGATCGGGCCGTCGGGCGCTTCGGCCGGGAGTTGGGCCAGAGTGGTGCCGGGGAAGAACAGAGCCAGGGTGAGTGCGAGGATTGGTAGTAGATGCAACGACTGGAAGCCGTCGCTACTTGCCTTATTCGTGTTCGTCATGGTCGTGTCCTTCGTGGTCTTTGTGGTGGCAGAAAGCGTCATGGCGCGGCCAGAACCTGGCGGGGTCCGCGGTTTCGCCGTTCTCGGTTTCCATTTCCTCGCCGCTGCGAAGCACTTTCTGAACCAACTGCTGTTTCAGTTTGGTGAATTCCTGGTGACCGGCGGCGTCTTCGATTCGGTCGTAGTACTTCTTTCCGTCAATCCATGTTTGCTCGGCGCGGGCAAGATTCGAAAGCGGATGATGGCTCCAGATGACCAGGTCTGCGTCCTTGCCGATTTCAATGCTGCCGACACGGTTATCGATGCGAAGCTGTTTGGCGGGATTGATGGTGACGAAGTTGAGGGCTTCTTCGTGACTCAGCCCGCCGTAGCGGACGGCCTTGGCGGCTTCCTGGTTGAGATGCCTTGCCAGTTCGCCGTCGTCGGAGTTGAAGCTCATCACCACCCCGCGTTGATGCATCAACGCTCCGGCGTGAGGAATCGCGTCTTTGACTTCGTACTTGTAAGCCCACCAGTCGGAAAACGCACTTCCCATCGCACCGTGCTTTGCCATTTCGTCGGCGACCTTGTAGCCCTCGAGAATGTGTTGGAATGTGCCGATCCGGACGTTGTGTCGATCGAGCAGCCGAATCAGCGAAAGGATTTCGTCTTGCCGATAGCTGTGGCAGTGGATCCAGCGTTTGCCTTCGAGGATCTCGGCGATGGCTTCGAGTTCCAGATTGACGCGAACCGGTGCGTCGCCGGCGGCCTGTTTGGCGCGGTAAAGTTTGGCTTCTTCGAAGGCGTTGTCGAAAATCTGATCGACGCCCATTCGCGTTTGTGGATAGCGGTTGGTCGGGTTTTCCCAGTTCGATTGCTTGACGTTTTCACCCAACGCGAACTTGATGCCCTGGGGTGCGCCTTTGAATTTCATTTCGTCTTCCAGGCCGCCCCAGCGAAGTTTGATGACCTGATTCTGGCCGCCGATCGGATTGGCCGACCCGTGCAAAATGTTGGACGTGGTCACTCCGCCGGCGAGTTGGCGGTAGATCGTGATGTCGTCGGGATCGATCATGTCGCCAATGCGGACTTCGGCGGTGATTGCCTGACCGCTTTCGTTGATGCCGCTGTCGCTGGCCATGTGCGAGTGGCAGTCGATGATGCCGGGGGTCAGGTGAGCGCCGCCGGCGTCGATGACGTTGTCGGCCGCAGGGAGCGGAACGTCGGCCGCGAAGATGGCTTTGATTTTTCCATCGGCAAACAGCACCGAGCCCCGTTCGATGTTTCCATCCCGGGCGCAAGTCCAGATCATCGCGTTGCGAATCAGGACGCTGCCGGGGTCGGCCGGTGGAGCCTCAACGCCGGCGTAGCCAAAGGGAAAGTTCACCCGCGAGATGGCGGCGATGTCTTTGTCGGCGGGTGCTTTTTTGTCCGCTCGGTCTTTGTCCTGTTTCGTTTCAAAGGCCGCAGCGTCGGATCGTGTCAGCTGCAGGGCCAGGCTTTGCCCGTCGGGCATGGTGATGCTGCCGGTGGCGGTGTCGTCGCTGGTGAAAGTTGCCGAAAGCTGAGCCCAGCCTTTGCCGCCGAATGTTTTGGTGCTAAAGGATCCCGCGAGTGAAGATTCGGAGTGCGTGGCGTGTTTGAGTTTGGTGCTATTCTCTTTGTCGCGGTACAGTTCGATGGATTTGCCGACCTGAACGCGTGAGCCAGAGAAGTTCTCGTTGGGTGTTTTGATTTCCCAGACCACGGTGGCGTCATCGGCGTCGCCGATTTCAAAAGATTGCCCGGCGACCCACGTTTGCAGGATTTTGGCTTTGTCGTCAAAGATCGGTTTGTCGGTGATGACGAGGTTGGCAAGCAGGCCGCGTTCGACTTTGCCGATGGCTTTTTCCTGTCCCAGCAGTTTGGCGGAGGAGGTTGTCAGTGCCGCCAGGGCGTCGGTTTGGCTCAGTCCGTGTTTGACTGCGGTGCGGACTTTGTCCAGAAAGTTGTCTTGCTCTTTGAGGCCGTGAGAGGTGAAGCAAAACGGAATGTTGGCTTTGGCCAGAGCGGCCGGATTTTTTGGAGCGTGTTCCCAGTGCATCAGCGACTCCAGCGAAACGTCATCGGCAAGTTCCGGTGTGCCGACTTCGGGGGGCTTTGGAAAGTTGACTGGGAGGATGTGTGGCCGTCCGGTTTTGGCAATGGCGTCGATCCGACGGTACTCGTGTCCGTTGCCCAAAATGGTGACTGCGGGAAGTTTGAATTCGCGGGCAAAGCGATCGGCTCGCAGATTGAACAGTTCGTTGGACGTTTCAAAGATCGCCGTCTGTTTGCTCAGCAACATCAGCGACAGCGAATGCAGAGAACGGTTGGTTTCGCTTTGGCTGTCGGTGCCCAGCGTTTGGCTGTACCACTGCGTGTCGTAGAGGGCTTGTCTGGCAAGGGCCACCGCACCCATTGGCGAATTCGGATAGTCATCGCGGCCGCGTGCGACGGTCAGCCGAAAGTGCTGGGCAACGTCGGCGGCCAGAACGGCGTGTTCGGGGTTGGCTTCGTCGTCAAGCATCAGAATCAGTGCGCTGGTGCCTTTGATGACGCCGTCTTTGGGCACGCAGAGCGTCGCGGTGATTCCGAGCTTGCGTTTGGATTCGGTTTTGAGATCCTCGAGTTTGAACTTTTCAGCGAACCGAATTTGCGATCGGACCTGGTCGTTCCAGTAGGAAGTTCCCGTGTCGGTATCGAAGGGAACTTCGACGCTGTGATAGGCGTCGATGAGCCCTGCGTAGAGGAATCGGCCAGCCGCATCGATGGTTCTGGCTCCGGCGGGGATGGCTAGTCCGGCACCGATGTTCTCGATTCTGTCGTTTCGAATCAGAACGGTTTCGACGTTGGGTTCATCGCCCGGAAATCGCACCACGTTCG
>CALFWR010000144.1 GCA_937928555.1 uncultured Pirellulaceae bacterium
ATCAGTTGAGACAGTGATCCGCGACGCTGGTGCGATGAAACGATCGCTGTGGCTTTCATCTACCAGATGATTCACATTTCTTGTTGAAATTCAGCGTTTCCCTTGCTTCTGTTGGCCAGACGTAGAATCAACGCCCGTCGTTGTGAATAATCCGGGATCAATTGTCATCGCTTTACGATGTCGCTGGCGAAAAGATCTTCAACAGCGTGATCGTCGTGACGGACCGCACGGTACTGGACGACCAATTGCAGGACACGATCTATCAATTCGAGCATGCTGATGGCGTTGTCGGACGCATCAACCGCGAAACTGGCCAAGGCAGCAAGTCTGAAAAACTGGCCGCAGCCCTGGAAGGCAGCCAGCCGATCATCATCGTGACGATCCAGACGTTTCCACACGTCCTGAAGGCGATCGAAAACAGCACGAATCTGAAAGAACGTAACTACGCCATCATCGCCGACGAAGCCCACAGTTCACAAACGGGACGCACGGCCGGCAAGCTAAAGGAAGTTCTGAACAAGGAAGAATCAGACGAAGAGGAAGAAGCCACCGCCGAAGATGCCTTGGCCGCCAGTGTCGAAGCTCGCAAGCGTTCAAAGAACTTGAGCTACTACGCCTTCACCGCGACGCCCAAAAGCAAGACACTGGAGTTGTTTGGGTGTTTGCCTGCCCCGTCCCAGCCGCGATCAAAGCAGAACAAGCCCAGGGCCTTCCACGTCTACAGCATGCGTCAGGCGATCGAAGAGGGCTACATTCTGGACGTTTTGAAGAACTTCACCAGCTACAAGGTTGCCTACAACCTCGCTCAGAAAGTCGCCAAACCAGACTACGAAGTCGAATCGAAGAAAGCCAAAGTCCGTCTTGGCCAGTGGGTTCGCTTGCACGATTACAATATCGCTCAAAAGGTAAAAGTAATTGTCGAACACTACCGCAGCACGATCATGGGCCTGTTGAACGGGCAAGCCAAAGCGATGGTGGTTACCGGATCGCGAAAGGAAGCGGTCCGCTACAAACTGGAACTGGACAAGTACATCAAAAAGAAGAAGTACAGCCAGTTGGCGGCCATGGTGGCTTTCTCCGGCGATGTCGAATTCAACGCCGATGATCCGAACTGCGAAGCCTTGCTGGGGGAGAAATTTACCGAACACAGTATGAATCCGGGCCTCAAAGGGCGCGACATGCGGAAGGCTTTCGACACCGCCGAGTTCCACATCATGATCGTTGCCAAGAAATTTCAGACGGGCTTCGACCAGCCCAAACTGTGCGCGATGTACGTCGACAAAAAGATCGGCGGTTTGGAATGTGTCCAAACGCTCTCTCGACTCAACCGAATGCATCCGGGCAAAGAAGAAACCTACGTGCTCGATTTTGTGAATGAGCCCGCCGACATCCTCGAAGCGTTTCAGGAGTACTTTGAAACGGCAAAACTGTTGGATGTGTCCGACCCCAATCTGATCTGGGATATCTTTGACAAACTGCGAGCCTCGGGCATCTTCCTGTGGACGGAAGTTGTCCAATTCAGCGACGTGTATTTCATCCCGGATTATTCACGAGGCGTGGGCGTGACTTTCAGTTCAGCCAATGGACGCCGTGTCAGTCCGGGTAAAATCGCTTTCCTGCACTTCATCGGCGAGGTGAACCGAAATTTCCAAGGCGAACCCGGTGTCACGTTAGCTTTTGTGTGGCTCAACCCGATCTACGCCCGTCGTCGTGAATCATTCCGGTTCATCGAAAGCAAAAGCAACGCTGCGATCAGCAATGTTTGTCGCCCAGCGGTTGAACGATGGACGACTCGACACCAAAAGGCAAAAGCAGACTTCGACAAATATAAATCGCGATTTGAGCATGCCAAAACGCTCGACGACCCGACCTCGATCGCCAACGCCGAAGGCGACATGCAGGAAGCCAAAAAAGAACTGGACTCCCTAGGAATCTTCAAAGCCGATCTGGTTTCACCGACTCGATACTACGAGTTCATGTCGCAGATTTGCGACTATGACAGCACCGATTTGGAGCGGTTAAGCCTGTACGCCCGGCACCTTGCACCGCTGCTTCGCGAGGAAACACCAGAAGAAGATCCAATCGACCTGTCATCGGTTGCCCTCAGCCACTATCGGCATTCGAAGATCAAGCAACAGCGATTGATGTTGGTCAAGGAAGGCGGCGAAGGTTTGGAGCCGGGAAGTGCGATGGGTTCGGGCAAGAGCAAGTCAAAGAAAGAGGAATGGCTGTCGCAAATTATCGCTCGTTTGAACGAGCTGTTTATCACTGACGGGCTGACCGACAGAGACCTGATCAACTACGCCTACACGATCCGGGACAAGATCAGCGAAAACGAAAAAGTGATGGACCAGATCGCCAACAATTCACCAGAGCAGGCAATGCTGGGTGACTTTGGCGAGGCCCTCGACGACGCCGTGATGGATAGCAACGAGGTTCATCAGAACCAAATGACACAATATTTGAACAGCCCAGAGATTCAAAAACGGTTCAGGCAAATCATCTTCGACATGTTGCTCGCCCAACGCTTCAAACCCAAGGCGCGTGATTAATACTTTCCCCTGCCTGTGGAGGACCAACGCACGCCACGCCCATAGTCCCGAAGAGACAACAGGAAGCCTCACGCCAACAATTCTTGTCGCCCCTTTGGGGCTTGATGGTCGTGTTGGGCCAGGCATCCACCGGTTGGCACCGATGGCTACAACATGCCAGCCCTTGAGTACCAATGTGCTCACGGGTGAACTCTCACGGGTGAACTTGTCGATCAATCTACAGCACGCCTTTTTCCTCCGCGTACTTTCGCACGTCGCCGGTGATCTTCATACTGCAGAAAGTCGGGCCGCACATCGAGCAAAAGTGCGCGGTTTTGGCGCCTTCGGCGGGTAACGTCTCGTCGTGGTATTCGATTGCGCGGGCTGGATCGAGGCCTAACGCGAACTGGTCGCGCCAGCGGAATTCGAAACGGGCTTTGGAGAGCGCGTTGTCGCGGATCTGGGCGGCGGGGTGGCCCTTGGCAAGGTCGGCAGCGTGAGCGGCGATCTTGTAAGTGATCACGCCCTCGCGGACATCGTCGCGGTTGGGAAGACCCAAATGCTCCTTGGGGGTGACGTAACAAAGCATCGCACATCCATACCAACCGATTTGAGCGGCACCGATGCCCGACGTGAAGTGATCGTAGCCGGGGGCAATGTCGGTCGTGAGCGGACCAAGGGTGTAAAACGGAGCCTCGTGACACCATTCGATCTGCTTCTGCATGTTCTCCTGAATCAAGTGCATCGGCACGTGGCCGGGGCCTTCGTTCATCACCTGACAGCCCTTGGCCCAGGCACGCTTTGTCAGCTCACCCTGGACCTCCAGTTCGGCAAGCTGCGCGTAATCGTTGGCATCGGCGATCGAACCGGGACGCAGACCGTCGCCGATGGAAAAGCTCACGTCGTAAGCGGCGCAGATGTCGCAGATTTCGTCCCAGTGTTCATAGAGAAAGTTCTCTTTCTCGTGATGGATGCACCATTTGGCCAGGATCGAACCGCCGCGTGAAACGATGCCCGTCATCCGTTTGGCAGTGTGCGGGACGAAGGCCTTCAAAACGCCGGCGTGGATCGTGAAGTAGTCGACGCCCTGTTCGGCTTGTTCGATCAAGGTGTCGCGGAACAGTTCCCAGGTGAGGTCTTCGATGCGGCCACCGGTCTTTTCCAAAGCCTGATAGATCGGAACGGTGCCGATCGGAACCGGGCTGTTGCGGATGATCCACTCGCGGGTCGCATGGATGTTCTTTCCGGTCGAAAGATCCATCACGGTGTCGGCACCCCATTTGGTCGACCAACGCATCTTTTCGACTTCTTCGTCGATCGTGGAGGTGACCGCCGAGTTCCCGATGTTGGCATTGATCTTCACCAGAAAGTTCCGCCCGATGATCATCGGTTCGCTTTCGGGGTGGTTGATGTTGGCGGGAATGATCGCCCGACCGCGGGCGACTTCGCTGCGAACATATTCGGCGGTGATGAACGCCGGCGTCATCGCGCCCCAGGACTGGCCGGGGTGCTGGTGATCCATCCGGTTGCGGGGAACCTGCTGCGACGGATCGATCTCCGAAGGCCGCGGCATCTCGTAGCCTGCCGGGGTGGTACACAATTGCCTGATCCGCTCGGATGCTTCGGGGGGAAGATCGCTGAGGTTGGGGTACTTGTCGGCGATGGCTTTGAATTCTTCTTTGCGGCCAAGGTTCTCGCGGATCGCGACGAACTCCATTTCCGGCGTGATGATGCCCTGATCGGCGTACCACTTTTGCGTGACCGGATGCCAGTCGTTCGCGTCGCCGGAGTTGCCTTCAACCGCACTTCCTGTGGCCCGCAAAGGCTTCCGCTTCAGGCCCGGGTATTCCTTGAGTCGGTTGCCGTCTGGCTTGAGTGCGTTGTACTTTTCAGCGTGAGCATCCGAGAGGTAGCCGTTGTCTTCGGGTTTAACGTCACGGCCGGTGTACTCTTCGACATCGCCACGATCAAGAATCCACTTTCGTCGCAGTGCCGGAAGACCCTGCGTTACATCGCCGTCGAATTCGGGATCACCCCAGGGGCCGGAGCAATCGTAGACGCGAATCGGTTCGTTTTTCTCGATCGTTCCATCGGCGTGTTCGGTATCCGAAAGTCGAATCTCTCGCAGGGGAACTTTCAGGTCTGCGTGAATTTCGCCATCGACATAGATCCGCGTGGAGTTCGGAAACTGGGTGGGGTCGTTTTCGATGGCCCGAATCTCTTCCGAGTTATCCACGTCATCGGTAAATTGCCCGGTGTAGTCACCTCGCTGTTTCGTGTTTTCCAAAACATCCAAAGTGGGCTCAGGCTTTTTCGGCGCGTTCATCGTTTTCCCTGGAGTTGTTGACAGGGAAAACAAACTCAGCGAGAGAGAAAGAGCATGGTAAGAATCTTTGCCAGCCTTCTCGCTCCCTTCGTCGGTATGACCCGTATCAGGTTCAAAGGGTTATTCTGGCGCAAATGCCAAAACTCTCAGTCCCATAAGAAAAGGACACCCCTGCGGAACAACCAGTATCCCGCAGAGAGAATTTTGGTCAATAAGACAACCGAAATAGCAACGATTCACAGCCGTTTTTACGATTTTGTCAGCTCGACAAAGCACGAAGCCTTGGCGAAACAACTGTCGTAGTGGATTTCATGCGAAATCTTTTGGGAGCTGGGAATTCTGGCGAATCCCACTAACGAACCTCTGACGGTTATTGTTTCGCGATTGTTACGTCAGGACAAACTCTTCGAAGCCCCTCCAGCCCCAAAAGAAATTCACTGGCACGACCTGATCCAGAAAAGTGTCTTCCTGGCCAGAACTGGTTCGTTCGAAAGCGAAATCTCCGCTGTCACCGTCCTCTTCAAAGTCATCCTGCAACTCCGCAGCAATCCGCAGCGTGTCATCAGAAATCGCCGAACCATCAATGGTGATCCTTTCTGCATTGATGAATCGACGGAAGTTGCCCACAAGGGTTTCGCCATCGACCTGATAGGCAGTTTCTGTTGCTTGCGTGTCGACAACGTGAACGCTGTCGTCGCCGCTCAACAGGTCAACGCGGGTAATGTCAAATCCCGAAAACTGGGCTTCGAATCGATCGTTGCGAATTCGTGAAAACTCGTCGGTGGCAAAAAACTGGTCGACGCCGCTGCCCTGGAAACCGACACCGACCACCGAATCTGTCGTCCTAAAGTCGCGAGTCCCCCTGATGCTGGCCAGGTTCTGGCCTTCACCGGCGAATACTCTCAACTGCCCAAAGCTGTTGACGCGATAACGGTATCCTTCACCCACCAATGTTGCACCGGTGGTGATCAGAAACGGGTTGTCCGAAGTCATCGTCAGGTGATCATCACCGTCGCTTCCAAAGAACCGAACCACATTGTCGCTTCTGTAGATAAAGGGCCCGACGTCAATCAGCGGACTGTCCAGCACGCCGACGTCTTCGACATCGGTTGCTTGAACAGAAATCGCGCCACGCTCGCCGCCAAAACGACCCACTGTTTCAGAAGCCACCCACGCGCGATCCGGGCGAAGTTGGGCTCGCAAGTCCATCCCGACAACATTTAAAACGTCGTCACCATTGCCAAACACAAGAATCCTGTCATACCGATCAGGTTCGATCGCCAACACAGGCCCGTCACCGGTGCGGTTCACTTCGATGTAACCAAAATCCAAATTGATATCGACCGTGTTGTCCTCACCATCCAGGCGGATCACCAGCCGCGAAGCTTCCTCGTCGATGCGAACGATCGCGTTTTCCGTGGACTCCAGAAAGACACCTACATCTGTTGTCACCATCGGCGGTGCAGCAATCGCCAGCAGTTTTTTGCTTTCAATCTGCTGATAGCTAACGCCGCGTCCGGCAACGCGGCGAGTTCGGGATCGACGAAATCGTTCAACAATAGACATGATGCTTGCATTCATAGTTCACTCAGGCGGGGACTCCAAATTATCGTTCACAGGAGTCGTTTAGCATGTCATTTCGGCCTTCAAAAGGCAGGAATCTACAAAAACGAATTTTGTTCCGGTTCCCGGACCACCGCTGCGCAACGTTGACTCCGTCAATCGCACGACACCTGCAAAAAGGTTGGTCTTGCGGCACCCAACTTCAAGGTCTACCGTCCCCAAACTACCTCAACTTCGCAACAACACGCCAGCTGCACGCACAGCGATTGGCTGACCTATTTCATGGATCGGTTTCGTAAATCCTTACTGACAATATGCATCGTCTGGGCAGCCCAGTTTTTTGCAGCTAGCGCTGCGCACTGCCAAAGCCCGTCGGCCCCGGAGGGCTTCGACTCGCCGGCGGCACGCGAAGAACTGGACAACCCGTTTCGTCTGCAACAGGGCCAATTCGACGATCAGCTTTTGGACAGGCGTGAGCTGGGTCAACTTCTACGGCCGCTTCGAAGCCTGCGACCTCAACGCTCGACACCATCAAGCGCAACCGCGACTGCACAACCGCGACAGCAGACCGGCGAAATCATCCAGGTCACATGGCAGGAAGAAACAAAGCCTCAACTTCCGTCGGTCGACAATGGCTTTACCTTGCGACAAAAAGCCACCCAGCAGCCTGCTCCTGCGATTGTTGTTCTCACAGACCCCCAACCTGCCGCCAGACCGCTCGACGATCAACTCGCAACGCCTCCCATGGCGCCAGCAGCCCAAGCTATCTCGCCGCAACCACCAACAGATCTCACGCCACCGGCGGCTCTACCGACTCCCGCCGAAACGCCACCGCAACAGCCGACGTTCCTTGGTCCGGCACTGATTCCGGAGATCGAGCAATCATGGCAGATCAGCGACTCGGTGCTCAACATGCGGCTTGATGAATTGCGAACAGAGCTTCACGCGCGACAGCAACTGGTCGAATCGTCGTCCAACCTCAGCGATCAGGATAAAACAGCTCGGCTGAATCTGATCGGCAGTGGGCTCGACAGCATCGGTATTGCATCGCAAAACATCTCCGATGAAGCGAGGCTTCGCCAACGAATCCAGGGCATCGATCAACAGTTGTCCAGCCTCGAAGCTCAGCTTGCTGCACCGTCATCGCCTCGCGAAACCGATCCAGCCCTTTCACTGAACCGAATGCAAGTCTTGCTTCGCGACCTCGAAACGAGCCTCGACAACGAGAACCGCCTGAGCCGAAAAATTGAGGGCTCGGTTCAACATCGCCACCAGCGCAAGTCCAAAATACCTGCAGAACGAATTGCGTTTCGCAAGCAACTGGATGAACTTCAATCGGAAATGGTTCTCAAACAGGACAACGCGACCGAAGAGTTCACGGCGCTACTGGCGCTGCGTGCCCGGGAGATCGAAACATCTTCCGCGATCGCGTTGCTGGAAACAGAATCAGAATGGTTTAGTGTTTCCCAGCGGCTGTTTCCGATGCAAAAAGACCTGCATGAGCGAACGATCGACCGCCTCAAAATCGAAATCAAGCGCTGGGGTGAAACCATCGCCGCACGACGCCATCAAATTCTTCAGGACCAGATCCGTGAAGCGGTCGTCAAAGCTCGAGACGCCCACCCGGCACTGCGTGACCTGGCAACCAGTACCGCAGAAATCACCCGGATTCGCGTGGAGATTTCAGAAAAAATCAAACGTGTCGGTGCGGAAAAGTTCAAAGTCACCACCTTGGTCCACGACCTAGAAATCGAGCAAACGGAACTGGAAAAAGCCGTCCAGCGTATCGGCAGCGAAGCCAGCAGTCGGTGGCTGATCGAATCGCATCACACGCTGATTCCGCCCTACGAAAGCATGGCTCGAATCCGCAAAATCAAGGAAGAGCTTCTCAAAACCAAAGTCGAGGAACTCAAACTCAAACAGAATCGCCGACCACTGGTCAACGAAAACCGCTTTATTAGCGAAGAACTGGGCATCGTCGGTGATCAACCCATCGCCAACACAACGCTCAAGGAGATGGCCAAAAGCACAGTGGTCGCCCACCGCAAACAGATCGACGAATTGCTCCGCGAGTACGACGACTACATCACCGTTCTTGGTGAAACGGAAAAAGCCCGCGAGAACCTGCTGGCCCAAATTTCAGGCACCCGAAAATTCATCGACGAACGGGCGCTGTGGGTCCAAAGCGCCGACACCGTCGGGCTGGGCGTGCTGCTCAAATCTCAGGAAGGGGCAAGGCATTTCTTTGATCCCATACAGTGGCTTGCCCTTGGCACGTCGATCATGTCGCACGTTGAAAGCAAACCCTACGAACCGGTGCTGGGACTGCTGGGGCTGTTGACCGTGTTTGGTGTCGGCAGAAAGCTCAAGCAGAAAGCCTGATCGAGCTGAAGACGGAGCAACAAACGCTCACCGAGGTAACTTTTGCCAGGAAATCAAAGTGTCAGATACTGCACTTCACAATCCGCTTAGCGAAGACATCAAGTCCTACTCAAGGTTTGCGCCGACGCTATACAGTCTCGGTCATACGATCTGTAACGCGATTCTTTTGCCGTTGCTGCTGCTGGTGGCGGCATGGCAAATGACACCCGCGTGGGACTGGTCCACGCTCAAGGGCAGTGCGCGACATGCGATCCTGACCATTTTGCCACTGCTGTTTCTGTCCCTCGCGCTATTGACGGCCTTCCGCCGAAACGGCCTCGCGGTCCGCCATTTCATGTGGCCCAAAAGCGTTTGCGATGGAGCACGACAGGGGATGCATGTGATCGTATGGCTCGTGATGCCGCTTCGATTCGTCTGCGAAGCGGTCAGCAGTTTTGAAAACGGAATCTGGTACGACTCGCTGGGAAGAATGTTCTTTCTCGCAGAGCTGGCATGCATTTCCCTGGCGTTATTTTTCATCTGCCGGGGAATCAATCGCTGGCGAGACCAAAAGCTGGACCAACGAGGCCTGAGGCGAAACGCAAGCCAACGCCGACAACACAGAGAAAGCCTGCTTAACGGTGGCCCGATCGACATCGACATGATGGGTGGCGGTAGCTGGAAATCATCACTGCGAGCACTGTTGCTGATGCTGATGGCTGCCTTGCCGTTGGCCCCGATTGGGCTGTCCCTGGCGGGATATCACTTCACGGCGGTACAGTTGGCAGAGAGAGGCATCTGGACCGCGCTGTTCTGTGGATTGATCGCTGCGGCAACCGGACTGGTGGGTCGCCTCCTGTTCGTGACCCAGTTTCGCGTCAAACTCCAGCAACTCACGCGGACCGAAAGCGGTCATATCGGCGAAGACGAAACGATCAACATCGAAGAAATCTCTTCGCAGATTAACCGACTGATTCGCGTCACCGCAATGGTGGGCATGGCGATCGTGGTCTGGCAAATTTGGGCGGAAGTCTCGCCCACGATCCGCTTCCTAGACAGCGTTGTCCTCTGGGAGACCAAAGACGCCGAAGGCAAACTCTCCCAGACCACCTGGACGAACGTTCTTTCGGCAGGTGCGATCCTGATGATGACTCTGGCGCTCAGCCGCAACTTGCCGGGCTTGCTTGAACTGACGCTCATTGATCGGCTTCCGTTGGACCGCGGTGGCCGTTACGCGGTTTCGTTCGTCGTTCGTTACATCGTCGGCCTGCTGGGGTTGCTGATCGCCTTCAAAGTCATCGGGCTGTCATGGGGCAGCCTGCAGTGGATGGCCGCGGCGCTAAGCCTTGGGCTTGGTTTTGGCTTGCAGGAGATCTTTGCCAATCTGTTCTCAGGTTTGATCATTTTGATCGAACGCCCGGTCAGGGTAGGGGACTTTGTCACCATGGGCAGCATCTCCGGTCACGTCACCCACATGCAGTTGCGGGCGACCCGGATTCGCGATCTGGACATGCGAGAACACATCGTTCCCAACAAGAAATTTATCACCGGCGACGTGATGAACTGGACGCTCACTGACAGAATCTCGCGATTGGTTCTTGACGTGGGTGTGGCTTACGAATCGGACACCGATAAAGTCCAACAGTCCTTGCTGTCGATCGCGAGAAAGCACCCGCTGGTCGAATCGTCTCCGCCGCCGGACGTGGTGTTCAGCAGCTTTGGAGATTCGACACTTGACTTCAAGCTACGTGTGATCGTCAAAGGCAGAGAACTGTTCCCGAAAGTCCAGCACGAGCTCAACATGGCGATCGCCAGAGAGTTCGAATCCCAGAACATTGAGATCGCTTACCCCCAACGCGAGATTCGCATCAAAACCGACCAGCCATCGATCGGTGTGAACTCAAAAGCAGCGTAGGCCTCAACCGCACCGCTGTGCTGGGCTTGCAGCGATTCGAGCCCCGATCTTTTGGTTCCCTCAACCCGGATTATTCACGACGACGGGCGTTGATTCTACGTCTGGCCAACAGTGGCAAAGGAAAAGCTGAATCTCAACAAGAAATGTGAATCATCCGGCAGATGAAAACCACAACGATCGT
This sequence comes from uncultured Pirellulaceae bacterium, assembly GCA_937928555.1. Taxonomy (GTDB): domain Bacteria; phylum Planctomycetota; class Planctomycetia; order Pirellulales; family Pirellulaceae; genus Mariniblastus. The sequence continues at coordinate 10,878 of CALFWR010000144.1, forward strand.
TTCATCGCATCAGAGTCGCGGA
>CALFWR010000145.1 GCA_937928555.1 uncultured Pirellulaceae bacterium
GGCCGGTGGCGCCGAGTCGGTGTCACGTTCTGTTTCCGGTTCCGATGTGGGCTACCGCCGCTCCAGCGGCGGGCCGACGTTGATTTCGCCAGGGTGATGAATCTGGCAATTGGTGCTGTGATGTTTGGTTGTTCGTTGCTGTGCGATGGATGAGTTTTCTTGCTGGTGCGGTCGTTGCTGCACCGGTCCAGGTTGTTTTTGCGGTCGTGTTTCCTGCTTCTTTGGCAAAAATATAATGCGAGTGGCCTCGTGTTTGGATGTTTGGCGACGTACTGGCCGTAGTGAATTTGTAACCACACGACTTGTTGATAGCCTAACGAACGAACTTTTCGGCTGAGCGTGCGTTTACGACGCCCCAATTTGCCACATCTGGGACAAGCAGCCTTTCGCGGCAAGCAGCGAACTTGTATCGTGACTTCGGGTGTTTTTTGGCATCCATGCCTGTCCTTTGGACTTGTGTACTCAGAAAACCATGCTTCTGAAGGACAGGCGATTTCAACACAAGATCAATACAATTTCTGGTGCTGTTCACCGAGAAGTGTCGGGGAAAATGGGAGATTGTCGATGGTCTTGAGGGAGAACCAGATGTTGGACCGCCACCTTACTCGCCCACTTAGAGTAGCGATTGTTCTTGCGTTATTGGTAGCGTTAATTTGCCAATGGAATCCCGAAAAAGTATCCGGGCAGGGTCTGTTTTCGCAATTCGTTGATGCCAGTTTCGAAGGTCGAGAATCAGTTTTCTGGAAACTTGAAGCACTGTTGAACTCAAACGATTTGCCCGCTATCCGACACTTTGCGGGCGAGCTAGTTGCTTTTCCTGTTGACAACTTAGGGCAAACAGAACGAATGCGGCACAAGCAGTATTTGCTTAGGCTTGCAACAGACCACCCCAGAACCCTTTGGCAGCACGGCCATTCGTTTGAACAAATGCTGACATTAGACCCTGAAAAACAACTATTGGCGTTAAAGCTCATTTCCCTAACTGGGTATGAATCTTCAGGATTGACGGATCAAATTTTAGAAATCTACAGGGCATCGGCAAATTCCCCATCGCTAAGGTGCCAAGCCTTGGCGACCGCTTGGCGCATAACAGGAAATGCAGAATACAAAGGAAAGTTGCTTTCGGTTGCCGATTCAACGCACGATAAAATGCGAGTAGTTTTTTGCCGTATTGTTCGAGAAAACCAACTTGTATCATTCATTGACAGGATCCAAGCCTTGTCGCAGGACAAAGCCCTTAGAGTGCGGGTTGCGGCCGTCTCTTTACTATTGGCATGGGATCAAGCTCCCAGCAAAAATACCGAAGCACTTATTTCGGAGCTATCGAAAAACGTCAAGGTGACGCGGCAGAGAGGAATCGCAGATTCGGCAAAAAACGAAATTTTGTCGGTGTTGTCGGATGAACACGAAAATCTTTCAGAAAATGATCTACAGATGCTTTTGGGGCTGTTCGAAAATGAAATTGAAATGGTTTCTCTTCAAATCTATAGTCGCATTTTCTTGGCGAGCATGGATGGACACTCTAACTTAGTCCGAAAAGAATTGGCATTGATCGCAGCACAAGAAGGCAAAATCGCCAATAAGTATGCATTGGCGATCATCCAACGGCGTAAGAAGACGATTAAAGGAAAACAAAGGGGACGCAGCCAATAGTGTTCGGCACCGGTATTGCTTTGTGATTGTTGTTGATTCGCAGAACGGGATTTCAGCTGGCACGCGATTGTAAGAATTACCAACGAGCATGTAAGAATGTGCCTTGGTACCGACGGAGCTCGCTTGATGGCAGCATCGACGTCGAATCAGATCCAAGAACGCGACATTCAGGGCCTGAAGCACTTTTCGAAGATCCGCAAATTGCTGCACGAGACAGGCTGGCCGGTCATCTGTCGCCAGAGTCTTCCGCTTTTTAACTTGTAAAAGCTGTAAGTGCGGATGAGAGGATTTGAACCTCCACGGGGTTGCCCCCACTGGCACCTGAAGCCAGCGCGTCTGCCAATTCCGCCACATCCGCGTGTCGTGTTAGCAGGTCGAAAGTATACGAATACTCGCCATCGACGACAACGCCCAAAAATGCCCAACAAATCAGAATGCTCCGCAAGGCGACTTTGTCCGCCCGAGGCCCAACCAACACGCTAACACGCCTAATCCGGAATCATTCACGACGTCGGGCGTTGATTGCGGTTTGCGTCACACCAGACGTACCCAAAGCTGGACCGCCTCCGGAAATTCGGTTCACCTCGCTGATGCGTTCCAAAACAGGACTTTTTTCGGACTGATACGGTGTTGATTGACTGAGAAAAGCCACGCCCACGCCTCGTGAATAATCCGGCCTAATACCTGGGAACCTGCGGATCAACCTGCAAGCTCCACTGCTCGATGCCGCCGGTCATATTTTGAGCTTGCGGGAACCCGTTTTCGCGCAACCACATCGCAACCTTAAGGCTGCGTCCCCCGTGATGACAATGCACAATCACCGAGTCTGCGCCCAACGCTTCGATTTCGGCAATCCGCTCGGGGATCGCTTGCATCGGGATATGGACCGAGCCTTCAATTTTGCAAGTCGCGACCTCACCGTCCTCACGGCAATCGAGCAGCAACATGCTTTTACCGCTTGCGATCAACTCGCTGGCTTCAACCACACCAATTTCCAGTGGAACTTCAGACGAACGCTGCTCATTGTCGGAAAAAGAATCGCCTTGCATATCAAACCAAACTCATTAACGTGATCCGGGAATGCCACACCCGGCCGTCTCCATTTTCAGCGGCCAGAATAAGCAGCCCCGATTTGCCTCTGTTTGCCGGTGGTCGTCAAGCCATGCTGACGTTTGAGTTGAAGGAATGTTGGTAATCTTCGGCCGCCGCGCGGCAACAGACGGTATCATCTACCCGGAGCAACTTCCATTAACCATGCCCTATCGTCAATCCCTGGCGTCATTCCAACCACCGGGAGAATAGCCATGCATTCAAGAAACTGCCTGCTGTCAACTTTTGCGATCCTGCTGCTGTCCGTTGGATTCAATCACACGCTGCTGAATCCGACGCTTGAGGATGATTCCGAATTCAGCAAGCCAACAATCGATATCGGGTGTGTCGTAAGTGACATCGACGCTTCGATAAAGTTCTACACCGAAGCGATCGGATTCAGGCAGCTTGACGGGTTTCAAGTCGACGCAGGCTACGCCACAAACGTTGGACTCACCGACAACAAGGCGTTGGACGTGAAAGTCCTTGTGCTGGGAGAAGGCAAAGGCGCGACGCACCTGAAGCTGATGCAAGTCAACGCAAAAAGCGAAACCGCCAGCAACCAGCACATCCATTCGACATTGGGATTCAGCTACATCACCGTTCATGTCGCCAGCACCGAAAAAGCATTGAAGCGGCTCAAAGCAGCCGAAGTGGAAACCGTTGCCGACAGCCCCTTGCCGATCCCGAACGCTCATCAAGTCACCCTCACGGTGATCCGTGACCCCGATGGAAACATGGTGGAATTGGTCGGGCCATCGATTGCAAAACATTAAATCCCGTCGACCCTGCGATCCCGCCAGGAACCGCCACAGTTTCAATTAAAGATGAACCTTCTAGGATCCTGAGCGATCTGTTGATTCATGAAACCACGCGAACGTGCTTTGGAAATCGTATCGGCGCTGCAGACTGCAGGGCATACCGCTCTGTGGGCCGGGGGCTGCGTTCGCGATGCGCTGTTGAACAAACAGCCCAAGGACTACGACGTTGCCACAAGTGCCACTCCGGATGAAGTTGAAGCGGTCTTCGGGGCCAACAAAACGCTGGCAATCGGCAAATCGTTCGGCGTGATTACTGTCCTTGGGCCAAAGTCCGCCGGTCCGGTGGAGGTGGCGACCTTTCGTCGTGATGGCGACTACAGCGATGGTCGCCGACCGGATTCTGTCGAGTTCACCGACGCCAAAGAAGACGCGCTGCGGCGCGATTTCACGATCAACGGAATGTTCTTCGACCCGGTTGCTGAAAAAGTCATCGACTACGTTGGCGGACAGGAGGACCTGAAAGCCAAACAGATTCGCGCGATCGGAAAAGCCAAAGAACGAATCGACGAAGACAAACTCCGCATGCTGCGGGCGGTTCGCTTTGCAGCGACCTACGAGTTCGCGATCGAAGCAGAAACGCTATCCGCGATTCAGGAAAATGCCAATCAGATTTCAGCCGTCAGCCCCGAACGCATTGGCAACGAACTGCGACGGATGCTAAGCCACCGCAACAAGGCAACGGCGTTTGAGTTGCTTGTTGAGTCCGGGTTGTGGTCGGAGATTGGCCCATCCCAATCGCAGCGGCCCGATCCGGTCGAGCGTGATCAGTTGCGGGGTTCATTGGACAGGCTCCAAAGCGATGACTTTTCAGTCGTGGTTGCCGCGTTGTGTCAGCGCGACGACGGCCTGCCTGAAAAACTGAAGTCGGTCTGGAGGCTGACCAACGACGAAGTCGAAAAAGCCCAGTGGCTGCTCAAGGCGTTGCCAGTGATCGAGCAAGCGCAAGGGCTTGCCTGGTCGCAGCTTCAACCCTGGCTGATTTCAAAGCACGCCGACGAGGGAGTCCAGTTGGTCGAAGCGCTTGCTCCCGGCGAATTCGACGCGTCGTTGGCGCGGTGCCGCGAGAGCCTGACGCTAAAACCTGAGACGCTCAACCCGCCGCTGCTGCTTGACGGCAAGTCGCTCGTGGCGATGGGGGTTCAGCCAGGGCGGCACTTCAAACGGTTGATCGATCAAGCCAGAGCGATGCAGTTGGACGGAACGTTGTCCACACGCGAGCAGGCGACTGAGTGGGCAAATCGGGCTTTGGCCGAAGGCGGCGACGAATCGGACGCCGCGAATTAACGCAGCGGCCTTTCGCCCGGTTTAGCTGCAGCTTAGACAGGTTCTGCAATCCGTTTTTTGTCGTCGGTGATCCGTCTGACGTCGCTACCTTCGTCTTTGTTGATACGATTTTCAATTTGATCAACACCGCCGGAAGAGATCGAGAACTGACCACTTTCTTCGCGTTCAATCCAGCCCTTTTGGCGAAAGTACCACAAGTGGAAATCGAGGACTTCGGTGGGCAGGCCGACCATACGTTCAATGGTCGACGAAGCCAAACCCGGCTCTCTCATGTTGCGACGGCGTTGAGCGTAGAGGATCGACAGAATGCGATGCCGGTCAGCGCTGTCGTTGCTCAATTCACCGGTGGTTTCGATGATCTCGGCTTCTTCCTGCTGCACCGATTCGTACATCTGGTCGTAGGAAGCACGCGATGACGGATCCTTGAGCGTTTCGTAAGCCTCAACGATCAATGTGAATCTCTTGATGTCGCCATGCTCCGAACAGTCGGGATGGTAGCGTTTGGCAAGATAACGAAAGATCCGTTCGATCGTGTCAAAGTTCGCGTTGATGCTCGCTTCGAGCACTTCGTAGTAGTCGACAAAGTCTGCTTTTTTCATGGCAATTCGCAATTCCAAAATCCGGTGTGCGAAAAGGTAGATCCCCGCTTTGGAACTGGATTTCATTGGCTGGAAAATCGTGGCCAAGGGAGCCATTGAAAGTCAGCCTCGACCGGTGTTGCGGGTTATGCTGGCCGTTGCCGC
>CALFWR010000146.1 GCA_937928555.1 uncultured Pirellulaceae bacterium
GGGGTGGCCACGATTTTCGGGATGAGTTTTTTGGGTTTGAAGTCGCGGAGTGCGTTGGCTCGCGCAGCGGCATGCAGGCACGCGACGGCGACGGTCACGCTGTCTTCGGGGACGCCGAGTTGCATGAGTTGTTTTTTGTTCATGGTGCGTGCCGGTTGGAGGATTCGGTCGTTGGAAGTCGCGGTTAGGGACGTTGGTTTCTTGCGGACGTTAGCTTCTTTCGGACGTCCACGGGCCGGGGGCCCATGCTACTTTTTTAGCAGCAGGCGGTGCGTGTCGTCCACCAGTTCCACGGCACAGAAAGCGTTGTGCTTTTGGAAATGTTGTTCTTCGCTGCTGAGGTCGAACAGGTCGTCCGTTTGCTCTTTGATGTAGCCATCGGTAGAGGTCAGGAAACCACCCGTTCCGGCGGCAGGGTCTTGGATGACTTCGCCGTGTTGTGGTTTGGTGCAGTTGACCATGCACTGGATCAGCGGACGCGGCGTGAAGTATTGGCCAGCTCCCGATTTCTTTTCGGCAGCGTTCTTTTCCAAAAGTCCTTCGTAGAGGTCGCCCAGTCCTTCCTCGCGTGCGCTGTACCAGTCGAGGTCGGTGACCAGTTTCAGAATCACGTTCTTCTTTTCCCAGTCGCACGATCTCTGCGTAGTCGGAATCGCCTTCGGCAGTGCCCGCCAGTTTTGTTATCCAGTCTTTTTTGGATTTTGAGACAAGGTTGGATGCCTTCAGTCGCAACACCTCTTTCTCAAGGTGCGACAATCGCTCTTCAATGGATTCTTCCGGATTCTTCCGGTAGGCTGGACATGGAACTCTCCAACAGGATTCGGGAATTGAAGGCGGCTTGAAAGGTGCAATTCAAGGCGAATGCAAGATCGAGAACAGCTTGGCGGTAGCTGTATTGGTTGGCTTGGTGTGGGCACCGGCATGCCAATTTGTGCGATGGCGTTTTTCACCGTTCGAATCCCACCGACAACCAGTGTGGAGCGGGACATTGGAAGCGATCCGTTTTCGATGGCCTGCTGTGTTACGAGGGTGCACGTCGTGAATAATTCCGGATCACGGGTGCCTTATCCGGCGTTTTTCACGTACTTGTCAAACCAGCGAATCATCTCCGCTTGCGTTTGCAATACGCTCTGCCGAGCGCGATACCCGTGGGACTCATGCGGTAACATCACCAGACGAACGGTGCCGCCGTTGCCCTTGATCGCCTGGAACAACCGTTCGCTCTGGATCGGGAAAGTCCCACTATTGTTGTCGCGGGCTCCGTGAACGAGCAACAAAGGTTCGTTGATTTTGTCGGCGTGCATGAAGGGACTGATCGACTGGTAAATCTCGGGGGCTTCCCAGTAAGCTCGACGCTCGGATTGAAAACCGAAAGGAGTCAACGTCCGATTGTACGCGCCCGATCGCGCGATACCTGCTCTGAACAGGTCGCAATGAGCCATCAGATTGGCGGTCATGAACGCGCCATAGCTGTGACCACCCACGCCAACGCGATTGCGATCGGCGACTCCCATGTCGACTGCTTTATCAATCGCGGCCTGTGCCGAATCGACGATCTGTTCAATAAAGTTATCGTTCATCGTCTCGGGGTCGCCCACGATCGGCATCGTGGCCGCGTCCATCACGGCGTAGCCCTGAGTCAAAAACGTCAGGTGCGTGATGCCCCGCATGCGGGTGAACCGCGCGTCGCTGCCGGAAACCTGACCGGCGGTGGACGGGTCGTTGTACTCCAGCGGGTAAGCCCACACCAGCAGCGGAAGCTTGGTGCCTTCCTTGTAATCGGCCGGCAGATAAAGGGTCGCTGAAAGCGGAACTCCATCGGAGCGTTCGTACTTCACCAACTGTTTCCTGATGCCGCGAATTTGCGGCGTCGGATCGCGAAAATCAGTCAGTGGCATAACGTCGTCTTTGCCCAGATCGCGCAGACGATAGTTCGGCGGCGACTTGGGGTCTTCGTAGTTCGTGATCACGCTTGCCGAAACGTCGCCCGATTTGTCGACGCTCACATCAACGACCCGGACCGGGGCTTCCAAAGCGCCTTCTTCGCAACGCCACAGCCGTTTCGTTTCCAACGACGCGAGACTCTGCGTATCGACAAACGGCAGATTGCCCTTGGGGGAAGCACCAGAGCCAAGCCGGAAAACGTTGTCGCCCTTTTGGAACACAACGAAATGGCCTGAGTCGTCCGGGACTTGGACCATCGACCCCGGATCGCCGTATCGATCACGGATGCTTCGATCGGTCAAAGTCAGCGGCGTGAAGTCCTGATTGTCCAGATCGTGGAGCTTCGTCCGGACCCATCTTCGATCGCGATCATAGTCCGTTACCGCAACCCGATTCGCTGCCGCAAAGTAATCGACTCCGACCCAACGGTGCTGCGTCTTGACCAGTGGCTTGGGCTCGCCATCGAAGGGAGCCTTAAGCGAGAACACCGCGTCGCGAAACTCTGCTTCAACGTTCGGATCGCCACCGTCAAGGGCTTCGCCCCACAACAACGTGGCGTCACGGGAAGACATCCACTCGGCACGTCGCCTGCCGGTGCGGACGCCTTGAATCGGAATGTTCTCTTCCAGCGGAACGTCGGCCACACGATAGATTTCTGATCCATCAAGCCCGCAAACAGAAATCTGTTTGGGAAAAGAACGATAGGTCAGCAAGTACGAAAATGGTTTTTCCAGCTTTTCGACCAGCAGGTGCTTGCCGTCCGGTGCCGGACTGACGCTTGTGTACATGGCGGCCGATGCGAATTTGCTGACAACTTTTCCGTCAAGATCAACAACGACCGCTTCGGTTGTTGCGTAGTGCTCGAACAGGTCTTCGTCGTGCGGTGTCTTGAGCAAGTCCTGGTAGGTCCGCGTCGGTGAAGTGTTTCCTGAAGATTCCTGGATCGCGGGGCCAGTTGGAGTTTTCGGCGTCGGCGGTTCCTGGCCACGGGACTCCGGTACAACCAGGCAAAGCAGATGCTCTGCATCGGGAAGCCACTGGGGTGACTGCATGACGGTGCACAGGTTGGAGTGGAGCTTTTTGGTTTCGCCCGATTCCAGGGAGTGAACGTGCAGCTCCATTCCCGAATCGGTCACCAGGCCGAAGGCAAACTTTTTCGAATCGTGAGACCAACGCGTCCAGGCGACCCTGGCGTCGTCGGGAAGCTGGACTTTCTGCCCGCGGCTTTGGGCGTCCTCTCTGGTCTTGCGAACCGACATGCCGCGATACCATGTCGTTTGGAATCGCGAATTCGCCACCGGGTCGATCCGCATCCCGGCAAGGTGCAGCCTTCTGCGGGCGAGGTCGGAGATGTCCGGCATCGCGTCAACGTCAAGCATCAGCATCCAGTCTCCGTCAGGACTGAGGCTGACCGATGGTTCCGGTTTGGCATCGATGATGTCGATGACTTCCTGCGGTGGAAGTTGCCATGAGTCGTCGGCTCTGGATGTGTCGGTCATGAGCAGGCAGAAGGCGGTAAGAACAATGACAATTCGCAAGGCCATGGGGGACTCCTGAGTGATAGTTGGACGCAGGTGTTAACGGCGTAAGGCTACAGCATATCCTGGCCAGATTGGTGATGGCACCGGGCTAAAGGCTCGGATGTGCGAAAGCCGACAGCCAACGCAAAACCGCCAAACGTGTGCTAGTTTTGTTCCGATGTTGGATTTGTGTTAAATTACGGGGAACTACTTCAACCCGGATTATTCACGAGACGCAGGCGCAACTTTCAGTTCAACCAATGAGCGCTAATCGAGCAATCGACAAACATTAACCGTCAGGATTAGGTAGCGGGATTCGCCAGAGTTCCCTGCCCCCAGTGGGTTTTGGATGAATCGACCACGGCGGTGGTTTCGCAGATGCTTGAGCGCCGTCGATTCGAAAAAGACTGTCCTGGACTTCATCAACTAGGTGAACCAAAGTCCGGGATGCGAGCGGTTGTGATGAATGCCTAGCGTGATTCAACGCAAGTCATCGTGAATAATTGCCGTTCAACACAAGGAGAAGCCATGTCTTTTTACCGACCCGCTGTCGTTACACTTGCTCTGGCGGTTGTCTTTTGTAGCGTTTCGCTGACATCCGCCCAGGAAAAAGAGAATCCTTTTGCAAACAACATTCTCGGTACGCTGGCCAATAAACAGATGGCCGCGGAACTCGATTTGCTTGACCAGCAACAGGAAAACATCAATCAACTGCTAAAGGAATTCGGTCGCATCCGTCACGAAGTCGGGCAGGACATGAAGGCGCAATGGGAAGCCGCATCTGATGCCGAGCGTGAGGAGATTGGTAAGCAATACTGGCAGCGAGTCGAAGAGGGACGCCTGATAATTGCCGAACAGATGAAGGCAGAGCTTTTGCCACATCAGATCGATCGCCTCGAGCAGTTGAGCGCTCAACGGATGATGCTCGAAGGCAAAGGCCGCGAGTCAGCAGGTTTGCTTGGCGATCAAATGATCGAGTACCTGAACATCGGCCCGGAACAAAAGAAGCGGATTGAAGCAAAAAGCAACAAGCTGAAGAAAGAAGTCAGCGAAAAGATCCGCAAGATTCTGGAACAGGCCAAAGAGGACCTGTTGGCCGAACTGGATACCACCCAGAAAGCGAAATATGAGAAGCTGGTCGGTGATCCGGTCGCCGAACAAAGTGACTTTGCAGATCCCCGGAAGGAATCTCGCAAGCCCGGCAAGGGAAAGCGAAAGTGATCGAAGCGTGATGCAAACTGGAAAAGCGGAATCGGCGCGAGCGATGATTCGAACGCGCCCTGATTCCGAGTTTTGACTTTCAGGCCATCGCGCCGCTGCCTAGCGACCAGGCTGGAAGCCGAACCCCTGTCCCTGCGACCCCGCCGACGGGCAGGGACTCTGACCACCCTGAATTGGCTGGCCCGGCAGGACGGTCTCGACTTGCCGACGGGTTGCTGACCCTTGAGTTGCTGCCCCCTGGCCGGACGGATTCTGCCCCGGCGAAAGCTGACGGGTTGCTGATCCCGGCGGTCGCAAAGCTTGAACCGAGGTCGCAGCGCGGCGTGGTGCGAGGTTCAGATTCCAGTCGTAGTCAAGGTAACTGATTGACGGCGAACCACTAATCGCCAACTGACGGGCATCCGCGGGCATGAACTGCGACAGGTACTGCAATCGCTCCTGGTCGGTGCGGCCGAAGTCTTCACCAAACCACTGGATGATCGGCGAGAGCCCAAGCTGGCGGCGTTGGACGTCGTAGCTGAACTTGCCGGGCGTGTTGAAGAAAAGACTCGCACTGCTGGTCAATTGCTGGTCCAGCGAATCGGGAAAGTAAGCTCGTTGTGACAACTGCGGACAGCCCTTGGAAGCACAGACGATGGCAAAGTGAATCCGGGCGTCGCCCATCTTGCGAAGGACTTTGTGTTCCATGTCGTTAAGCGAATACTCACTGCCGCCGACAGGCATTTTGAAGTCGTCCCAGATATTGTATCCGTTTGCGTTGGGCGCATGGTCTTTGATGCTTCGCGTTGGAAACAGCTGAAGGATGCCTTCGATGGTCAGTGCGTTGTACGCGTTGATCCAGAACGCCATCTGCGACTGTTGGCTTGACCGCAGCGACGTATCAATCGATCCCATGCCCTGCAGGTAGCTCATCAACGACGCGCGATCCTGCTGGTTGGTTTGCCAGGTGGCGTAATCGACGTCGCCTCTTTCGTCGACATACTTTTGCAGCAGGGCGTCCAGGGGTCGGTGATCGTATTGATCAAACCCGATCCGGGCGGCCTGGCGAGGCTGTGAGTTTTGGGGTGAAACTCGCTGACCCGAACCCTGGGCCGCCCCGTAGTCGCCTTGAACGATCGCCGAAGGTGCTCGCTGCTGAGGCGCTTGATACTGGCCGCTTCGGCTACCGGACTGTGCGTGGGTAGTTTGTGCGAACATCATTAGGCAGAAGATTCCTGCAGTGGCTCCAAGGGCGATACTAAAATGCGACTTCATGATTCACTCCGTTAAACGATGGGGTAGTGCAAAATAGACGTACAAACCTTGTGCCAACTTTCTGATGTTAAAATGGAGGGGTTGTCTATGTTTGCTGACACACGGAAACTGCGGCTTTCGTGCGGCTGAGCACCCTTGAAACATGCCAGCACTTCACTTCAAAAGCCAAATTGAAGACAGCGTTTCGCAAGATTGACACGCTGGCAATTTCTGGAAACAGCGATCCGGTTGACCTTTTGCCACTTCATAATTTTTGAATTCTGACAGGTGTTTGGCTGCGCGGAAGCTCATCTTTAACGTGCCGCGAGATCAAGCTTCTTCGGGAATTTTATCCCAACTGCAAACCGGAATCATTCACGACGACGGGCGTTGATTTGCGTTGAACCACACCGACACAAAGGTCAAAGCTGGATTATTCACGAGGCGTGGGCGCCAGAATCAGTTCCGGCAGTGATCCGCGACTCTGATGCGATGAAACGATCGCTGTGGTTTTCATCTACTGGATGATTGGCGATTCTTGTTTAATTTCAGCGTTTCCCTTGCGGCTGTTGGCCAGACGTAAAATCAAAGCCCGTCGTCGTGAATAATCTGGGGTAAAATGACATCGCAGTGACTTAACTCTTCTGGCTAAGTGATTCCGGATTATTCACGAGGCGTGGGCGTCAGAATCAGTTGAGACAGTGATCCGCGTCTCTGATGCGATGAAACGATCGCTGTGGTTTCCATCTATCGGATGATTCGCGATTCTTGTTGAAATTCAACTTTTCCCTTGCTCCCGTTGGCCAGACGTAGAATCAACGCCCGTCGTCGTGAATAATCCGGGGTGATATGAACGACGGGATACTCGACGAACCACTTCAACCGGGTGCGCTGCGAGTCTGTCCCGGCTGCGGCAAGCTGTTCGCTCTGGAGTTCGTGTCCAAACGTCAGAGCAAACTCCAGGGCACACTCTCCACTTTTCGCTGCAAGAAGTGCGGTGAAACATTCGAATTCGCAAAGCAGCATCCGCCGGAT
>CALFWR010000147.1 GCA_937928555.1 uncultured Pirellulaceae bacterium
GTCGCGGATCACTGTCGAAACTGATTCTGACGCCCACGCCTCGTGAATAATCCGGGGTCAGTTGAGCCCAGTCGGACGTCAGGCCGCAGGTCGGTAACGGGGTTACCGATAGGGAAACAAGACCTCCGCAGAGGGACCCGGCGGCCTTACCGCCAGTCGGCTCACGTTTTGTGCCGGGACTCAACGCCGTTGTTCAATCAACGCCGTTGTTCAATCAACGCTTACGAATTCAACTGACCTTTGATGGTCTTTTGGGTTTTGTCCCAGACTTCGTCGAGGTGCTCAACGTAGTCGGTAACTGATAGCAGTGGGGATCGATCGTCGGCTTGCATTTCGAAAAGCCACCCGTTGCCGTATTTGTCCACGTTGATCGCCGACGGATCATCAAGCAGATCGGGGTTGAGCGTCGTGATGGTGCCGGCCAGCGGGCTGTACAGCGAGCTTTCAGCTTTTTTGCTTTCAATTGCCCCGATCTCGTCGCCCATTTGTGTTGGTTTGGGGGCGTCAAACATCCAATCCAGAAAATAGACATCCTGCAACAGGCGGACCGAGTAGGCGGTAAAGCCAAAACGGACTACGTCGCCAGTGACCATCGCCCACATGTGGTTTTTGGCGTACTGCCGATCGGCCGGGAAGATGGCTTCGAATTCGCCCATCATGAAAACGAGGCTGTCGCTGTTGTCACTCATTAGGTGTACCGGATGCCTTGGTGTTCGGCTTCAAAGAACACCGGCAGTAATGCGTCGGCGTGCAGCAGGCCTTTGCGGGTCAGCCTGATTTCCGCATCGTCGAATTCCAGCATGCCATCGTCGCGATGGGTCGCAAATTCACTGCCCCATTTTTCCAGAATGTTGACGTCGAATTTATCCTGAAAGTAACTCACATTCAGGTAACCCCGCTTGAGCTGCAGGATTGTTTCGCGAATCAACAGCTGTTCGGTCGTCGGTTGGTAAGCCCGTCCCAGGGGCAGTCGACCGTGCTCCATCAGGTCCGCCTGATACTGTTTCATGTCGGCTTTGTTCTGGTAGTGAACGCCCGAGACGTGCCCGAAGCTGGCGATGCCGGTCGCCAGCAGATCCGAGCCCTGCCAGAGGTTGTCGCGGTAGCTAAAGTTCACCTTGCCATCGTCTTTGACGACCGTGTAGGCGCTGCTGACCTTGTAGCCGGCGGCAAGAAATTCGTCGTAGGCGTAGTTCAGCCAATCGCGTTTGGTTTGCCAGTCCGCGACGGGCGTTTCGATTTTGTTACCCAGGATGTCCTTCGAGTAGACGGTGTTGAAGGGAAGTTCCATCTGGTAGATCGTGACGCTCTCGGGAGAGAACTTGATGGCTTCGGCGATGTTGTACTTCCAGTTCTCCCAGGTCTCGCCGACCATCCCGGAGATCAAGTCGATGTTGACGTTGGGAAAGTCCAAATTTTTGATCCATTCCCACGCGCGGTAGACTTCTTTGGAAAGGTGGGCGCGTCCGTTTTCTTCAAGGATCGAATCGGTAAAGTTCTCCACGCCAAGGCTCAGTCTGGTGACACCAAGCTCACGGAGCGTTTTGAGTTTTGATTCCTGCAGCGTCCCGGGTTCGCACTCAAAAGTGACTTCTTCGGCTTGGTCCCAGTTGATGTTCTCCCGCAATCGATCCACTAGCGACGTCAGTTGCCGCGACGAGAGGAACGAGGGCGTACCGCCACCGAAGTACACGAATCGGAACGGTCGTTCGCCCATGACGGGTTGTTTGCTGACCAGTTCAATTTCACGACACAGGGCCGCGACATAGGCTTCGATTTCTTTGGCGTTCTGATCGGTGAAGACTTTGAAGTAACAGAATTTGCAGCGTTTACGGCAGAAGGGAATGTGCAGATAAAGTCCCAGCGGTGTGTCGACCGGAGGGGCAGCGGCCATCGCCGATTCGACTTTGGGAAGCTCGTTTTTGTCCCACTGCGAAAAGGGTGGGTAGTTGGAAATGAAATAGCTTCCAACTTCAGTTTTGGTGGTTTCAGACATTCAATTCTTCAATGTGGTAGGCACATTCCGTGTGCCGTGGTTGCGCGAAAGACGGCACATGGAGCGTGCCTAGTGGTATGTCAGCATTAAGAATTAGGATTGTCCAGATCAGCCGTTTGGGCGTTAGCCCCGGTTTTTCGTTTCGGAACCGTGGCTGTCGCCAAAACGGCTAACCCTAAAATCCAATGCTGACACACCACTAGTACTTTATCCCAGATTATTCACCACGACAGGCGTTGATTCTACGTCTGGCCAACAGGAGCAAGGGAAAAACTAAATTTCAACAAGAAATGTGAATCATTCGGTAGGTGGAAGCCACAGCGATCGTTTCATCGCATCAGAGTAACCGCCCACGCCTCGTGAATAATCCGGGTTTATTTCTTCTCAATCAAACAATAGACCACGCCCCGTTCAGTCGCAATAACCAGCCTCGGGCTATCACCGCCGATGACAGCAGGCGAGCCCAACAGGGCACCATTGAACTGCTTTTGCCAGAGAATCTTTCCCGTTTCGAGGTCAAGGGTATACAGCCGTCCGTCGGTAGAGCAGGCGTAGACACGGTCGCCGGCAATCACCGGCGACGCATCGACTTTGGCTTTTACGATCGTTTCCCAGAGGACGTCGCCGGAGTCGGGATTGAGCGCGATCACTTTGCGATTCCTGGCTCCGAAGACGACGATGCCTTTTTTGGCTGCCGCTGAAGAGCGAATCGCGGTGGAACCTTTGGGGTCGGACCATGTCCAGTTGATGCCGGGGTTCTGGTAGTCGATCGACAAAAAGTTTCCGTCTTCGGTGCCAAAGAGAACTTTGTCGTCCAGGACCGCAGGCGTGGTACCGGTTGGAGAACCGATTTCGACCGCGTCGATTTCTTCGCCTTTGTCCAGGTCAATGATGTGAAATTTGGAATCACAGCCCGCCAGAAAGCAGCGATTGTCCACGACCGTCGCGCCGCACTGAATCTGATCGTCGACGCTGTGCTTCCAGACGACTTCGCCAGTGTTGCGGTCGATGGCGTAGAGCGTCGCGTCCTGGGAACCCCAGAGCACGAGCGATTTGTAAAAGTTGGCGCTGGAACTAATCTCGCCCTTGGTTTCGTATTTCCACTTGAGATTACCTTTTGCGTCGACGCAATAAAGATTCCCCAACATGTCACCAACGTAGAGATGGCCTTCGTGCCACGCTGGCGAGGACACGAATCCGTCGTTGACTTCGAAGTTCCATTTTTCATTGCCGGTCGCGATGTCGATGGCCAGCAGTCTGCCTTTGACGTTGACGTCGATGCCGGCGACATACACCGTCGTTTGATTGTCGTGATTGACGATAATCGGGCCCGATTCAAAGGCGCCCTTGGGATACTTGTACTGCCACTGGATTTCGAATTCGTCGCCGACCGATTTCGGAAACGCGCCGCTGGAAAGCGGGTTGCCGCGAGTCATCGGCCAGTGAGCGGCTGCGGATTTGGTGGTCGTGATCTCTGCGGTTGGCTGCTGTGCGACGGCAAAACCACACAGCAGGACACATGTCAGGGTTGCCAACAAAGAGTGACGAAACATGGTGGCTCCGTGAGCTGAAACGGTCGGCTAAAAGGCGGATTCGTATATCGCGGCCAAACTTTGTGGGTCGACCGAACGGGGGTTGAATGTGCCGGTCCACTGCTTTGCAGCCGCTTCGGCCAGTTCGCCGATGCGATCCCGCTCTACTCCACAACCGCCCAGGCGAGTGTGTAGTTTCGCAGTTTCCACCAGCGAAGTCAAAAAATCGGCCAAACCGGCGGATCCGCTTTCGGCTTTGGGGCATCCGGGCATGCCTTCTGTTTCGGCAAGTAGCTGTTGGTACCAGCGATCGAATTCTTTGCCATTGAAACGAACCACGTGCGGCAGCATCAGGCCGACGGCTTGGCCGTGGGCGGTTGAATAGGTCGCGGTGAGCGGGTTGGCGAGCGCGTGACTGGCACCAAGCATTGAGTTTTCGATCGCGATTCCGGCGTAAGCGGCGCCCAACTGCATCGCGGTGCGAGCTTCGAGGTTGTCTGGCTGCTGGATGACGGTGTCAAAACTGGACGCCAGCAGTCGCCAGGCTTCCCGCGAATAGAGCATCGAAATCGGGTTGCGTTTTTTGGTGACCCACGTTTCAACCGCGTGTGAGATGGCGTCGATTCCTGTGAGTGCGGTGACGGACGCGGGTTGAGTCAAAGTCAGTTTGGGATCAAGGATGGCAACGCGACAACTGGCCTTTTTGTCGCCGCAAGCCATTTTTACGTGCGTGTTGGCATCGGAGATCAAGGCAAACGATTGCATCTCGCTTCCGGTGCCGGCGGTGGTCGGGATCGCGATCATGGGAAGCATCGGCCCGGTTGCTTTGCCGACGCCCCAGTAGTCTTTCATGGTCCCGCCGCATGAATAGACAAAGTTCACGCCTTTGGCGCAGTCCATCGAGGAGCCTCCGCCAAGCCCGATCAGTAAACAGGGTTGGTAGTCTTTGGCGACGGCAAGCCCCGCGTCAACGTCGGCGGTGGTTGGGTTTTCGCGGGCTCCGTCAAAGACCTGCGTTTCGATGTTCTCCTGCCCGAGGCTGTCGATGGCGGTTTGCACGTGTCCGGCCGCGACGATGCCGGGATCGGAAATGATGAGGGCCTTTTTGCAACCAAGCTGCGCCGCTTCGCGGCCGACGTCGAGGATCGAGTCGGGCCCCGTGACCATGCGGGTTTTAAGTTCGAAGGCGAATGGCTGCATTGGTGTCTCTGATCACCCTCTCTCTGAGCCCCTACGGTAGGTTCGGCGGTTTGCCACTCGGGAGGACGAAGTCGTTTGGGTTTGGCACTAAAAAAATCAAGCTGCGACGTCTTAAACCGCGACGTCAATATTGTTCCGAAAGGCTCTTGCTCTGAGCAATTCGCCCTCCCCGGCCGCTACCGCGTCCGACCCTCCCGAGGGAGGGTGTTTGTTTTGGCTTAAACGCCCTTCTTGGCCGCTACCGCGTCCGACCCTCCCGAGGGAGGATGATTTGGCTTAGACCATCGTTGCCATTTTCTCGACGGGCATCTGGTAGGCGCGCGAGCGGAAAAGGAAGTCAATGATGTTGCCTTCGTGAGGTTGAAGCCAGTTCAGGCGGTTTGTTGGGATCGGGCCGATGTTGAGTCGGTCGATGTTGGTTGCGTCGGTAAGCTGATCGATAAAGGCCATGTCGTTGGTGATGGCGGTGCCGACAAGCGTGGGGCCGGCTTTCTTGATCATCTTGTCCTGCGGACACTCGACGACGGTGGCAAAGGGAAACATGAATTCCTTGGCCGCGATTTCGCAGTCGGGACTGGCCGCACGGGCGATGACGGGCCGGATGTAAGAGGCCTTTTCCAGTTCCACCACCCGGTCACCGTACTCTGCGGTGCAGTCGGTGACGCCGTCTTTGGCCAGGTCGCCTTTGACCATGTCCCATACGGCTTGTCCCATCCCGGGCACGGTGAATGCGGCAAGGCCGGCGTTGTCGTCTTCGGGCGGGAGGGCTTCGACGGGGCCAAGTCGCTCCGCGAGTGCCTTGCTGATTTCTTCGGTGTGCCGCGACGCGTAAATGGCGCTGCAGTTGATGCAGCTGCGACCGCCATTGATGAAGACGCTTTCAGCCATCACGTCGATGTACTGCTCCCAATCGTCAACGCAGTCGTCGCCCAGGAAAATTTTTGAAAAGCCGGGGCCGTGTACCTGAACGCCAGGGTTGCCGGCGTATTGGTCAACCGTTTTTTGGCTGCCAAAAATCATGCTTCGCGGGCACGCCGAAAGCAGGCTCGCACCGACGTCGTGGCCACCGGGATAAAGCGAGATGACTTCTTTGGGAATCCCTGCCGCTTCGTAGGCCGCCGCGACGCGGTAAGCGGTCCATGGTTCGGAAGACCCGGGTTTGAGAACCAGTCCGACCTGCAGCGGAATCGCGGGAAGCCACAGCGTGTGTACGCCGGGCGAGTTGGACGGCAGCACCGCACCGAGCACTGGCGTCTGCGCCTGGAAGCTCACCACGACGCCGCGGTCTTCTTTGCCGTAGCCACGGGTGAGGATGTTCAGGTCCAGTCCGCGGGTGAGGCAGTCCAGAATCTCGCGCATGTTTCGCATCACGAACGAGTTCTTTTTCATGTTGTTAAGACACATGTGCTGCGGCAAGCCCGTGGATGCGGATTGCTGGTGCACAAAGTCATCCGGTGACTGGGTGCCGTTGCCCATCGGCAGCGTTTCGTTCTCAAAGAAATCTGCGGCTTTGCCTACCATTTCGATCAGCTGATCGCAGCTGAACTGACGCAGGGCGTTGCGGGCCTTTGAGGCACTGCGCATGTCACGCGTGACCAGGCCGCCGTTGGCGGAGTGGACTTTGGCGATCGGTTCGTTGGTGTTGAAGTGAACGACTTCTTTGGTTTCGAGAGACTCGTAGGGTTTGCCCCAACGGACGACTGGAATTTCAAGCATTGTTTGACTGTGGAGTGTTCAGTGAAGAGTGAATTGGTTCGTAGTGACGGCTTCCAGCGGTCGCGAACTGTGCAGTACGACCGCTGGAAGCCGTCACCACGTGATGCGGCGTTAGTAAACGCCGACCGTTGTTGCCGAGGCAATTTCGTGAAACGGTCGGACGCCGCTGACGCCGTCCCAGGGAAATTTGTCAAACGGCATCTCAAGTTCGCCTTCGTCGCGTTCCATGAAACCGGGAACGAAGAACTCTGGCGTGAGCGTGGTTAGCTTGACGCGTCCGGTTTCGCCGTAGCCAACGGACTGGTTGTAATCATCAAAGGTGACGACTTCGGTGACGGCGCGGGGTTGGGGAGCGTAGTAGGAGATTTTGTAACTTTCTTCTGCCGTGACGGGCTTGCTACATGCCAGTCCCATCAGTGTGTTGCCATAGGTTGGCGTCATGAAGACACCCGACTGTTCGGGCGGACCGCCGAAAAGCTCTTCCACACAAAAGCGGGTCCACTGCGGAGTGAACTCGGTGCCACCGGAAAAGATGCCTGTGATGCCGGTGTCAGCAAATGTCATGTCGCGCTCTTCGAGGCCTTCGCAGAGAGATTCGATCAGTTTGGGCGTGGCGAACATGCACTTGATGTTGTGGTTGGCCGTCAGGACGGTGATCGCCTGATCGATGCAGTGCTTTTTGTACTCCTGTAGATGATCCATCCAGCCTTTCTTGATCAGCTTCACCACCCACCGCGGGTCCAGATCAATACAAAAGCTGATGCCGCCGCGATGCTGAGCGAGATGTTCGACCGCCAGTCGCAATCGACGCGGTCCCGATGGTCCCAACATCAGCCAGTTGCCGCCTTTGGGGAAGTACTCGTCCGGCAGCGTGTCAGAAAATATCTCGTAGTCGTCACGGAAGTCATTCACCACGACGCGGCTTTTGGGAATCCCGGTGGTTCCGCCGGTTTCAAACACATAGGTCGGTTTGTCCTGGTAGTCCTTCATGATCCAGCGTTCGACCGGCCCACCGCGAAGCCATTCGTCTTCAAAAGCTGGAAATTTTTTCAGGTCGTCGTAGCATTTGACTTCCGTGAGGGGATCGAACTTCAGTTCTTTTTTCTTTTCCAGCCAGAACGGGCATCCGGTCGATTCGTGAAAGTGACGATGCACAATCTCCACGGTGTGCTGGTCAAGCCGGGATTTGGCGTCGGCGATGGCTTGTTCAAGAGAGCTGTTGACAGTTGTCATGGAGGTTGCCCGGGAGTAAAGATCAGGGTTGGGAACCGAAAAAGTTGGCAGTGGGCAACAAGCCCGACTGACAGATAAACCACGTATTATAAAGGAACGGCCTCTGTTTTCGAGACTATTGCCCGAGGACCTGAAAAGGCGGCTTGACCGTGCCTGGTTTGTGTGGCTGTTTACGCTCAGGCAAAGCCGGTTATCCTGCGGTTTTATTCACCGCAGCGGGAGTCATTGATGCGTGTAGGAGTTTTTGGTGGTTCGTTTGATCCGATTCACGTGGGACATCTTGTCCTTGCCGAAAGCTGTCGGGAGCAAGTTGGGCTGGACCAGATTCTGTTTGTGCCCTGCAACATGAGCCCGCACAAGCGGGACGGAGCGTTCGGAACCGACCGTCAGCGGATGGAAATGCTGGCTTTGGCGATCGGCGGCAACCGGAGTTTTGCGGCCAGCGATATCGAGATCCGGCGGGGTGGAGTCAGCTACACCGTCGATACCCTCGCGGAGTTGGCGGCAAGCCGCGTCGATGATGAGTTTTTCTTTTTGATGGGAAGCGATTCCCTGAATTCTTTCGCAACCTGGAAGGAGCCAAAGCGGATCCTTGAGCTGGCATTGCCGATTGTCGTCAATCGTCCCGGAGTCGAAGATAATGCCCTGGATATGCTCAGGCCGCTTTGTTCGCCCGAAAGATTCGCAATGTTTTCCGCGATAAAAGTCCAAAGCCCGCTGCTGGAAGTCAGCAGCACAGCCATTCGTTCGAGTTCCGCCCACGGGAAAAGCATCCGGTATCTGGTCCCTTCTGCGATCGAAAAATATATTGCAACCCAAAAGCTTTACCGCGACTGAGGTGTCTGATGTTGAAGTACAAAGATTTTGTTCCTGCTGAAATCGAGGCGCCGGGGATCTTCAAGCAGGGCCAGCATGAAAGTTTTGATCATGCGGTCCGGGCTGCCAACGAGTGGCTTTCGGAAAACCGAATTGCCCTGATTTCGATCGAGACCGTGGTGTTGCCCAATATCTGGAGCCGCTGGGAAGAGGGCTCCGCCGACGCGAGCTTGGGCACCAGCAGTGACGCACCAAGCCGCTGGCATCAGTTTATTCGCTGCTGGTATCGCGACGTCGAGTAGGCCCTGCGGTGTCAGTTGGTTTGTCAAAGATTCGGTTTTTGCAGCTTTGCTGTGAACCCGGATTATTCACGACGACGGGCGTTGATTCGCGTTGAACCTCACTGATCCGGGGTGAAGTGGCTCCGATTTGTCCATCCCGATGCAAGTTCTGTATCTTTCGTATTCTCTGTTTGTTATGCAGGCGGCATTCTTTAGAATTGATTTCGCACCCCTTTTGAGCGGCCATGTCGTATCGCGGAATCAAACGAGTCCTTGGCGAATCCAAACTGGAGCGGAAAATCCGTATCCTGTTTGGCTTGTGTTTGCTTGCTCTGATCGGCGGTTCGTTCTGGCGGGTCAGCCGGATCACGGAAAATCTTATCCGTGAGAACACACGTGAAAAAGCCAAAAGCCTCACCACGGACTTTATCTTGCGGACTCATCTGAGGAATGTGAGCTTGCCCGATACGGACGAAGGCCGGATTCAGGCAGAGCTGTTCGAGTCCCTCGCAAGCGAAGGTGAAACGGTGATCGGCTACAAGGCCGAAACGCTGGTTCTGGACCAGGCGTATGGTCGCTGGCAACTGACGCCGCAGCTTGCCACCGATACCAACGAAGTCCAACGGCTGACGAATTTATTGGCCGGAGCCAAGGCGCGGCAAACCGCAGCCAACCGCGCCCATTATTTTGATCCCGAATCGGAATCCAGCCCAAAACCCGATTCCGAACCCGAAGCCAGCCTCCCGTCCAAAGAGGCGTTTGAAGAAAGCATCGTCCTACCGGAAAGCGAAGAGTTTACTTTTGGTGGCAACTATGTTTTTTACGCACCGGTTGTTTTCAAGTCCGTTTGCATTCGTTGCCACCGAACGGCCCTAGATCCGGAATCCGCTACTTTCGCCGAATTTGAACAGCGGGTCGCCGAGTCCGAAGGCAGCGAATTCTATCAGGTCGCTTTCGAAAAAAGCCAACTGGCGCCACCGGCTTTCCTGCGGATCACCCTGAACAACCATCAGGCAAAAGGCGCGATCGACTACAACCGCGCGATCCTCGCCACGGTCGCCATCATCACCGTGGTTTGCTCAGTTGGGGCGATCTGGCTGATCATTCGCTACGTGATCGTCAAACCCCTCAAGCACTTGCAGGATGTGGCAGATCAGATTCGTGACGGACAACTGAACTTGCGGGCGGATCTCAAGTCCGGTGATGAGTTCGAAGCGTTGGCACGAAGCTTCAACAAGATGCTTCATCACCTGATGGACACGCAGATGGCGCTGCAGGATGTCAATGATGACCTTGATCGAAAGGTGGACGAGCAGGCGCAGTTGAATCTGAAGCTGTACGAAATGAACCAGGTGAAAAGCGAATTTCTGGCCAACATGAGCCATGAGCTTCGTACGCCGCTCAACAGCATTATCGGGTTTTCCGAGATCCTTGAAGCGGGGCAGCTTGCCGACAAGCAATTGCGTTTTGCGGCGAACATCAAAAAATCAGGCCGCTTGTTGCTGGATCTGATCAATGACATTCTTGATCTGGCCAAACTCGAAGCCGGGATGATGGAAATTCGACCCAGCGAGTTTTCCATCAATCAGCTCTGTACGGAATTGAGCGACATGGTGCGGACGCTGGCGGAAAAGAAGAACATCAAGCTGTCCTACGAGGGCGATGAAGACTTTCCGATGGTCTTTCAGGACAAGATCAAGGTCCGTCAGATCCTGACCAATTTGCTGTCCAACGCGATCAAGTTCACTCCCGAAGGCGGTCGAATCCGAGTCGCTGCCAGGCGCAATGACAGCGAGCGGTTGATTCTGAAGGTTTCCGATACCGGTGTCGGGATCGCGGAAGCGGACCAGGAAATTATTTTTGAAAAGTTTCGCCAGGGGCCTTCGGCTCTGGGCAACGATTCGCTGACGCGCGAAGTTTCCGGGACCGGGCTGGGTCTGTCGATCGTGAAGGAGCTTTGTATTTTGCTCGGCGGCAGTATTTCCCAAGAAAGCCAGGTCGGCAAAGGAAGTACTTTTACGGTACGAATCCCGTGGACGCTGAAAGTTCTTCCCCGAATCAATTCCGAGATCAAGCAATCGATTGACGAGATCGTGAAAAGCCAACGCGTTGATTTTGCGCGGACGAATCTGACTCCCAAACCGCCCGATCCTCAAAACGAAGAAGTTGAATCGACGAATTGAGTTTTGAACCCGGATGATTCACGCGGTGTGGGCGTGACTTTCGGTTCAGCCAATGAACACCGTATCGGTTGGAAAAAATTCTGTATTGGACCTCGTCAGCGAGGTGAACCGTGCGTTTCAGACTCTACGCATCGACCATTTCGTCGAATTCATCGTCGGCCTGTTCTGCATCTTCCCAGCCGTGCAGCGATTGCAACTGCTTCATCTCGGGCTCCTTGCCTTGGGTGGCGTAGCAGTACATCAAACCGCGGACCGACGGAAAGTAGTTCGCACAATCATCCAGCGACATCTGAAACATGGTCTCGGCGCTGGGAATGTCGCCCTTGGTTAGCAAGCCCGAACCGATGTTGTACTTGATGCCGGCATTGAGCGGCACGTTGTCCATCAGGCGATCGTAGCGACTCAGGGCTTTGTCGACTTTGCCCTTGTTGGCGAGAATGTTGGCATCGTCGAGACCGCGTAAGGGCCCGGGCGTGGTCTTGCTGGCGTAGCTGCGAAACAGTTGCACCATCGCGACGGGGATTCCAATCAGGCCAAAGACGTTCCCGAACAGCATCTTCCACGCGTCCCAGCGCATGCAACCGGGGCATCGCCAGGTCGGTCGGTGGGACCAGGAGATAAAGTACAGCAGAAAGATAAAGTAAAAGATCGTGAACTTGCGGGGTTGCGAGTACATGTTGCACTCTTCGCAGATTCGGTGCTTCTGTTCCTGCTTGCGGCTCAAGCCTTCGCTTTCGCCAAATGCTGCTTCACCGACAGTGAACAGCGTCTCGCAGTATTGGCAATAGCACTGCGGCGTTTCGGGAAGCCGGGAAAGGGAAACTGTTGCAGAACAAAACGGGCATTTCGTGTCGCGGTACTGTGCGGCAAGGCCTTTCTCCTGAAGCTCCTTTCGCTCCTGTTCGGCGAACACGTCGGACCTCGCACCGTCGATCATCTGCTTGAGCGTTTTGGCGCTGGTGCCGTAGATCGCGACTGTAAACTGCTGGGACTCTCCGTCGTCCTCGCCGTCTTCGTCTGCCCACGGTGGAAGCACCATTGCGATGAATTTGTCACGCGCCGCGATGCTTAGAATTGCGTCAACGGGAAACTCGACATCGTCCAGTTTCAGCGTTTCCCCATCGAACTGCCCTCTTTTTGAACGAAAGAATCCCGTTTCATTTCCGTTGGCATCGACCCAACGGAATTTGAATTTCTTGGGTTCCGCAGATGAAACTGCAGATTCGAACGGGTTGCCGTCAGCCATCTAAAATCTCCGGGTGTTTTGATTACATCAATCGTATCAAATTGAAGCGTGAATTGCTCGCATCCGCGAAACACGTCTGAGTCGATCAGGATTCAATTCGGTTTCGAATAATCGACGCCAGCTCGTCAATCTTCACGCGATCCTGCGCTAGGGTGTCGCGGTCGCGAATGGTGACCGTCTGGTCTTCCGACGTTTGTCCATCGACGGTGATGCAGTACGGCGTACCGGCTTCGTCCTGGCGTCGGTAGCGTTTGCCGACGGAGCCCTTTTCGTCGTAGAAGACTTTGAAGTCCTTTTTCAGTGTCAGGTAAATCTCCTTGGCGACTTCGGGCATGCCATCTTTTTTGACCAGCGGAAAGACGGCGGCTTTGATCGGGGCCAGTCGAGGGTGGAACTTCATCACTTCCCGCTTCTGCATTTTGCCTTTTTCGTCCGGCTGTTCGTCAACTTCGTAGGCTTCGCACAAAAAGGCCAGCACCGCGCGGTCGGCACCGGCTGAAGGTTCGATCACGTGCGGAATGTATTTCTCGCCCGAGAGATCGTCGCGATAGGAAAGATCCTTGCCGCTGCCTTTCCATTTTGGTTTGCCGTCGTCGCCGAGTTGCACTTCGAGGGTGTCGGATTTTTCGTCCAGCTTGCCTTCCATGTGGCTGCGAAGGTCAAAGTTGCCGCGATGGGCGATCCCCTCGAGTTCGCCGTATTCGCCTTCGGCCATAAACGGGAACGCGTATTCAATGTCCGCGGTGCCCGTCGAATAGTGAGCCGCTTCTTCGGGTGAGTGCTCCCGCATGATCAGGTTGTCACTCGAAACGCCAAGGTCGTGATACCACTTCAGGCGACGATCGCGCCAGAACTGATACCACTTGTGTGACTCGTCGGGGTGACAAAAGAATTCGATTTCCATCTGCTCAAACTCGCGAGACCGAAACGTGAAGTTCCGCGGTGTGATTTCGTTGCGAAAGCTTTTGCCAATCTGGGCGATACCCAGAGGCAGGCGGTGCCGCGTGCTGTCGAGCACGTTTTTGAAGTTCACGAAAATGCCCTGGGCCGTTTCGGGTCGCAGGTATGCCGCACCTTCTTCGCCGGAAAGGGCACCGACAAAGGTCTTGAACATCAGATTGAATTCACGTGGTTCGGTGAGGGTGCCTTTTTCTTTGGCGTCGGGACCGAGCACTTCGCCGAAGTCCTCGATCGTGGTCAGACAGACCACATCGCCATCCCATTTGAGGTCGTCGATGTTCTTGTTTCGCAGTCCGAAGAACTTGAGTGCCCGTTTGGTCATGACTTCCTGTTCTTCGTCGCTGGCCGGGGCGGTGACGAACACTTTTTTGCCTTTGGCTTCGACCCAGCGACCGTTGACCTGATCGTGACGGTAGCGTTTTTTTGTTTCGCGGCAGTCGACCATGTAGTCGTGGAACAGATCGTAGTGGCCCGAGCATTTCCAGATTTGTGGGTGCATGATGATCGTGCAGTCGAGGCCTTCCATCGCGTAGGGCGAGGGAGCGCCGGCGAGCGTGCTCATGTCGTCGTGGCCCGAAACCATGTCCCGCCACCAGGCGTCTTTGACGTTTCGTTTCAGTTCCACGCCAAGCGGACCGTAGTCCCAGAAGCCCTGCAAGCCGCCGTAGATTTCGCTCGACTGAAACAGAAAGCCTCGTCGCTTGCAGAGCGACACGATGGAGTCCATGTCCATTTTGGTTCCGGGATAATGCGTAATTTGAAAAAGCATGATTCTATCGCATAGGAGTGGTTGGCTCTATCAGGGTTCGGGGAAAGGCGCGTAGGGCCGGTTCCCACCGGCCGGGTTGAATGTCCTTTCTGGAAAATCAAACTTTCCATCTTGCACGTGTCCCGGCATTTGAGCCTTCTGGCAAAAAAGAGCGAAACGGTGGCCGGTGGGAACCGGCCCTACCGATGGGGCGAAATTCGGCCGGTGGGAACCGGCCCTACCGATGGAGCGAAATTCGGCCGGTGGGAACCGGCCCTACCAAATCATGTACTTGGCTTGCGGTTTATGTTCCAAGACCGCCTTTTCACAGTTTTTGGATTCAGAGGGCGAGTAGCGCGTAGGGCCGGTTCCCACCGGCCGGGTTGAATGTCCTTTCTGGAAAATCAAACTTTCCATCTTGTACGTGTCCCGGCATTTGAGCCTTCT
>CALFWR010000148.1 GCA_937928555.1 uncultured Pirellulaceae bacterium
GGTTCGCAGAGGCGTGCTACTTAATTAAGCCCGGATGATTCACGACGACGGGCGTTGATTCTACGTCTGGCCAACGGGAGCAAGGGAAAAACTGAAATTCAACAAGAAATGTAAATCATCCGGTAGATGAAAACCGCAGCGATCGTTTCATCGCATCTGAGTCGCGGATCACTGTCTCAACTGATTCTGACGCCCACGCCTCGTGAATAATCCGGGTTAAGAAGTCGGCCTCAAACCCGAGCGGGAACGACTGCCTCTGCTGAGACCGACTGCGATTCACGCGGTCGGAACCAGATACTGACGGCAGATTGGTTACCAGCGAATGTTCAAACCGGCGGTGATCGCGTGAAGAAACAGCGTGTTCGCGGTTTCGATTTCACCCGTAGTGCCAGTAAAAGCCGAGGTTGGGCCGAGGGCGACACCGTCGATCCAGGTGGCTTCGTATCCGGCGAACAGGGAAACGTTTCGAACGATGTCAAAGTAAACCTTGCCGCCGGTCTCGACCAACAGCGAACCGGTGGACTTTGTGTTTTCGGTATCCAGTGTCTGCGAGGGGAAAAGTGTGTTTCCCGGAGGAGCTGAATCCAAACCGGCAACCAGGCTCGTTCGGACAGTCGTTGGGTTGAAGTAACCGCCCGCTTGGATGAAACCTGCACCACGAATCCGTGAGGTCACTTGCCCGTCAAAGCGAAGACCCGCCTGGAGGCCGATCAGGTGGTTGATGGCTTCTGTGATTCGTGTGTCGCGAAAGGTATCCGGTTGGGCCGGAAACACCGGGTCGATCTCCGATGTGACGGTGATTTCGTCGTCAAGCGAAACGAATCGCGGACCGCCGAACAACGTGACGCCCTGTCGAAGCGATCGAGCCGCCATAAGTTCGACGCTGTAAATCTGGGAGTCGTAATCGTACTGGACCGAATCAAGGACAGTGCCGGGAATGAACGGTGTTGAAATGTTGCCACCGTCCAGCAACGTCGTGTTGTCGAAGTTTCCAAGGAAAGCACGGAGTTGCAGCTTGCGTCCGAGCTTTGACTCAAAATGGTAATTGATCTCCACGCCGGCAGCTGAATTCGCGTTGGTGGCGTCTTCGGCATCGAACAGCGTCGCGTTGGTGACGGAGTCCACAAAGACCGGAAAGTCCAGATCGGCGCCCGGCCGAATGTAAGCTCGCAACCCAATCTCGATGTAGCTGGTTTGCCCAACCTGGGTATAATCTGGCGCTTGGGCATTGGTGCTTTGGCTTATGCAAAATGCTGCACAGAAAGCAGCCAATGTGAAAAGTTGTGAAAACATCCGCACGGGATTTCCTCCAGACCTGGCAGGCGCAAAATTTACGTCTGCTCGTTGGATCGACCGGTACGACTCGGTTTATAAGCACAAGTGCTATTGCCGATAAACTTGGCCGAACTTGCCGTCGCTGTGTAGCCTTTCTGTTTTACGAATGCTGCCCAGATTCAGAATGTTTCTTGTGCGAAAGAGGGGACAAAGTACGTGGATTCGACAAAACTGGACGCAATCGTGGTTGCCCCGCATCCGGACGACGCGGAACTTGGGATGGGCGGAGCGATCGTAAAAATGCTGTCACGTGGCATGAAGGTGGGGATCCTCGATTTGACCACCGGAGAACCGACGCCGCATGGATCGCTCGAGATCCGGGCTCGTGAGACACAAGCCGCATCAAAAGTGCTCGGTGTGACGTGGCGGAAGAACCTTGGGCTGCCCAACCGGTCGCTGGAAAATACGCTTGACGCCCGGCGGCAGATTGCGGTCGTTTTTCGAGAGACGCATCCGGACTGGATATTTGCGCCTTATTGGGTGGATGCGCATCCGGATCATGTGGCCGCAACGCAACTGGTCGAAGGGGCAAGGTTTTGGGCCAAGCTATCCAAAACGGACATGCCCGGCGAGCGGTTTCATCCAAAACGGATCTTTAATTACTACTGTGTGCATTTGAAAATGCATGCACAACCGGCGTTTGTTTTGGACATCAGCGAGCAGTGGCCAACCAAAAGGGCGGCGATGGAGTGCTTTCACAGCCAATTTATCAAAGGACGTGAATCAGTTAGCCCGGGATTCATTGATCAGCTTGAAATTGAAGCGGCGTATTGGGGCAAAACCATAGGTGTCCGCTACGGCGAGCCATATTCCAGCCGGGAACCGATTGGACTAGGTGACTTTTCGGCTTTGATCTGAGCCCACTGACCGCGTCGAAAATACCGGTGCCAGCACATCGCGGGTGTTTTTCTCGCCTGCAAACTGCCGATACGACGATTAGGCGTACCGGATTGCACCGGGCGACGAGTCTGACGCGCTTGAAAAAGTAAGTGCCACAGGCGTACGATCGAATGTTGAAAATTGCCAATAACGCAGATCGGGAAAAGCTGACTTTTGAGCGTTGAAGCATGAGCTTCCGTGTTCCGATGCTGGCTTTCCACTCCGGCGTTTGCACAAGATGATGTAACAAACCCCTTGGTGTCTCCACCGAGCCACAGCATGAATCGAATGAAACTCAAATTGCCCCAAGTACTGGCTATTGTCGGCTGTTGCTTTGCGTTTGTCGCTACCGCCAACGCGCAGCAATGGGCTCGGGATATGTTCAGCGAATTCTCGCATGACTTTGGAGAAGTCTCCAAAGGCGAAATGCCCGAGTTTCGCTTCAAAGTCAAAAACATCTACAACGAAGACATCCGTATCGCCCAGGTGTTTTCAAGTTGTGGTTGCACGCAGGTTTCGGTGGAGAAAAAGACTCTCAAGACGTGGGAAGAGGGCGAGATCGTTTGTCGCTTCAACAGCCGGCCCTTCAACGGGTTCAAGCAGGCCACGGTCACGGTTCGATTTGGTCCACCGATGGTCGGAGAAGTCCAGCTAACGGTACGAGGCACGATCGTTTCTGCGATTCGGATGAACCCACCGTCGTTGGAATTCGGCCAGGTTTTCCGAGGCGACCAAAAATCAGTGACGACAACCATTACCGGGCAGCAGAATGTTCCCTTTCGCATCGTCGACGTGAAAAGTACTTTTCCGCACGTCGGTGTTTCACTGAGCCGCGCGGCGAGAGCCGGGAATTCGATTCAATACCAGATCCGCACAAAGCTGAAAGAAACAGCACCCGACGGATTCAGCCAGGGTGAGCTGTTCGTGGTTGTTCAGGAATCAGGTCGAACTCGCGAAATTCCGCTGAAGTTTTCCGCTGAGATGTCTTCGGCTGTCAAATTCAGCCCGCCCGTTCTGACGTTGAACGACGTCAAACCCGGCGACAAAGTAACCAAAACGATTGTCGTGCGGGCCAAAAAGCCTTTCTCGATCACTGACGTGAAATGCAAAACAAAAGCGTTTCGTGTCACGACCAAAAAAAGCGGCATGGCAAAGACGCACATCCTCAAGGTCATCTACACCGCGCCCGATGAACCGGGACGCAGCGAATGTGAGCTGACTTTCTTTACCAGCTTGAGTGACACCGTTTCAGGCAAAGTCAAGGCGATTGTGGAGATCGCGGATAACTCCTCCAGTTGATGTCGATGGCGAATCTGTTGTTTGTGTACGGGACTCTGAAACGGGGCCTGTGCCGCCATTCGTTTCTTGCCGACAGTCAGTTCAAGGGGCTGGGTAAGTCGACCGGTAGCTATAGAATGGTCAGCGTGGGTGATTACCCGGGCCTGATCCATGAGCCCAACGGGCGTCCGATTTCGGGCGAAGTCTATCAGGTCGATGATGAAACGTTGCGGCGACTGGATATTGTCGAAGGCGTCGCAGAAGGTCTTTATCGACGAGATTGGATTGACCTGATATCACCGTGGAATCAAGAACAGGTGGCGACTTATTTTTACAGTTTGCCAACCGAGGGCATGATCGAAGTTGAGCAGTGGCCGCCGGTTAGCGGTGGTTAAGCCCGGCTTCGATCGGGAAAAATGAATTAGGAATAACGAATGACAATTTTGCGCAGCGGGCCAACGAAGAAGTACAGCAACAACTGGGCTTCAGCTTTTGGCCAAAAGAAAACCAGCAAAGCCGGCAGCAAGAAAAAAGCTGCCAAAGCGACCACCGCGAAGAAATCAAAAAAGAAGAAAAAGAAGTAAGGCAGCACCTTGGACTGGAAAACGAAATGGGAAGCTGGCCTTGATTACCATGCTTACCTTGAAAAGCACGGCAGCGAATCCGACAAAGCCCGTTGGCAGACGACGCACGCCCAGATCCAACTGGATCCATCGACTCAGGCGATGCTGAAGTCGTGGAAGCGACGGATGCCCGTTTTGGTAATGTCCGGTGCATGGTGTGGTGATTGTGCCGAACAGTGTCCGCTGTTTGAGAAAATCGAAAGCCTCAATCCGCTGATTGCGTTCCGGTTTGTGGACCGGGATGCGGATCCGGAACTGGCGCAGCGACTGTTGCTGTGTGGTGCTTCCCGAGTGCCCCAGGCGGTGGTGCTTGGAGAAGACTATTGCTTCATCGCGCGAAGCAGTGATCGACCATTGAGCAAGTATCGCCAGTTGGCACAGGCGACCGGCGAGTTCTGTGCCTCGGGTCTGGTCGATGGCCAATCGCAGGGTTTTGCCGATGGCGTGAGGGAATGGTTGGAGTTGTTCGAACGCTCCCAGTTGACACTGCGGCTTTCGCCAAGGCTGCGGAAAATTCACTCCGATTGAACAATTCACTCCGATTGGTGACGTGGTTTTCAAATAAACCCGGATTATTCACGAGGCGTGGGCGTCAGAATCAGTTCCGGCAGTGATCCGCGACTCAGATACGATGAAACGATCGCTGTGGTGCTGTGGTTTTCATCTACCGGATGATCTACATTTCTTGTTGAAGTTCAGCTTTTCCCTTGCTCCTGTTGGCCAGGCGTAGAATTAACGCCCGTCGTCGTGAATAATTCCAGATAAAGCCTCGCGAGAAACGCCGGTTTCAGCGTTTATTTCGAAAAACTTCGCGGTTCACGACCGAAACATCCATCATGAATTTTTGCACCTAGCTAGTGGTTTGTCACAACTAGAAATGAGGATTCACCGTGTGAGACGTTTTGGCGATAGCCACGGTTCCGAAACGAAAAACCGGGGCTAACGCCCAAACGGCTGATCTGAACAATCCTAATTTTTAATGCTGACAGACCACTAGGCCAGGGGCACGATTTTGGATTATCTTCGGACAAGGGTGGACCAACGGTGACATTGGCTGGTGGTGGAAGGTTATCCGGGATGAGTCATGAAGCTCGATGCAATCCAAAGCGAACATCTGGCGCAGATTGTTCACATCAGTCCGTGGCCGGTGATTGTCTGCGACCAAAACAAAAGAGTTCAGTATTTGAATCAGGCCGCCTGCGATTTGCTACAGGTGCAAAAGGACGCGGTCCTTCTATGCAAAGCGGGCGAAATTTTTGCGGGCATCGATGCGGCATTCGAAAGTGAAACGGCGCTGATTGAAGTTCGTGTTGGGCCTGTTGGTTTGAGCTTGGAATGCCGCAGCAGTTTTTTGGCTGTTGGATCGGATCGTTGGACGGTCCTTTTTTTGCGCAACGCTGGCGAAAAAAGCCAGCGTGAAATGGTGCTTGAGCAGCTGGCGACGACCGACGAGCTAAGCGGGTTGGCCAATCGGCGTGGCTTTCAGCGGCATCTCGAAGCCAACCTCGCCGGCGAACTGGCGATTGCCATCATCGACATCGATCACTTCAAAGCCATCAATGACCAACGCGGGCATATGGTTGGTGATGATGTGATCGTGGAGGTCGGTCGCCGCATCAGTGAGCTGTTTGTTGACTTTTGTATCGTCGCGGCGCGGACCGGTGGCGACGAGTTTGGTGTGCTTTGTCATTCCTGTGACAGTGAGAAAATGGTTCAGCGGCTGAAACTGTTGCAAACGGGACTTGCCGAACTCCAACAGGAATTTCACGCCACACTCTCAATAGGTGCCGCGATTTCGCAAGTCGCGGGTTTGCCGACCAGGGAACTGCTGACCAGGGCGGATCAGTGCCTGTACCAGGCGAAAGCCGCAGGTCGCAACGAACTGAAGTGGGAAGCGGTTCTCGAATCGGCGTAGGGCAATTGGCGAGTCGCCGCCCTTAAGCGAGCCGCGATAATGCGATAGAATCAAAGCGAACTTTCTTTCTCCTGGAATTCATCATGAACCGGATCGAATCGCGAAGCAGCGTGAAGCTTGGTATTGTCCCCACGCACGTCAAATTTGTGGGTGGCGTTGTGCCCGGAGAAGACGGGTCTCTGCCACGAAACGCCGACGGGAAACTGGTAATCCTTGCCAGTACCGAACAGGTTTGCGAATTGGCCAGCTGCCAATTGGATGCTATTCAGCTTTCCGTGTTCCCTGGTGCCAAAGAATCGGACATGGATGAGCTCGTTGGGGGGCTGAGAAATTTGGGGCTGGAAGTCCAGATGATCCTGATGGTCACCAGTGGTGACCCGATGAATCCTGCTGACGAAGACATCGTCGTCGACCTGCTGGTCGGCGGACTGGAGTCTGCGCGGAAGTACGAAATCGGAGTCGTGGGTTCGACATCAATTGAGCAGTGGATGCAGCCGGGAGCGACGCGAAAAGAGGGAGCTGAATTTGAATCCGCAGTCGCTCAAAACGTCAAGCTTCACCAGCGTATTTTTGAACAGGCGGGGCTGGCGAATTCGTGCATCAAGTCGTGGCATATTGAGTTCCTGCGGGGTGTCGAATTTCAGACGTTTACTGATCTTGGTCGCTGTTGGCAGTTCGTAAAGCGAGTCAACGAGGCGGTGGGACAACCATTTTTCAGGACTCTCGTTGATGCGGCACACTGTGGCGATTCCGGGTTGTCGATGGAGCGAAATGTCGAGCTGATTCAAGAGATTGCTGCCGGCGATGGGCTGGGGTTGTTTCATGCGTCGGCAAAATCAACACGCGGTTGTCTTTCGACAGACGATGGTTGGGTCGGATCGTTGCTCAGTGCCTGCGTGAAAACCGGCAAGCTGGAGCATGCGTTCGTTGAAATGTTCCACCATCAGGACGAAGCACTTGGCTCGCTGCGAGAACTCGTTGCCGATCATGGCGTCGATACAACCGACGGTCGCAGTTACGAGCAGATGCTTGCCGACGGATTGGATGATGTCGCGCGGCGTCTGAACAACCTCGCCGCCCGAGGGCACGCCGCAAACTAACGTCCAACCACGTTAATCCGGGTTAATCCGGGTTAATGCTCGACACACGATACGCCCCGGCAGCAATGGGGCACAACTTTCGGCACCCTCAGCTTTCCCGCCTTCTGAAAGTGGCGATTCCGCTAGCGGGCAAAATGATCTGGACGTTTGGGAAGTTTGCGGCGGAGATTCCTTCTTTAAGCATCGGTTTTCGACAACGATCGATGGTATTCGGCGAAAATTAAAAAAAACGACCGCTCAGGATATTCCGAAACGGGCGGGGGTTTTTGAGGGATACACGGTTTTTACCGTGTCATCTGCGCGTTGACGATCGATTGGCAGTTGTTATTCTGGTTAAACGTCCTCCGAGTCTGCCCGGATGACGGGCGAATGTCATGGCTGGTCACAGAATGACATTTGTTCGTTGCGGTCGGCATTGGTCGATCAATGGCAGACGGCTTGACGAAGCCCGACAACGCTTAGTCAAGATTTCATACGGCCCGAAGCATGAAGCTTTGGGCCGTTTGTTTTGCGCGGCCCTCAAACTCGGGCCAGTCGATACGACCTTGAGAAGCAATTTACTTTCGCGCAACTCGGCGAATCAGTTCTGATTTAGCGAATTTAACACAACTTCCTTCGCAATCCTGCTGCTCAAAGTTCCGATATTCCACAGCAGCGTAACGTCAGGAAGTTTCACTACAAGTGTGGTCTCCTGAGCTTTTGGACCGAAACGAGAAACCGTTCCGTAGTACCGGAACATGGGAGCCGTCAAATGTCGAGACAATTTCTATATGCCGGTGTACTGATCGCCGTTGGAATTTTGATCAGTCCGGAATTCGTCTCAGCCCAGGGCTGTGACACATGCAACACGTTTAGCCCCGGGGTAGCCGTTGGTGCACCCGGTGGTTTTGGCTTCCCGGCAAGTAACTGTGGTTGCCGGGGTGCCGGAGCACATGGTGGCTGCCGTAACGGGGCCTGTCGTGCCCAGTTGAGATCCAAGCTGGATCACAGCGCCAACATCAATGCCAAAATCATTGCTCGCAACGAAGCGTGGCCAGCACCTTTTGATTGTGGAAGCCGTCAACTTTACCATGCAACATTGCGTCCAATGATCGATGCCGGTTTCGAAGACCAAAATCTTCTTACCGATACGCACTTCGATGCCAAAACAGGCATGCTGACGAAGTACGGCATTCAGCAGGTTTCGGGCATGATGCTCAACATGCCAACCCATCGCCGAACTGTTTTCGTCCAGCAGCTTGCTGACTTCAACGCGACGCAGCAGCGCATGGCCACGGTCAAAGAAGTTCTCGACACCTACTATCCGCAGAGTCGCGGATCGGTTCAGGTCTCTGCACGGCGCGGTGCCAAGGGCTATGGCGTCGAAGCGGACAACATCACGACGCTTCGCCTTGGTGCGACACCAGCACCAATTATCCCGATCGCATCGGGCACCGAATCCGTTGGCGAGTCTGCGAGCAACAACTAGCGAGCATTTGATTGCCAAAAAAGAAAGCCAGCCTGAACGGGCTGGCTTTTTTTGTTTGCCCAGCGAAGCTGGCAAATCCGATTTCAGCCCGGATTACTCACGAGGCGTGGGCGTCAGAATCAGTTCCGACAGTGATCCGCGTCTCTGATTGCGATGAAACGCTCGCTGTCGTTTTCATCTATCGGATGATTCGCGATTCTTGTTGAAATTCAGCTTTTCCCTTGCTCCCGTCGGCCCGACGTAGAATCAACGCCCGTCGTCGTGAATAATCCGGGTTCAGACACGCATCACCGTTCCCTACTCATCAATCGGAACCCGATACGTTAGCGCCCCAACCACCTGGCCTTTGTCCTCAAAGTCGTAGTTGCTGTGACACATTGTGCACTTTTCCATCACCACCGGAATTGGTGTCGCAGCAAGCAAAAAGCGTTGGCCTTTTTCGGTAATTGTTTCGTCAACAAATGCTTCCCCGGCAACCAGTCGTTTAACAGCGTTCTTCTCAAACTCTGAAATCGCGACGTTTTCGTCATCGTAAGGCTCACCCGTTGCGTCGACCAAACGTACTTCGTGCCAGCCCTTGTTTTTGGCAGCTTCAAACAGCATCTTGAACGCAGTGCCTGCAGGCAAGTCTTCGTCGCCTTCGACGTAATGCGTTGTGATCAGAACGATTCCGCCTTTGTAGACATCGTCCAGCATTTTCACCTGACGGCGGGTGCGAGCGATCGCTCTGTCCTCCTCCGACGCCGATTTCTTCGCTTCCGTTTTTGAAGCAGTCTCCGCCGCTTGCTTTGACGGTGTCTTGCCTTGCTCCTGCACTAGGGACGATTGCGCAATTGAAATGGCAAACAACAAAACGGAAGAAAGTGTAAACAGAAAAACTTTTTGCATGTAATTTATCCTTTTAAGTCGACCTTCAGATTGACGATTCCACCATTTCTTCGACCTGCATACAGATCTGCAATGCTGCTGGCTCCCAACGCATCATAAAACGCCGATTCAGCCGTCATCAGCAAACGCCGAAGCACACAACCGGGCTCCATCGGACAGAAGTTCGGATCCTTGAAACAATCAAGCACACCCTTGGAGCCCTCCATCTCGCGGATCACGTCACGTACCAGGATTTTCTCCGCATCGATCGCCAACGCGACCCCACCGCCCCGCCCCGGATAAGCTCGAACGTAGCCAAACCGCGACAGTTGCTGAATCACTTTCACCAGATGGTCCTTGGAGATCAAATAGGCGTCCGCAATTTCACCGGCGGTCATCTTTCGGTTGGCGCGACCCAACAGGATCAAAGCCCGCAGCGCGTAGTCCGTTTGTAGCCGAAGTTTCATGGTGACTCAAAATCCTAACGTCGAAATTCGAAAACTGGCAAAACAAGTATTACTTTACCGCTTTTGGCAGTCGAAGGCTGACAAGGTAACTTTCTGTCGCGTTCTCAGGCGAGAGCAATCCCTACCCGGTCACCGCAACGATGCGTCGCTGACGGCCCTGCCCCACGCCAAAACGCACCCATCTTTCCGACCGGCCGAGCTCAGGATCCAAAACCACCTCTCAAAGCAAAATTTGTCGTCAATTCCACCACGACGCGCCAACGATTCGAGTACACATTTCCTTCAAAACACTGCCTTTTTGGTGATAAACACGATGGCATTCGCTTTGCGACAAGGTTCCAGTGAGACCGGTTGGAACTCTGCCTTGCGAACAACTTGCGAGCGGATCACAACACAACGACCCCCTGGGAGTTATTCATGATTAGATCAACAATTCGAACTTCAATTGTTATGGCCGTCGCAGTGGCAGCCATGACCTTCGCCAGCCAGGATGCACAAGCTCAGTGCCGTGGCGGCGGATTCTACGGCGGCGGAGGAGGAAATTTCAACGTCGGTCGCAGCTACGGTGGCTCATTCGGCGGTGGCTCGTACGGCGGTGGTTTCAACCGCGGTTTTAGCTCAAGCTATCGACCGTCATACCGATCGTCGTCATACGGCAGGTCGTTTGGGAGTCAACGTTATCGCGCTCCCTACGGCAAGCCCTACTCTTCGGGCTATCGACCCTCTTATCGCTCAGGCAAGTGGTACCGCTAACTAAGCCGACAAAAACCCCAGCCCGCATTTTGCGGGCTATTTTTTTGCGCCTGAATTTCACGTTTCACCCCGGATTATTCACGAGGCGTGGGCGTCAGAATCAGTTGAGACAGTGATCGGATACTCTGATGCGATGAAACGATCGCTGTGGCTTTCACCTACCGAATGTTGAAATTCAGTTTTTCCCTTGCTCCTGTTGGCCAAACGTAGAATCAACGCCCGTCGTCGTGAATAATCCGGGTTCACGTTCGGGCTCAGGCTGCCCACTTTGCCGGACCTGCTGTCTAATTGCAATTCCTGTTTCGCACAAACAGGTTTGAACCAGGCATCTGAAACAGGCAACTTCAACACAGGCAATTTGATGAACAGCGGAACCGTTGGTGTGGGTGGAAAAACAATCGAACAGGCCTTGGGCGAGTTGTCCGACATGACCGCCGGCGTCGCACCAATCGCGACCGCAGAGTTTTCAAATCGGCTCAAACTCTTGCAAGCCCTGATGAAAGAACACAACGTCGGGGCCGTTTATCTCCACGCCGGCACCAACCTTTATTACTTTACCGGGCTCAAATGGAAAGCCAGCGAACGAATGGTCGCTGCGGTCGTTCCCGCCGAAGGAGAAATCGTCTATATCGCACCCCAGTTCGAGCTCGATACGCTTCGTGACTTCTGGAAACTTCCTGCCGAAATCGTTGCCTGGGAAGAGCATCAATGCCCCTACAAAAAATTGGGGCAGACCTTGCGAACAATGGGCGCAAGCGACAAACCCCTCTTGCTCGACGAAGCGACTCCCTACTTTGCTGTTGATGGAATCCAATCCAACAACCCGGACGTCAAGCTTGGCCATGCCCAACCCCTGACCCAGGCACTTCGCTGCCGCAAGTCACAAGCCGAACTCAATCTGATTCGGAAAGCCCACGAGATGACGCTCACGGTTCACGCTGCGGCCGCTTCGATCCTTCGCCCGGGAATCACGACACCCGAGGTGGTGGAGTTCATCGACAAAGCCCATCGCAAGGTCGGTGCGGCGGCTGGATCATTTTTCTGCATCGTCCTTTTCGACGTTGGAACCTCTTTCCCACACGGCGTCAAAGAACCCCAAACGCTCCGCAACGACGACTGGGTTCTTGTCGATACTGGCTTTTTGCTAGACGGCTACAACTCAGACATCACACGCAGCTATTGCTTTGGTAGACCGACCGAAGCCCATCGAATCGCCTGGGAGGCGGAAAAAGCAGCCCAGCTCGCTGCATTCAATGCGGCAAAAATTGGCCATCCATGTGAAGCCTGTGACAACGCGGCTCGCGCCTCGCTTGAATCGGCTGGATACGGGCCCGACTACCAACTTCCCGGCCTGCCTCACCGCACCGGTCACGGTTGCGGGCTTGACATCCACGAAGGCCCCAACCTTGTTCGCGGTGAATCAACACTTCTGGACGTCGGGATGGTGTTCAGCAGCGAACCCATGTTGGTGATTCCCAACCAGTTCGGCATCCGCTTGGAAGACCACTTTTACATGACCGAATCCGGACCCGAGTGGTTTACGCAACCATCCCATTCGATCGATGACCCCTTTGGTCGCGGCGGCTAGTCAGACTGCAGCCACTCATCATCCCGGATTAAACCACAGCTCGATGCTTTCGCTGGACAATTCGGAGGTGTCTTTGCTGCAGTTCAAATGCACCGAAGCTTTTTGCTTGGCGAGGTTGCGACCGGCAGCAGGAAGCAGATTCCGTTCACGTTGTCGCAAGTCGAGTTTGTACGTCGTTGGAGTTTACACGTGTTGCCCTCGGGCTATACACGGACTGGTCGCTTTGGCGGTTGGGCTAACACAAATCGCGAGCAGTTTCTGGAGTTGTTCGCCAGGCTGCTTGATGCGGCCGATGCTCCGTTATCCGACCGGGCCACCGAGTTCGAGTTCGGACCTTTGGAAGATTGATCCGCCGATCAGGCCGATTGTTCGGTGGAAAGGCTTTGCAAGGTCTGCGGTTGTTCATTGATTCCGCATAGGATGACGCCCAAGCCAAGTTGGGCGTCGGTCATGAATTCAAAGCATCGTCCCAGCTGGTACCCGCGTCACTGACGGCACAAGCTGCTTGCAAGTTGCCACCGAAAGCTGGATTTCGCCTAGCAAATCCGTTACCATTTAGTGTGACCCGGTCGCAGCGCGCGACGAAGTTCAACGCACGATCTATCCGTGTGCGCCAAAACAAATCCAGATTGCGATACCGCCTCAGTGACACACGGATAGATCGCAATTCGTTTTATCCAGCTTCAGAGTTTCGCAACTTATTACAAATTCGGTGTTTGGTCATTCTTTTCGATTCGCTCCCGTTCATGTATAGTTTACA
This sequence comes from uncultured Pirellulaceae bacterium, assembly GCA_937928555.1. Lineage (GTDB taxonomy): Bacteria > Planctomycetota > Planctomycetia > Pirellulales > Pirellulaceae > Mariniblastus. Next base: position 13,034 of record CALFWR010000148.1, read on the forward strand.
TCATGGATATTACAGAACTTCAATCGCTACCCATCGCTCAAAAAATTCAGATAATTGGACAACTTTGGAATGATATCGACGATGCAGATGCGCCGTTGAATTTGTCAATTGCTGTCGTTGCCGAAATTGAGCGTAGGCGAGCGAAACACGCTGAAGATCCTTCTTTGGCCGTTGATCGTGACGGGCTGTGGCGGAGAGTTAATGCGGCTCGGCGAAAAGATGGATAGAAAAGAACGCTTTAGCGATGATTTTCTCACCGATCTTATTGTTGCGACAGACCGATATGACGCCATATCGACTAACACCGGAAATCGTTTCCGTGCGAAGATTGACGAACGACTCGATCTCATTATGGCCTCACCGGAGGCAT
>CALFWR010000149.1 GCA_937928555.1 uncultured Pirellulaceae bacterium
GGCTTTTTGAAATCCGGAATTTTACGTCCCTGGTGTAATGGGAGCATCGCTGATTCCAAACCAGCTGGTCGGGGTTCGAATCCCTGGGGGCGTGCTGAGTGATGAGTACCGAGTGCTGAGTGCTGAGTGCTGAGTGCTGAGAGCTGAGAGCTGAGAGCTGAGAGCGCGCGAAAAAACGGCCCGGGCTGATGGTGCCCGGGCCGCTCGATTTTCAGACCAGAATACTTCCTGGGTTGAAAGCGTCTGACGCGTGACGCGTCTTGCTGTCAACTAGCATCCGCATCCGCAAGATGAAGAAGCAGCTTTGCAACCGCAACCTTTGAACAGGCCGCGGATTTTGCCGATCAGGCCGCGAAGGCGACCGCCGATGCGTGATCCCATTCCGGCACCACAACCACAACCAGCACCTGCACCAGCACCTCCACCGAGGATGCCGCCACCGAAACCAGCTGAACCTGCGTCGCCGCTGATGAATCCACCGTCGATTGCACCTGAGCCGAAGCCAGCTGAACCGTCAATGATAGCTCCGCCACCGCCGATGCTGTTTCCGCAAGCGTCGAAAGCTGCTGCTGGAGCAGCGTTGACAGTTACAGGAACCTGCTCAGTGATTGTGCGTGGAACGCAAACATTCACAGTGTAAGGAACCTGCTTGCAAACAGTGCGAGGACGCTGAACCGACTGCATTTCAGTCACAGGAACACATACAGTGTAAGGAACCTGACGTGACTTTGTTTCAGTGGTCATGCGAGTAACAGTCTGTGGAACCTGACGCTGACGTGTCTCACAAGTCATTGTTGTGACTTGCTGTGGAACCTGACGAGTACGGCACTGGTTAACCATTGTCGTGACAGTGTAAGGAACCTTGCGGCAACGAGTCTCAGAAACCATTTCCTTAACTTGCTGGGCAACCTTGCGAGTCATCTGCTTGGCAACCATGCGGGTTGAGCAAACAGGAACCTGCTTGGTGCGAGTTTCGCTAACCATGTTGGTTACGCAGTAGTTCTCAACACGAGATTTGACTTCGCTAACCATGCGAGTGACGCAGTAGTTAACAGTCTTTGAGACAGGCTCGCAGACGTAAGTGGTCTCTGTGTAAGGAACTTCCTTCGAACGAGTTTCGCAGCGGTAAGAGGTTACTGTGTAAGGAACCTGCTTCGAGCGAGTTTCGCAGCGGTAAGAAGTAACAGTGTAAGGAATCTGCTCTGATTCGCAGCGGTACTTGGTTACGCATACTTGCTTTGTTTCGCAAGATGGAACCCAGACCTTTTTGCAAACAGTGCGATCCGGAGTGCGACAAGTGATGGTTGTCTCGCAAGTTCCGCATGTTGCAGGAGCTGGAGCACCACAGCCACAATCTGCTGCAGGAGCAGGAGCACCACAGCCGCAATCTGAAGCAGGAGCAGGAGCGGGTGCACCACATCCGCAAGAAGAAGCTGCAGCAGCTTTCTTGCATCCGCATCCACCGAGCAGTCCGCCGCCAAGAAGGCCGCCACCGCCGCCGCCAAGAAGGCCGCCACCGAGAAGACCACCACGAAGAAGGCCACCGCCTCCACCGAGGATTCCGCCGCCTGCAGCAGCAGCTGCAGATCCAGCTCCACCAGCACCGTTGACAGTGCGAGTGTAAGTCTGGCCAGGGATGACTTCTGTAACAGTCTGGTAGGAACCACCGTTAACAGTCACGTTCTGGGTTTCCGTGTAAGGCACGCGCTTTGTGACAGTGCGGTACTTTGTTTCCTGAACAGGAACGCGGAAGTTTTCAGTGACAGTGCGGAACTTTGTTTCCTGAACGGGAACTCGTACCTGGTAGTTGACTGTACGTGACTTCTGAACAGTAACAGGACGACGAACCATGTTGGTGATGGTCCGCTGCTTTGTTTCCTGAACAGGACGCTGAACAGTGTAGTTCACAGTACGCTGACGCATTTCCTTGACAGGACGCTGAACAGTGTAGTTGACAGTCTTGTAAGTCGTTTCCCGAACAGGAACCTGAACAGTGTAAGGCTGGTCGACGTAGATCGTCTTGCAGACTGGACGCTGGACAGTGTAGTTCTCATTGCGGTAACGAGTCGACTGAACTGGCACCTGAACGGTGTAGTTCTCCGAACGCATTACAGTTGTTGTCTTTGGAACCTGAACCTGATAGTTCTCAGTTCGCATGACTGTTTCCTGAACAGGAACCTGAACTGTGTAGTTTTCAGTTCGGTACCGTGTTTCCTGTGTGTTCCGTGTGACGGGAACCTGCACAGTGTCATAAACAGTTTCGTTAACAGTTCGGTAACGAGTAACTTGCTGTTGCTCGTTAACAACTCGCTGAACGGTCTTCATGACGGTGTAGCTGCATCCGCAACCACCATCACCGACGACGGCTGCCGGAGCGGCAGCGCCAACTGTGTCGTAGCTTGCGCCACCACAACATTGGCCCCAGCTGAAGCTGGCCGACATTGCTGCAGCGAGAAAAGCTGCAGAGGTCAGCAGACTTCTAACCAATTTCATCGTAAACTCTCCAAAAAATTACTGACGTTTCAAACCTTGCAGGCGGCACCTGGTCGGACAAAAATTGCCATGCCAACCCTTAGCTCGTGAATCCTCGGCCGGGAAAGAGGCGGTCAACTCGTTCGCCACCAGTCCGTGACGGCCGTGAGTTTGCGAATCCTCCAAATTGATTCGCCTGAGGTATTCAGTTGCTTTCGCTAACTTCGGAGGACTGGGCAGGGAGGGTTGAACCGATAGCAGTTTTCGATCAAGAAAGATGGAAACGGTACGTAAGTTGTAACGATTGTTATGGACCGATCGATTGCACCGTTGCGCGGGTGCATTTGCTGGGCGATCAGACTGTAAAAATTACCCAGGCGTGAGACCCGCTTGGCGATTTGGGATGGTTGGAGATCCGCTGAGGGAGGTTCGTCGTCTGCGGACTATCCGTCGGGATCGTGCTGGGTAAAGCAGCGGGCTTGCGGAGAAATTGGATCAGCAAACGGAAATGCGGCTGGGGCGGAGATTTCCGGAGGATTTAAGCTGACTGAAAACGGCCTGCGGCGCTTGGGCCGCTTGGCGAGATAATGCTGCAACAGAGAGGGCAGTCGAATCGAGGTGCAGTCGAATATTGGTGCAGGATCGAGGTTCAGAATCGGACGCAAGAGAGGCGTCTGTTGGCCTTTGGGCTATGCGGCGCGGGAGACGCTCTCACCGGTGGGCTCTGTGTCCCCACGTGATTCTGCTTCTGAGGGTGCTTCTGTTGCTTTACGCTGGGCAGTGATTTCAGAGATCGTGGCGAGGATCTGAACGTCAAGAGCTTCCAGGTCGTTGATTACTTTGTCTTGGGCCGCCAAGAGTTGATCGATGACCAGAGATTGAGGCAGAGCCGTGTTTTCATGTTCCGAATCCATGTCGATGGTATCGGAAGTCGATGGTGAATCGGTTGGAGTTTTGCCGGACTTGCTGGTCAGGGAGAGCAGGTTGACCTTTCCGTTTCGGATATCTGCGTGAATCGGGTCAAAAACGGTGATTCAGCTGGTTTCGACTGGACAGGAAGATCGACAAGTTTGTATAATTCGCGATCTTTTCGCTGGTTTGGACGGTCTCGCGACGTGGGGATCGCCCGATTTGAATTCGTGGTTTTGTATGAAAGGAACGCGGATGTCTCATAATGGTTTGGAGAAACAATGGTAAAGCTGCTGGTACGTGAAAAAGAGTCCATTCAGGAAGCTGTAAGAAGATTTAGAAAGCTCGTTGAACGAAGCGGAATCAAAAAAGAGATGCGGCGACGAGAGTATTACGAAAAGCCCAGCGAAACCAAACGCCGTGCCCGCCTGAGAGCGGAACGACGGTCCAAGCGAAATCGAATGCTGGCCGCCCGCCGATAGGCCAGACGCTAACATCCGCAAAGCACTTCCGTGGCTGAGAATGGCCCGGCGAGTGCTTTTTGCGTTTTTGACTTTTGTTTTGAGCCAGTCAGCGGTTCCAGTTCATTGAGCACACCCTCGAAACGTGGCTTTCCTGTTCGCCTATCGACAGTGCTCAAATTTGGTGCTTCGATTGCGATTCTTGCCTGGCTGGTTACCTCCAAGCGGGAGCAGTTTGAGGCTTTTGCTGACCAGGAAAAGAACTTCTGGTGGCTTCTGGTGGCGATGTTCACCATGACGATGGCGTTCGGGATCAGTTACGTGCGATGGCATGGGCTGGCCAACGCGATCAATCTTGATTTGAAGCTTACCCAAGCCCTGCGGTTGGGCTTTATTGGGGCTTTCTTCAACGTCATTGCGTTTGGCGTTGTCGGTGGAGATTCGTTGCGGGCGTTTTATGCCGCGCGCGAACGCAAGGATCGCATCCCGGAAGCCATTCTGAGCGTCTTTATCGATCGCGCGATAGGGCTGATGGTGATGTTTGGGTTCGCGGGTGTTGCCGGGCAGTTGAACCGCGTGATGTCCACGGGGGTGGAGCCGACGGGCGAGCAAATGGCGATCGCGTCGGTTTGCAATACGGCCGGATTTCTGAGCATTTGTGGATTTGTCGGGTTGTTGGTGTTTCTGTTATTTCCGGGTATCAGCAAGTGGGCTGTGTTTGGCCATTTCGGAAAAATCCCGAAGATCGGCGGATTGATTCTGCAAGGCATCGAGGCGGCGGCGTTGTACAGCGAACGAAAATTGGCGATTGTGTTTGCGATTTTTTGCAGCCTTGCCACGAACCTTTTGTTTGCATTGACGATCTGGTTGGTTGCCCAGGGAGTTTGCGACGATGCCCCCGCTGCAATCAGCCATGGAGTGATTGCCCCGATTTCGATGGTGGCGAACTCGATTCCGCTGCCGGGGGGAGTTGGCGGGATGGAAGTGGTTCTGGTGTCGATGTACGAGAGTTATGACGCCAGTAGCGGTCTGATAGTGGCACTTTGCTACCGGCTTTGCATCCTTTTTGTGTCCCTGCTGGGCTGGATCGTTTGGCTGATTCACGGCCGCGATGTAAAGCAACAGGGGCTCGATTGCGGTCAGGCGGCAGAAGAAGCAGAAAATGCCGTGGATCGGTGACATGGAAAAATTTGCTGGAAGACCTATTTTGGCCAAGCCAAGCTTTTGATAAAATCGGCGTCTTAAGTGATGCCCGGTGGTGTAATGGCAACACTACGGTTTTTGGTACCGTCATTCTAGGTTCGAGTCCTAGCCGGGTAATTCACTTTTTCTTTTTGCCGTTTCTGGGCGTGCAAATTTCCTATTTGCGCTTGATGATCGCGATCATGGACCGGAGCCAATCACTGGCATAATCGTCACGCTGGGTCTGATGAATCCCGGATTATTCACGACGACGGGCGTTGATTCTACGTCTGGCCAACAGGAGCAAGGGAAAACTGAATTTCAACAAGAAATGTGAATCACTCGGTAGGTGAAAGCCACAGCGATCGTTTCAGCGCATTAGAGTAACCGATCACTGTCGGAACTGATTCTGAGGCCCACGCCTCGTGAATAATCCGGGATGATATTCCCGGTTCGCGGGATTGGTTTCTGCTAAGATGGCAACCGTTGGTTGTCTCTAATTTTTTGTCTTTGACAAGATAAATGCTCGTCGAATTTCGCTGCGGAAACTATTCACGCTTTAATCAGGAGACTGGCCAGTACAGCGTCTGCGGCCAGCTAATGACCGCCGATAGCGATGAAGCCGGCTTGATCGTGACCTGTCCCCGCTGCAACAGCGACGTCGAAGTCCCGATGCCCAAACAGGGAGGATCGGGCGGCGATCGGCCGAAAGCTAACCGGTCAATCAATCGCGATGAGCAAGAGTTGGGACTTGCTCCTGAAGTTCCGCCGCAGCAAAGCGAGGCGGCAAGCGGTTCTTCCTTCGGTGGCGTTGCATCGCCAGTGGCAGGCAGCACACGGAAAAAGCGACGTTGTCCGCGTTGTGGGAATCACCTTGATCCGCGCGGGGCATGTTCGGCCTGTCGTTACGTTCGCCCGCGATTTGAAAAAGCAAAACAGTCTTTGGACGAAATGGAGATGGAGCCTGCGGGAATGATGCTGTGGTTTTCGCAAATCATGTCCGAGGGTATTCCGATGAAAACTCTTGCGATGCTTTGTCATGTGCTGATTCCGGTCCTTGCTGTGGCCACGATGGTGTTGGCGTTTCTGGTGTTTGGCCCGGTGCTGGGAGGGTTGCTTTTTATGTTTGCCTTTGCCAGCCTGTTTTTCTACTGCGGGTTTGCGTACAAGGGCTACCAGTTTCTGCGTGACGGAAATACGCGACTTTCGTGGTTTCAAAAGCCGGTCTGGAATTTCCTCCTGAATTGGAGTCGCATGAAAAAGTGGGAGGGGATTGACCAACGGCATCGTGGTCGCAGAATCGTCGACAAACGTGGGGAACCAATTACCGATGAGACGTTCGCGGAAATTAAGGGCTTGAAGAACACCCAGATTCTGGACCTCGAAGGCACCTTGGTCACCGATCGCAGTTTGGAATTGCTGTACCAGATGAAGCACCTTCATTGTGTGGTTTTGAAAAACACGAAAGTCACGCATCTGGGCGTGACGCGATTGCAGCAATCGGTTCCCAGACTCTGGATCTGGTATTGATGTCGGGCAATACGGACCCGCCGCCTTACGAATTGCTTGACTTTGGCGACAACAGGAAGCTGGAAAGATTTGGTTCCCGGGTCGTCCAGCGTGAAAGTCCATCGGTGGGTTGGGCGATGCCATCGCTGCGGTCGTGGGAGAGTGATCTGGTTTTCGAAAGCAAGACCTGGTCGGGGCCGGTGCCAGAACCTTGGTCTTTTCGGATGTCAGACATCGAGTTCGAATTGAGAGCCACGCCGACCGGGCAGGTTGGGGTCTTTCCCGAGCAGCAGTTCAACTGGGACTGGATCGCGGCCAGGGGAGAGGCGGTCCAAGGCAAGCGAGCGATTAACTTGTTCGGCTACACCGGCGGCGCGACGATCGCATTGGCAAAACAGGGCGTTCATGTAACGCATGTTGATTCAGCCAAAAGCGTTGTCTTGTGGGCGCGAAAGAACGCGGCGTCCAATGGATTGCAGGATAAACCTATTCGTTGGATCGTCGATGATGCGGTTAGTTTTATGCAGCGTGAAATTCGTCGCCAGAACGATTACGACATTGTCATCGCTGACCCGCCGTCGTTTGGCCGCGGAACCAAAAAGCAGACCTGGAAATTTGATCGCGACTTTGACAACCTGATGGACCTTGTCTTGAAGTTATGCCCTCGTCCAGTGATGATCATTCTCAGTTGTCACACGCCGGGGTGGGGTGGGAATGAGCTACAGCGTGCTCTGAAGGGTATGTATGACTTCACAAGTCCCGATGTGGAAGCGGGCGACCTGATGCTTGATTGCGCCGACGGGAGAGCGTTGGCGTCTGGTTGTTTTGCGCGTTTTTTCAGAAAATGATGATGCAGTTGATTACCAGTATTCAGAACGAACGGGTCAAACGAGCGGCCAAACTGCACCGTTCCCGCTTCAGGCAAAAGCAGGATCGGATTATCGTTTTTGGTGAGCGTGAAATTGAGCGAGCGATTGGCAACGGCATTGAACCGGACGAGCTGTTCATTGACGAATCGGAATCAATCTCCGGGGCCATCAAGTCCTGCGTGGATCGATTTGAATCCCGTTGTTTTGGAGTCACCAGTGCGATTCTTGAAAAGATCGGGTTTGGGAATCGAAGAGATGGAATCGTCATGACTGCGGCGCGTCCGGAACAGAGTTTTGACGGTTTGCTTGACGGGAAATCGGAAGGCCAGTCTCCACTGGTTGCGGTTGTCGAGGGTGTCGAAAAGCCGGGAAACCTTGGTGCGATCATTCGCTCGGCCGATGGTGCGGGCCTGGATGCTTTAATCGTTAGCGATGGAGTGACCGACTGGTTTCATCCCAACTGCATCCGCTCGAGCGTGGGCACGTGCTTTGGGTTTCGGGGTTGCAGCGGCAGCAACGGCGAAGTCCAACGGTGGCTTGCCGACTATGGCTTCGATGTGCTGTTGGCGGCGTTGCCGGGAGAGTCTGTTTTTGGATCCACTGTGGCTGTCGAAAGACCGACGGCGATCGTGTTGGGAAATGAAGCGAATGGTTTGTCAAACAGGTGGACCGATCACAGCGGGTACCGGCGTGTCTCTATCCCGATGTTTGGCGTGGCGGACAGTCTAAACGTGTCAGCCGCAGCAACGGTCTTGTTCTACGAACTGGCAAGGCAGCGGAATCGTCTGTAGCGAAGGGCTGGCTTTGGGGCGACGTTACTCAGGTCCAGCGGTGTCAGGCGGTCAAGCAGTGCCCGATGAAAACGACGGGCAGACAGAAGTCAGGCTGGCAAGCCAAAGCGAACCACTAGGTAGCTCTGGCTGGTGCGTTGGTTGCGATCGCAGGAGAAGAGGGTCGGTCGTTGTTGAGCGAGACTGTGGCGGCGGGTTCGGGCTGTTGCGGCCCGATCGAGATCGCTTCTTCGGATTGTGCTTCGAGCGATGAAGCGACTTTCTTGATTGAAGCTGGTTTCATGAAGTGGAACACCGCCAGGAAAACGAACCCCCAAAACAGGACAAATGTAAACAGGCTAGAAAGATGATTCGAAGTGAAAACCTCGTTCTTCGGTGAGATCAAAAACGTTGGCGTCACGCCGCTTCCGGATTGGATGTTGAAGCGAACCAACTCGGTGCTGTCTTTGGAAAACTCCTGCATGAAGTCGTAACCGAGATCGAAACTCAGGTGAGCTTCGGGTCGGAAGGACGAAGTCTCGTAGCCGGGCACGACAAGATTGCTGCCGCCGAGATCCAGATCCGTCAGCACATCGCCATCGGTTGCCTCGATCTGAAAGTTCAGGCTCGATAGATTGTATTGAGCGTTGCTGTCGAGTTGATCGATTTCAACGAACAGGGACAGTTCGTTGACCGAATCAAAACCATGACTGTGGAAATACTCCCACAGTTCTCCGGCGGTCATTTCAATCGGACGATCGCCGATTGGGGCCGTCAATACGAGGGCGTTGGAGCCGAGCTTTTCGAAGCAGGGATGACAGTGAAAGTCACCAACGTTGGCGTGCTTGCCTTCCTCGATGATAATCTCCTCCGCCTCCATGCGGGAACTCGCAAGGAGGGTGAGAAGAACTGCGAATAACGCAGCGATCTTTCCTGCCTGTTTCATGTGCTAAATCCGTCAACGCTGTTCATCTGAGACAGTGTATGATATCTGGTTCGTAGTTGGCTGGAAAGGAAGATGGGAAAACTTTATGGAAATTGCCACCTGCCTGCCAGTAACGCCCGGAAAAACTGCGGTTTGACGCCTTGCTACCTTTTATCGTCGTACAGGATCTCAAGGCCTTGACGTGTCGAAAACAACGGAGCTGTCGTCAAAACCGGCAAAGTCAGAAATCTGATTAATTCGAAGGTCGAGTAGGTGTGTAGCTTGCGGGCAGAAGTGATCACTGGGTGTCGAACCAGGCCAAACTTTCCGCGTTTGGTTGTTTCGACACTAAAGAACCACTCTTCAGCTGCAAAGACTGTTTCGTCGAATCCCCCGAATTGTTCGAAAATGGACTTTTGGCAGAACATGAAACATCCGGCAGCTTTGCCGGCGATCGCTTGCCAAAATACTTTGACACCAAAGATCATCAGCTTTTTGAACCAGTTAACTCTGGGATGATCCGGAATAGACACATGGGCACCGCCACCGGCAAAGCCACGTGCCAGCATGTCGGCAGCGCCTGCAAGGGTTCGAGTGGGTAGCAAAGTGTCCGCATCCAAAAAGAAAAGCCAGTCATTGCTGGCGATTGCGGCACCGGCGTTTCGCACCGCGCCGATGTTACGTAGCTCGACATCGATGACGCGGCATTGGAGGGATCTGGCGATCGTTGCGGTGTTGTCGGTCGAAGCATCATTGACGACGATCACTTCGGCTTGGATTTGCAGTTCGTCGATTGCATCGAAAACCGATTCGAGGGTCGAGCGAAGCACTGCGGACTCGTTGTGAGCTGGTATAACGATCGAAATGCGTTTCCAGCACTCGCGATGCTTGCTCGGCGGTATTGTGCTGCGAGGATTGTCGTTGGGAGAAGGGTGGAACAGGGCTACAATCCGGTGAATCAGGATCTTTGGTCAACAATTCGTAGACGCTGAATTGGACCTTACAACTGGCGTTGAGTCTACAATTGACGCTGGTCGATTGCAAAATTAAGCCTTCGCTTGAATTTCCTCGCAAGGCGATTTGTTGATGGAGCGGTGAATGAAAGACGTGTTGGCTGTTGTTCTGGCCGGTGGGAAAGGTTCGAGGCTTGAGCCGTTGACGCGGGATCGGGCCAAACCTGCGGTTCCGTTTGGTGGCGGTTACCGCATCGTTGATTTTGTGCTTTCGAATTGCCTCAACAGTGGGCTTCGCAAGATCCTTCTGTTGACCCAATACAAGGCAGGCAGTCTTGACCGCCACGTGAACTGCGGTTGGCGGAACTTTTTTTGCCGCGAGCTGGGCGAGTTTATCGACGTTGTGCCTCCGCAGCAGCGGGTTGACGAGCATTGGTATCAGGGTACCGCAGACGCTGTGTACCAAAATATCTATTCGATTGAACGCGAGAATCCTGACAAAGTTTTGATTCTTGCCGGCGACCACATCTACAAGATGAACTATCGCGAGATGGCCGAGTACCACGATTCGATGAACGCCGACCTGACAATCGCCGCACTGAAAGTCGATCCCGATGCGGCCCGCTCGTTTGGGGTCATGGAGGTCAACGATTCCTGGCAGGTGACCGGTTTTGAAGAGAAACCCGATCAACCGCGAACGATTCCCGGACAGGAGAACCTTTGCCTGGCCAGCATGGGGATCTACATTTTCTCTGCAAGGTTCCTTTACGATCAGCTTCTCCAGGACGCCAACCAGAAGTCCAGTTCTAGGGACTTTGGCAAGAACATCATTCCATCAGTGATTGGCTCTCACAAAGTCGTTGCGTTTCCGTTTGCTGATGAAAATGGAAAGACGCAGGCTTACTGGCGTGACGTCGGGACGATCGAATCGTTGTACCAGGCCAACATGGATCTGGTCAAAGTCGAACCGCAGTTGAACATGTACGACAGCGCGTGGCCGATTCGCACTCATCACGGAAACTTCCCGCCTCCCAAGTTTGTTTTTGGTGGTGGAGACATTGGGCGTGTTGGCATGGCGACCGATTCCATTGTCTGCCCCGGCAGCATTATTTCTGGCGGGCACGTCGAAAGAAGCGTGATTGGTCCCAACGTCCGGGTCAACAGTTTTGCCAATGTGCAGGATTCGATCCTGTTTGAGCATGTCAACGTGGGAAGGTACTCGCAGATTCGTCGGGCCATCGTCGACAAAGGCGTGAGTATCCCGGCCGGAATTCAGATCGGATTTGATCCCGAAGAGGATCGACGTCGCGGGTTGATCGTCTCCGATTCGGGTATCGTTGTGATCGGGAAAGGGATGCCAATTGCCAGGCTTTCGACCGACAAACGACCGGGACAGAAAAGCGTACCGAGCCCCCACATTGGTTCGTCTCGAGTACAATCGAGACGATAAAGATGGAGCATCCCGGACGTGTGTCCATGCGTCAACTCGCTTTTCGGTTTGCTTTGGAAGTTTCCTTTTGCTTTGGAATTTTCCTTTTGCTTTTGGTTGCAGATTCGAAATAAAAACGGGAGCAGCAAATGTTGTTGGGTCGTCAGTTGGCAAGTTCCCTGTTGTCGTTGTTGATCGCAGTTTTGTTCGTTGTCGGAACTTCCTGCGGGCAGGAGAAGTCGATCGATGAATTCGTCGAATTCATGAAAACCGAAATTCTCAAGGACGAAAGGCAGCGGGTCGAATTGCAAAAGCGAGGCGAAGGGCTGGACCTCGAATCGCAATTGGCTTCCGCTCGCAAGGTTGGGCTTGATACGGCGTTGGTGCTGATCGAAAAACTCGGCAAAGCAGATGCAGAAGCGTTCCCGGGAATCCATCGGCTGATTGCGGACCTTCAAAAGCCCGGCGCGATTCCTGATCCGGCCATCGAAGTCGAAGACTGGGCGGAGTTCGACAGTGATTCTTTAACGCTGAACAATCCGAACTTTTGGGTCGCTTACTACGAAGTCGCACCGGGGCAGGGGGTGATGGAAGCGCTCTACGGCAGCCTTCTTCGGGCCGAAGGTGAGTGCACCCGATCGCTGCAGGTTTCCGTCATCGCGCGGATGGGACGCAGGACCAATGGCAGTTTGACTTCCTTTCATGTCGCCAATGCGATGGGCAATCAGATTGTGTACAGCGCTGCGAGTTTCCGCATCGGACAGGTTATCGAGTTGTTTGAAAAGCAGGAATACGAAAACGCTGCCGCTGGCTTTCGTGAGATTCTGGATGTTTGGCCGCAGTGTGGCCTTGCCAGTTTCGAACTTGGGCTGACTCTTCACCACCAAAAAGAACACAAGGCCGGTCGCAGGGTGCAGACTCAAGTGTTGCCTCCGAACGATCCGCGACTGCCAACGCAGGAGACCTACGATCTCTACCGGACCGCTCGACAACACGATCCCATGATTCGAAACGCTTACCAGGGCGGAAGCGAAGTTGCCGGAAACATGATTGCGATGGCCAAGGTTGTTTTGCCGGCTTATCGGTCGATCTCGGATTTTTCCAACCGGAAGATTGACGGCAACCTCTTGGCACTGTTTGGCGGTGGCTGTGAGGAAATTGGGCTGCACGATTACGCACTGTTCACGCGGCAGGTTTTCATTTCTTTGAATAACAAATTTGAACCCGCAGACCTGGTGTTTATTCAAAACAACCTCGAATCGTTGATTGACAAAGACACCGTTGGCAAAATTGTGGCGAGTCTATCTAGGAAAGAGGTTGTTCAGTTCTCATTCCAGATTGAAGAATAAACCGGGATAAAGGCAACGGATATTCCGGTCGCGGTCAGGCCATCATGGCGCTTCGAACAAAGGATCGAACGAGGGCGTGGTCTTTTTCGCCCGGTGCCGATTCGACTCCGCTGGCGACATCGACCCCGTCGGGCATCGCGACCCGGATTGCGGTGGCAACATTTTCGGCAGTCAATCCTCCGGCCAGCCACCACGGTCGAGGGATGTCCAAGTCGGTGACTTCTTTCCAGTCCAAGGGGTTGCCTGTTCCGCCGTAATCGACGTCAGAGCCTGCATCGAAAAGCAGGATTTCCGCGCCGGCATCTTTCCAGGCTTTTGCCTGCTCCAATGCGGCGGTCCAGTTTGAATCGAAAACGCGAATGGCCCGGATCAGTTTCACCGTTTTTAGATTTTCTGAAACTTCCTGCCACAGCGCCGGGGATTCGTCGCCGTGAAGTTGAATGAAACTCAAGTTGGCTTTCCAAGCCGAATCGGCGATCGAAGCCGAAGTGGCGTTTACGAACACACCCGCGAGTTGGACTTTGTCACCGACCGCGTCCGCGATGGCGGCGGCGGATTCGATCGAAACGAATCGCTTGCTTTTCCGGTAAAAGTTCAGCCCAATCAGATGGCTTCCGGCATCGACGGCGGCCAGAGCGTCATCGACGTTTGTGATCCCGCAGATTTTGGTGGTGATTGCCACGTTAAATTTGTCCTTTCGAAAGCCAGTCACGCCAGAATATACTCAGGCGCGAAATGGAAACAAAACTCATCACATCTGGCCCCGTTCCTGTTTTTGATCCGACAGGAATTTCGCGTGAAAAGTTATTGGCCAACAGTGGTCAATTGCCGGTGATGGTTTGTGGGATTGCAGGAGTTTCGGGTTTCAATCTGTTTCACTGGCTAAGCCAACGATATCCCGGAAAGGTGATTGGTCAACGTCCCGATCGAAACTGGCGAATGGAAGGGCAGGGCGTGTGGGGTAGCGATCTTTCGGCTGTGGACGATGTGCGCCGGTTAATTGAAGAAAATGGAATCCGAACGGTGATTCACTGCGGCGGGTCTTGTGCTTTGAAAGCCTGTGAGTGCGACCCGGAAATGGCGCAGCTTTTGAATGTCACTCATGTAGGCTGCCTGCTGGATGCGATCGAAGGTCTGGATGTGCGGTTGGTTCATTTGTCAATTGATCTGGTATTCTCGGGCGATGGAAACGGCGGGTACGTCGAAACTGATAATCCGGATCCGGTTACGGTTTATGGGGCAACGATGGTGCAAGCCGAAAGCCTGGTGGCGACGAGGCGCCCGGACGCTTGTGTGCTGCGGATTTCGTTGCCGATGGGTGTCAGCTACAACGGGCATGCCGGTGCGGTTGACTGGATTCAGGCTCGGTTTGCCAAAAACCGACCGGCGACGCTGTACTTCGACGAAGTCCGGGCTCCGACGTATGTGGATTGCCTGAACGAAGTCATCGAAGAAGTCGCAGTGCGAAACATGTCCGGGATCTACCACGCCGGCGGTCCTAGGTGTCTGTCGCTTTTCCAGATCGCGCAGATCGTCAATCGGATCGGCGGCTACGATCCGAATTTACTGATTGGCTGTCCGCGAATCGACGCCGGACCGATGCCTCCGCGAGCGGGGAATGTGACCATGAACTCGGACAAGCTCAAAACGGCATTGGGTCGAGAGCCATTTGCGGTTTGGCCTGATGATGAGGAATTTGTGCCCGGCAACGACAGGGAATGGCATTTCCGGCAGCGAGACGCCGATTGTGGAGAAGATTTGATTCGAAGCCGGTTATACCGGCGTACCAGAGCATCTTGTTGAGACGTTAGACGTTTGTTTTTACCGGGCATTTCGAAAGTGCATGCACAGTTGACTTATTCGACTGTCGAGCTGTAAATTCACGAACAAAGCTGGATAGATGCAGTGAAGATCGTTGAAGTAGAGTGAGGGACGGGTTACAATCTCCAAAGGCCGGGCGCGTTCAGTGGCAAGTACTGCCAACTCTTGGGGATAGATTCGATTAGTTTCATGAATTCCAATGACAGCTGGAGTTTGAGCTTGGGCCGATGGGTGGGAGTCCCTGTGCGCGTCCACGCGTTGTTGATTCTGTTCATCGCGTTCGTCTTTAGCGTCGAGTATATATCGCCCAAGGGAAGCCTCTTGGTTTCCGCAGTCGCGACCAGCTTTGTTCTGTTGATCAGCATTCTGGCCCACGAGTTGGCCCACGTGTTTGCTGTTCACAACATTGGTGGCAGGACAAAAGAATTGGTTTTCATGCCTTGGGGTGGAAATTCCAGATTCGAACTGCCACCACAAAAAACGCTCAGGATTATGGCCTACTTATCGGGGCCGTTTGTTAACTTTGCGATCTTCCTGTTTTGTGCAGCGCTGTTGGTGCAAACCAATCAGGGTAGCTTGGCAGACTTTGTCCATCCGTTTCGTCCGAACCGGTTTGATACTTCCAATCCCCGGTCACTGGTGGCGATCATCACGTGGGTTAATTTTCAGTTGTTGCTTGTGAATTGTATCCCGTGTTTTCCGTTTGACGCGGCACAGGTTGTTCGCAATCTGTTCACCGCTGTGAATCGTGAACTGCCCAAGCATCATGTGGAATCGGCGGTTAGGGTGATTGGAACGGCGATCGCGTTCGCATTGATCGGAATGTCATGGTTGCTTCGTCATCACCAAGTTGGGCCGGTTGAACCGCTTTGGTTTGTGCTGTTTTCTGCAGGAATCGTGCTGTATTTCTCGGCGAGGTTTTCATACTTTTCCGAGGTCTCCGAAAACCGGCAACAGAACGACCCTTGGCAGGAATCCAATTCGCCGTCAACGTCAAGCGACTCATGGTCTGATTCATCGTTCTTCGTTTTTGGTGACGCAGAGGACCCTGAGTACTCTCGCTGGCTGATTGAAAAGCAGGAATCGCGGATTCAGGACGAGATGGAGTTGGAGCAGCGTGAGAAAGAGCAAGCCGATGCGGTGCTGGAAAAGCTCTACCACAAAGGCAAAGATAGCCTTTCCAAGGAAGAGAAGATGCTTCTGCAACGGGTCAGCGAAAGGCTTCGGCAGAAGCGTAAGCTGGACGTGATTGACTGAGCAGTCTGCTTGCAATCAGTGGAAATGAGGATTCATCGTGTGAGCCGTTTTGGCGATAGCCACGGTTATTGCCTGTTAAACCGGATTATTCACGACGACGGGCGTTGATTCTACGTCTGGCCAACAGGAGCAAGGGAAAAACTGAATTTCAACAAGAAATGTGAATCAATCGGTAGGTGAAAGCCACAGCGGTCGTTTCATTGCATCAGAGTAACCGATCACTGTCGGAACTGATTCTGACGCCCACGCCTCGTGAATAATCCGGGGTTAAACCGTGGCTATCGCCAAAACGGCTAATCACCAAATTAAGCTGTGACAGACCGCTAGTCGTCGTAGGCAGATCGGTATCTTCTCCGACGGCGGTGTCGGTAAGTCGACTGTTCGCCTTCGGTGAACCAGTATCCACCAAGGACCTTGTAGAAGACCAGAATTACCAGCGCACCTGCGGAACCGACAGCGAAACCCTCGGGGCTAATAGGTTCGATGGCTTTCTCGCCGCCGGCGGTGTACTGCAAAATCGCACAGCCGATCAGTGTTCCGGCGATACCCATGAGAACTGTGGCAATCGCGCCGCCGGGATCACGCCCCGGCATGACGGCTTTGGCAGCCAATCCAACGACGGTGCCAAATCCGATCCACGTGAGGGCCAGATTGGCGTACTGGGCTAGGTTTGCGAAGTCCATTTCCATAGCGGTTCCTTTGAGTTTGCAGGGTTTTAATCCCGGATTATTCGCGACCACGGGCGCTGGTTCTGCGTCTGGCCAACAGCAGCAATGGAAAAACTGGATTTCAACAAGAGTAAACCATCCTGAAAATGAAAACCACAGCGATCCTTTCATCGCATCAGAGTCGCGGATCACTGTCTCAACTGATTCTGACGACCATGCCTCGTGAATAATCCGGGTTAGTAGGGGATTTGGCGATTTGAATCAATGCCGAGCTTCAATTCTGACATTGCTATCAAAGGGAACAAAACTGCGTTGCGAAACGTCAATGGGATTGGTAACTCGAAAAATGAGCCACCCCGTGAATCGAATTTTCCAGTTTCAGTTTGGCATGTTTGTCAGCCGTTACGACGCAATTCCGGGCGTGGGCCGGTCGTGAGCCGTTAACCCGGATTATTCACGAGGTCGATTTTAGCTTATCACATTGCAACTTTCATTGAATCTCGAGTCGCCTCGCATGAATTTTGAGTTACATGCGCGTACCGGCCCCCTCCCCAAATTCCAAAGTTTTCGATTCCCCAAACGA
>CALFWR010000150.1 GCA_937928555.1 uncultured Pirellulaceae bacterium
CAGAATCAGTTGAGACAGTGATCCGCGACTCTGATGCGATGAAACGATCACAGTGGTTTTCATCTACCGGATGATTCACATTTCTTGTTGAAATTCAGCTTTTCCCTTCCTCCCGTTGGCCAGACGTAGAATCAACGCCCGTCGTCGTGAATAATCCGGGATTAAAAACCGATGCGGAATTCGTCGTCTAGGGCGGTGGTGTGAGATTTGAAGGCGTCGGGAAGCGAATCGATGATGTCGGTCGCGGTCATGGAAAGTTCACCAAGGCTGTCCGCTGCGATGTCACCAGCGACGCCGTGCAAGTAAACGCCAAGGGCCGCGGCGTCGAGTGGATCGTAACGCTGTCCCAAAAGTGCTGCGATGATTCCGGTGAGAACATCGCCGCTGCCACCGGTCGCCATTCCAGGGTTGCCGGTTGAGTTGCGGTACACGCGTTGGCCGTCGGTTACCAGTGTGCCGGGGCCTTTGAGGACCATCGTTACCGATTTGTCTTTCGCGAAATCGATTGCCGCCGCTTCAATGTCGGATCGTGACTTGAACGAGCCACCGACCAGTCGGGAAAATTCGCCTTCGTGGGGTGTCAGGATCGTCGGCGAAGTTCTTTCCTTAATCGGCATCGCGTGGTGCCCGATCAGGAACAGGCCATCGGCGTCGATCACCAGCGGTTTGCTGGTTTGGACCAGCGACTCCATCACCATGCGGTCGACTTTGCGGCCCATTCCCGGTCCTACCGCCAGGACGTCGCAGCCTTCGATGGAATCGGCAATTTCGTTGCGGGTTCCCAGCGAGAAGTGCCCACCGCTTTCGGGACAGGCGAGCGTCATGTAGCAGGGGTCGAAACTGGCCACGACTCCGGCGGCGCTTTTGGGCGTGGCGACGGTGACCAGCCCCGCGCCGCTGCGCACTGCCGACATCGCTGCTAGGGAAATCGCGCCGGGCATCGACTGACTGCCGCCCACGAATAGGACTTTGCCGAAGTTCCCTTTGTGGGAGTCCGATGAGCGGGGTTTGAGGTGAGGGACGGCGAATTCAGTGCCAACTTGTGGGGCTTGGGGCGTCTGTTTTGGCACTCCCTCGAGAACCGCGATTTCTTTGCCGTTGGCGAAAACCATTTCGACAAGCTGATTCAGGCTGATGCGGCCGCTGCGGAAGTGACGTGCGTGTTGTTCGAACTGGTGACGGTTCATGATTGATCGATTCGGGCCGATGCCGATTGAGAAGATTTGAAGTACAATTTCGGCTTTCATCTTACTGTTTACTTTTTCCGGAATCGATGATGGGCAGTTGCGTTTTGGCTTACTCTGGTGGACTTGATACTTCAGTTATCCTTGGTTGGCTGATGGATGAAGGCTACGAAGTTCACGCCGTCTATGTGGATCTTGGGCAGCCAGGCGAGGACCGGCAGCAGGTGCTGGACAAGGCAAACAATGCCGGTGCAAAATCGGCCAGAATCGTGGACGTCCGCGAAGAGTTGTGTCGCGACTATGCGTTTCCGGTCATGCAATGGCAGGCTAAATACGAAGGGCCCTATCTGCTGGGGACTTCGATTGCCCGGCCGCTGATTTCAAAAGTCATGCTTCAGGTGGCCAAAGAGGTCGGGGCGACGGCTTATGCGCACGGTGCGACCGGCAAGGGGAACGATCAATGCCGTTTCCAGTTGGCGGCTGAAGCTCTCGAAGCCGGGATTACGATGATTGCTCCGTGGCGGATCAAGAAATTCCGCGACCAGTTCCCGGGGCGAGCCGAGTTGATCAAGTATTGCGAGGACAAGAACATTCCGGTCAAGGCATCCAAGGCCAAACCGTATAGCAGTGACGAGAACTGTTTGCACATCAGCTACGAAGCGGGAGAGCTTGAGCGACTGGACGTCAACGGCGTCGACCTAGTCGATTTTGGAATGGGAGTTTCCCCGCAGGAGGCTCCCGACAAATCCGAATCAGTAACGATTGACTTTGAAGGTGGCGTTCCGGTTGCCGTTAACGGTCAGAAGCTGTCGGCGTTGGGCGTCGTTGAGATGCTGAACGAAATTGGTGGGCGAAACGGCGTGGGCCGTATCGATATGGTTGAAAACCGGTTTGTGGGCATGAAGAGTCGTGGCGTTTACGAATCGCCCGGGATGACGGTCCTGTACGAGGCTCATCGCTACGTCGAGCAGTTGGCGATGGACCGTGACCTGATGCACCTTCGTGATCGGCTTGCGCCGGAAGTGGCGGAAATGGTTTACTACGGATTCTGGTTCTGTCCAAAGTTCGATGCTTTGCTGGCGTTTAATCGTGAAGCCCAAAAAACGGTGACCGGCAGTGTGACGATGGAGTTGTACAAAGGGAACATGATGGTTTCCAACAGGACTTCGCCGAACAGTCTTTACGATGAAGACATTGCCACCATGGAGGGCGGCGGTTCGTACAATCAGGATGATGCCGAAGGGTTCCTGAGGATTCAGGGTCTGCCCGGACGCGTTCAGGCACGGATCAATCCACGCGAGTATTAGTGTCACGTTAACAGCCCGAACATTGTCCGCTGGAAAACCAAATACGCTGCGGCAATGAATGATTGCTCCGGTTTTTGCGGTTCTTTCCCAGCATGGCGTTGCTGTTTTTGTTAGATTCTTGAAAGTTCAGCGAAATCGCGTCGTTGGTGCGTTGCCTGCTGAAGCTTCATTCTTTCAATTGAAAACTTCACACTTGCCATGCTAGAGAATCCGGTTCTTCAAAGAGAGCTTCTGGTTAACCTGCGAATGCCGCGAGCGTTTGTGCTGCTGCTGATCTATCAGGGCGTACTCGCTGCGGTGGTTTACTTTGCCTGGCCGAAAGAAGACATTCGACTGGATTTGACAGAAAATCGTGGTTCGGTTGGAAGTCTGGTGGACTTGGTGTTTCTGGGCCAATTTGTTCTGGCGTCGTTGATGGCGCCGAGTTTTGCGTCCAGTGCCATCTCCGGGGAAAAGGAACGCAAAACCTACGAGATGTTGCTGGCGAGTCCGATTTTTCCCGAGTCCATTGTGTTGGGAAAGCTGGTTGCGGCTTTGACGCACCTAGCGATCCTGATTTTCGCTTCGCTGCCGATCGTGATGCTCAGTTTGCCGCTGGGCGGAGTTTCCTTCTACGAGGTCATCGCGGCGTACGTGGCGCTGATTAGCACCGTGATCATGTTTGGGATGATCAGCATTGCCTGCGGAAGTTTCTTTCCCAGGACAAGTTCTTCGCTGGTGGTTTCCTATCTGCTGATATTGCCACTGGCGATTCTGGGGATTCTTTTTTGGCAATCGTTTAGCAACTTTGGCGAGACACGATTCGAGTTGGCGGTGACGGTCATCCCCGGAATTTGCGCTGCGGTGTCGATCTGGCTGTTCTATATCGTCAGTGCCCGGATGCTTTATCCTCGGGATATGGGCAGCGAAGGCAAAGAAGTCATCGACATCGAAAAAGAGAATGAAGAAGCCATCGGTTTGGTGATTCAACGCGACCAATTCCCGGACAAACTTTTCGCGCCGCCCAAGCGGGAAACGCTAATGAAGGACGGAACCAATCCGGTCTACGACAAAGAGATGCGTAGTGAGATCTTTGGACAGGGCACGTTGATGCTGCGACTTGCGATCCAGATCAGCATGCTGCTGGCGATCCCGATGATGGCCGTGTTTCTGTATATCTTCAAGGACCTCGCGCCCTGGTACATTTCTTACGTCGTCCTGTTCAACATGCTCGTTGGACCGGTGTTTTCGGCCGGTACGGTCACCAGTGAGCGCGAGCGGCAGACTTTGGATTTGCTGCTGACGACGGTGATTACGCCCTGGTCCATGTTGTGGGGCAAGTTGATTTCAAGCTTGCGGGTGTCCAGCGTCCTGACGGCGTTTTTGATGTGGCCGTTGTTTTTGGCGATGTTTTTGGTCAGCGAATATTTGTCGAACATCCCCACGATTGTTGTCTATGTGGTGATTTTCTTTCTGACCTGTTTGACGACCTCGGTGGTGGGGCTTTTTTGTTCAACCCTGTTTCGCAAGACGCTCACGGCATTGATTGCGACGTACACGATCATCATCGTGCTGTACGTTGTGCCGCTGGCGACAAGTTACTTTACGTATCAGTATTTTCAGGATGCCCCCAATGCCAAGTACGTTTATGCTTCGACGGTGACCAGTCCGTTTGCCGCTTCGTTTGCTTTTCCGCTTTATGTGGACGACTACACGGGGTACGCGATGGAGTGGGGAGAACGTGTAGGTGGCAGGTACCCGCTGGCCGACATTGCCCACTTCGGCGGTTATGTCGGGTTTACGTTGTTGCTCAACGCGGTCCTGTTCGGGTTGATGATTTGGATGTTTAACTCGCGTTGGCGTGTTTCAAGTTCTTCCAATTGATTGTGTTGTTTCGGTGAAAGGCGTTGGCATGATGAGAGTTTTGATGATCGGCGGTGTGTGGCTGGTTGTGTGCTTTGCTGCCTTTGGGTTGTTCACCCTGCCGGCGTCTTCAAGTCAGCAGGAGGAAGAAGAACACTCGCAAGAGCAGGAGCAAAAGCACTCGCAAAAGCAGGGGCCAGAGATCAGCACCGCGAGCGGGACGGGTTTGACCACCGTCAACAAGACGACAGAAGAAATCCTTGATGAACTCCTGGAAGGAATCGAGACCGAGCCAAAACAGAAAGACGATGGGGCTGTCGAGCCTGAGTCCAAAGTGCCCCCGCCACTTCGTCGGTACATGGGGCGACGGATCGCCCGCACGATGCACTTCGAAGGAGCCGAGTGGCTGACGCGGGAGACGCGGGAACGCCAGGAGCGATGCTCGCTGATGCTTTCGAATCTTGGCCTGAAGCCGGGAATGACGATTTGCGATATGGGCTGCGGCAACGGTTACTACGCGCTGCAGCTTGCCCAGTTGATCGGCGATAAAGGCTACGTTGTCGGCGTCGATGTGCAGCCGGAAATGCTTGGCTTTTTGCGTGACCGGATGGAAGAGCAGGGAGTCGAGAACGTGATCCCGATCCTTGGTTCTTTTCACAATCCACGGCTACCGGTGGGCATGATCGACATGGTGCTGCTGGTTGACGTCTACCATGAGTTTTCGCATCCCGAGCAGATGCTGGCGGCGATGCGAAAGAGCCTCAAGCCCGGCGGCGTGATTGTGCTGTTGGAATATCGCGAGGAAGACCCGGACGTTCCGATTAAACCTCTGCACAAGATGAGCAAAGCTCAGGTCGATCGGGAGATGGTCGCCAACGGTTTCAAGCTCGTGAAGTCTTTCGACAAATTGCCGTGGCAGCACATGTTGTTCTACGAAATCGATGCCGAGTTCGATAAAGAGAGCGTTGAAGAGAGCGTTGAAGAGAGCGTTGAAGGCAAATCAAGCGAGTAGTCGTCGGCTTTGTTGGCTTGTTTGCCCCTTGGGGCTATGTTCTTCCCGGGGCCGAGCGTTTCGGAGGGATGCGACTTAAAACATCAGGGCACCCATTCTGACCAACTTGCGACAAACTTGTTGCGACGTTGAATCAGGAAGTCGCCCAAACGCGCGGAAAAACGAATCCGAAATACTGTTCGCAGGATCGATGGAAACTTAAAAAACGTTTCAACGAAAAAAGCACCATCCGACAGTCGGGTGGTGCTTTGTTAAAGTGGGCGTTGAGGGACTCGAACCCCCGACCCCTTCGGTGTAAACGAAGTGCTCTAGCCAACTGAGCTAAACGCCCTCTTGAGCGGAGTATTTTGCCAATGCCCGCCTGAGGTGTCAATCGTCATCGGCGATTTGAATCGGAGACATTAACCCGTTTTTTTAGGTTTGTTCACCTCGGACGCGGCCGATTGGGCGGGATATTGGCCGAAGGGCTCGAAAGCCGCCGTCCGGCGTTGGTGAATCGCAGCCACCACCAGAAGTCATCAGGCTGCTGAGTGGGCATTTCTTCCCGCGAAGCGACCGTGAGCCGGGCGGTGCAGTGTCGGCAGGGACGTTGGATTCCCAGTTCAGATAGCTGGAACTGGTTCTGTTTACCGCAGCAGTGGCAGCGGCAGGCGAGATGTTGACTGGACAACGGACCGACTCCTTGGGTTTGTCTCCATCAATGAGAGGCGAGGCAACAATTTTCGGTCCTGATTCACCAGCAAACAAGCTCAGTTTTGCTGTCACCTTACCCCGGATTATTCACGAGGCGTGGGCGTGGCTTTTCGCTCAGTCAATGAACACCGTATCAGGCCGAAAAAAGTCCTGTTTTGGAACTCATCAGCGAAGTGAATCGCATTTTTCGGAGCCGGTTGTATAGCGACAATTATTTTTCCCTGTCAGCGGCAATCAACGCCCGTCGTCGTGAATAATTCCGGCTTACGCGTAGATTGGAAAAAAGGTGTTGAATGCTGATTCGCAGAAATCGCCGGGATCGTTGAATCGCCGATTTTGATTCAGGGCAGAAATTTCCTGCATGAATTCAGCGGACAGCTCAAAATCAAAGACCGAGATGTTTTCGGCCATTCGCTGCGGTTGTGATGTTTTGGGGACGATCGCAACGCCGCGTTGGACTGCCCAACGCAGCAAAACCTGGGCGGAGGTTCGGTTCACGCTTTGGGCGATCTTCCGGATCGTGGGATGGTTCAGCAACGATTCGCTTTCGTCAGCCATGCACGGCGACCGCACGTCGATTGATTGGATCAATAATTGCTTGAATTAGTTCTCCGTCAAGTCAGCAGTATTTTGCTGGCGTATTTTTCACGGAGGTTGATTGATGGCGACGATGAGCAATGAAATTCTTACAAACTTTGAA
>CALFWR010000151.1 GCA_937928555.1 uncultured Pirellulaceae bacterium
AGGAGCAAGGGAAAAACTGAATTTCAACAAGAAATGTGAATCGTTCGGTAGGTGAAAGCCATAGCGATCGTTTCATCGCATCAGAGTAACCGATCACTGTCGGAACTGATTCTGACGCCCACGCCTCGTGAATAATCCGGGATCACAAACCCAGTCAACTCACGCCCAACAGCGCGGCACATTCTGCCCGGACCTCAGAAAGCAACAACCGCGATTGGGTGCTGCCCTACTGGCGATAGGCAAGAATATCTTTCGCGCATTGTTCAGCCCGGATTATTCACGACAATGGGCGTTAATTCTACGTCTGGCCAAAAGCAGCAAGGGAAAAGCTGAATTTCAACGTGAAATGTGAATCATTCGGTAGGTGAAAGACACAGCGATCGTTTCATCGCATTAGAGTAACCGATCACTGTCTCAACTGATTCTGACGCCCACGCCTCGTGAATAATCCGGGTTGAGAAGCACGGCACTCCGCTCCCCATAGACGGGATGACAGTTAAATCATGAGAAACTTTTGTGGCATAAAAACAGACAATTCAACCTTGGCCGACGCCCAAATCATTCTTCAGTCCATCCCCTACGACGGAACCAGTACTTGGGGAAAAGGAGCCGACCGGGGATTCGATGCTTTCATCGATGCGCTGGACAACATGGAAGTCTACGACATCGAAACGGATTCCGAAGTCTACCAACGTGGCGTGTACATCCCTGAGCCGCTTGGACCTCACGGCTCGCCTGAGGAGATGCTCAAAGATGTGTACACCACCGCAACTGACCTGATCGCCCTTGATCGCTTCCCGACATTCTTTGGCGGCGAACACAGCGTCAGCATCGGCATCATTCGAGCGATGCGGGAAAAACATGAAGGGCTAAGCGTGTTGCAGATCGACGCCCATGCGGACCTGCGCCCAAGCTACATGGGGACGCCGCTAAACCACGCGTGTGCGCTCCATGAATCAAGCCAACACGACAACCTCGTTCAGGTCGGCATCCGCAGCGCCGATAAGGACGAAATGCAATTCGCCCAGGCGGGCAATGTTTTTTTCGCCCATCAAATGCACGGGCACGATGAATGGATGCAGGCGAGCATCGATCGGCTTGGAGACCAGGTCTATCTGACGATCGATCTGGATGCTTTGGATCCTTCCATTTTGCCAGGCACAGGCACACCAGAACCCGGCGGGATCGGATGGTACGACCTATTAAGATACTTACGACTGCTTTTCGAGCAGCGTGACGTCGTCGGGTTCGACATCGTTGAACTGGCTCCGATTCCGGGACACCGGGCGTCCGAGTTTCTGGCGGCGAAGCTGTACTACAAACTACTTTCGTACCGTTTTGAGTTGTAATTGGACCATGAAAAAAGGCAAAATCAGCCAATTCATCGAAGAGCACTTCAGGCACTTCAACGCCGCGGCATTGGTTGACGCCGCGAAGGCGTACGAAGACCAGCTCAACGCCGGCCACAAAATGATGATCACGCTCGCCGGGGCCATGAGCACCGCCGAGCTTGGCAAATCGCTGGCTGAAATGATTCGCCAAGACAAGGTGCATATCATCACCTGCACCGGGGCAAATCTCGAAGAAGACATTTTCAACCTTGTCGCCCATGACCACTACAAACGCGTCCCAAACTATAGAGACCTGAATCCTGAGGATGAAAGGGAACTCCTTGCAGGTCACTTCAATCGCGTCACCGATACGTGCATTCCCGAAGAGGAGGCGATGCGGCGAATCGAAAAACACCTTGTCGACCGTTGGCTTGCAGCCAGCAAGGTTGGATCGCGTTTTTTTCCACATGAATACTTCTTCGATTTGTTGCTCAGCGGAGAACTCGCGGACAAATACCAGATCCCTGCCAAAGACAGTTGGCTTTTGGCGGCGGCGGAAAAAGGCATTCCGGTGATTGTTCCCGGCTGGGAGGACAGCACTTGTGGAAACTTTTTCGCGGGCCATTGTATCAACGGCGATGTAGTCCCTTTGGCCATGAAAAGCGGCATCGAGTACATGATGTTTTTGGCTGACTGGTACCAGTCCAATGCGGCGGAGATCGGCGTTGGTTTTTTTCAGATCGGTGGCGGGATCGCTGGCGACTTTCCGATTTGCGTCGTCCCAATGCTCCATCAGGATCTTGGAAAAGAAGACGTTCCGGTCTGGAGTTACTTCTGCCAAATCAGCGACAGCACAACCAGCTACGGCAGTTACAGCGGCGCGGTGCCCAACGAAAAAATCACGTGGGGCAAACTGGAAGTCGATACCCCGAAGTTCGTCATCGAATCCGATGCAACGATCGTGGCTCCGTTGGTGTTCGCATACTTGCTTGGCTGGTAAACCCGGATTGTTCACGACGACGGGCGTTGATTGTACGTCTGGCCAACGGGAGCAAGGGAAAAGCTGAATTTCAACAAGAATCGCGAATCATCCGATCGATGAAAACCACAGCGATCGTTTCATCGCATCAGAGACGCGGATTACTGTCGGAACGGATTCTGACGCCCACGCCTCGTGAATAATCCGGGATGACACAGCAACGACGCCGACAATGGGTATCCGCTCGCAGACCTCGGGCATTTTTCTGGAGGTCAACTTTCACTGTGATTCTCGGCTACCCACCAAACCGACCGAGTGCCACAAATAAAAAGCGGCTCATTGACATAATGAGCCGCTTTTTCTGATTCAGATTTTCTACGAGACGGGAACTATCGACGTCTACGAGAAACGAGTCCCAGAAGACCCAATGAAACAACGATCAGACTTGAAGGCTCTGGAACAGCGGCGATGCCGAAAGAAACATCATCAAAAACGACGCTGTTGCTGTGAAGCACATCCTCATTGAAACTTGAAAGCGCCAAAACGAGGTTTACATTGTCGGTGCCAGCGGGAGTGATTCCTGAAATTGAAAACTCCTCGAAATTGTCTGTTAGCTGCGACTGCAAATCGATTTGAGTTCGGCTGATCTCGGTACCTCCCTGCCGAAATTCAACCCGGAATTCGGTAACACCGGTAAGCCCACTGTTGTCATTGTTCCGCGCGAAAGCACTGAAGATGAAATCCTCACCCGCACCAATAGCAATTGTTTGGACGTGTCCGACAAATGCCTGAAAACCATTTACACCAGCACCTCCATCGCCGTCGAGCGTCAACTCAAGCGCGGCCGCGCCAGTTCGAGGCGTTGCTCCGGTGTCGTTAAACGCTTCTAGGAATGTGCCCGCAGGTCCACCAAAAAATCCATTCCAGTTGGTGGTATCAGAAAAGTCGAATCCCAATGGATCTTCGAAACCATCGTTGTTTACGAGGTTGGATTGAATTTGAGCGTTTGCCGAGCAAGTGCACACAAGTGCAATCGCCATGGCGAACAGCAGATTAAAAGTTCTAGTCATGGTGTGTCAGCCTTTTATATTCAGATGGAATTTCGAAAGCGGACCAGATGAAAACGGTTTCAGATACTGATCCATGAAAACGGTTTCATATTTTGGATCCTGATACGGTCGGGTTCAACCTCCGTTTTGATGGTTAAGGTAAGAATCTCCGAACTTATGCAATTTGACGACGTTTTTGCTCGAAAAATGGATCATAAGGCGCTGCCTTAACACAAAGAACCAAATGCCACTTCGTCAGGCCGCTTGTGAGTAAACTCTCGAAAACCGAACAAACATCGGTCGCTAGGCTAGGCTAGGAGAGAGTTTTGGGGACAGAAGTCCCCGTTAATCGATCCACTGCGTCGGTACACAAGGCACCGCTGTCCAGCTACCAACTAATCCCGTTGTCGGTTAAAGATGCCCTTTGTCGGATCCTCGGATTCACTGAAATCCTCCGTTTGGGTGCCGCCTTGAGAATGAATCAGACATTCGCGCCAGTTCAACGTGTGCCATCCGGAATTATTCACGACGACGGGCGTTGATGGCGGTTAAATCTCGCTATGCTTACCCGAAAACTGGATCGCCTCCGGAAACTCGGTTCACCTCGCTGATGAGTTCCAAAACAGGACTTTTTTTCGGACTGATACGGTGTTCATTGACTGAGCGAAAAGCCACGCCCACGTCTCGTGAATAATCCGGGGTCATAACAGGGCACGAATCGCCTCGAAAAGGTGTACTCTATTGGATTGTGTTTTCCACAGCATTGCCAACGGTGACAACATTGCGACTACTTCCATTTTCGATCTTCTGGGTACTCGTCTTCGGATGCTCGATTGTTTTCGCTCAGACTGAAGGTTCAGAACGACTTTTCAATCGCAATGATCTCACTGGCTGGAGTTATCTTCCAACGACCGACGCGCAAAAGAAAAACCGCGCAAGATGGCTCAGCGCCGACCCGAAAGCTCCTTTCTGGCCCATCGTCGAAACCAAAGTGAACTTTGACGCAAAAGCCAAAACGGATGATGGACGCTTTGTCGTCAAAGACACTTATCTGACGGTCACGGTTCCAAAAAAGGGCCGCACGATCCAGATGCTATACTCCGATCGGGAAATCAAAGGTGACTTTGACATGAAAGTTCTCTTTCGCGCATCGCCGAACAGCGACAGCGGTCTGTTTATTCGGGGCAGGCAACTTCAGGTACGCGACTACCTCAATGCCGGACCCTACAAGCATCTGAAACGATTCAAAGAAGGAGACTGGAACGTTTTATTGGTCTTAGTGCGGGGCGATACGGCCAGATGTACTTGCAACGGGGAAACGCTCGAAGAGTCGTTTAAGGTTCCCCCCAGCGGACCGATCGGTATCGAAGCCGACCGCGGCAAGATCGAATTCGGTGACATCACGATCAAGACAAAGTCGCTTGCACCCATCAAACAGGCAACGCGAGCACTCACGTTGGCCCCATGGGAACTGCAACTGCACGGCGACGCCGAATCGTCCATGAGTTCCACCAAAGACACGGTCGTCATCAACACGACCAAAATCGGCGAAAAAGTATGGCACGCGCAGTTGTTCCATCCAAAGCTTGAGCTTGAAGAAGGTGCCTTCTACAAAGTCAGCTTTGACATCAAATCGGACACCGGCAAGGGAAATGCTTTGGTTCAAGCGATGATCAACGAACCGGACTGGCATGAAGTCGGTCTGCACCAGAAAATCGAACTCAGCAAACAATTCGTACGGCACGAGTTCAAATTTAAGGCCACCCAAACGTCCAAAGGCAAGAACCGGATTGGGCTGGTCGTGGGCTACCAGATTGCCAAAATCACCGTGCGTGATTTTGTACTGAAGAAATTCAAATAGCGTTACAAAAACCGGATGCCCGAGACAACAGCTACTTTCTCATTATCGCGGTTTTCGGCGCGTCATCGATTGAGTTGCCGCCAATCCAGATTCCCAGAATCGCTTTTTTGAATTCCTGATCCCACGACGCCTTTCTCGGTTTTTGTAAACCCGACGCGCAAGTTTTGAAGTTGCGCAACTTGCCTACCGCCTCGCGGTTGATTATGCGCGATTTCAAAACGCGCATGCGAAGCAGCCAAGGGCGTTCCCAAAATTCCTCGCTAACGCATCGGGTTACCGAGTGGTCTGTCACAGTTTAATTTTAGGATTAGCCGTTTTGGCGATAGCCACGGTTTAACCCCGGATTATTCTCCGCAATGCCGATGCTCTCCCTTTGGTCCCATTGGCAACGTCAGTAGCGCAACCCTCCCCGGCGGTGAGCCGCCGACCCTCCCGGTGGGAGGTTGTTCGAAAAAATCACTGCCTCGAAGCGCTGTTTCGAGGCACCCGATTCGGCGTCATCAACACGTCATTCGCGCAAACGCGCCTTACGCACTACTTCGCTTCCTGCAACCACGTCCGGGCGATCTCTTCGAGGTCTTCCTGCCCGTTTTCTTCCTTGCTGAACCAGTTGCGTTCTACCTCACGGATCGACTCGTCCAGCTTCACTGCCTGCTCGTTGGCAATCCCGTTGCGAGTCTTGATGTCGCGAAGCAGGGTCAACACGGTGAAGGGATTGACGTCTGCAGGCATCGCGAATTTTTCCAGTTCCTCCTCGGTGGTACCGGTGCGGCCGAAAATCACTGCCGCCATCGCAAACAGCCCCACCGCCACCAAAGGAATCAACCAGTACAGAAACGACCAACCCGCGTTGGAATACGTTCGTTCTAGGGATACCGTGGGATCGGCATCCACCAAGTCAACGTCTTCGTAACGCTTGAATTTCAGTTCCGCGTCGCTGATTTTTGCATCCGGGAAAGAAAACTCCGTAACGGCAGCACGGTTTTCTTTGGTTCGGTATTCAACCGACCAACTCCGCTCGGAAATGATCTGAACGTCATCGGTTTCCTTGTCGAAGCGAGCGGGCAACACGCCCTGGTCATCCACGCTGACGATCTCAAACGATTCGCCGTCCAAGTTCACGATCTCCTCAAGCGGCGGAACAAGCCCCTTGGCCGATGCGGTGACTTCGACGATTAGCTTCCCTTCGGCAGCCTGTCGCTCGTCCAAGGTCTGCGTCAACTTCAAATCACTCACCGGTCGCAAGCCACTGGAACTTGTCGCATCGACGACGACTTCGGGGGACTCGATCGGAATCACGACATAGCCAGACGTATCCAGAAAGTCCATGTCCAGCTTCAGCGACGGCACGCGGTCGACTTCCGGCCCTTTGGCTTTAAGCAACAGATAGGCATACGGAGTCACGCGCCATCCTTCTTTGGTACCCGGACGCGACTGCATCCCTTCGGGGCTTTGGAAGGTTATGCTTTGCACTTCAAAATGATCTGCAAGTGCCTCTTTGACCGCGTCGGTAAACTTGTCGCGGTAGTCTTCGGTGGGTCGCCCATAATTGTAGGCGTACATCATGCTGTTTTGGTTTTGCAAGTATTTCGCAAAACCACCGGACTCGCGCTCAATTTCGCTGGTGTGTTCCAGGTTGACGTATACGCCAAAGGACTCCGTGTCACCGATTTGGTGGTCACCGTCGAGGTTGGCAACCAGCTTCAGTTCGCTGACCAGGTCACGATAGTAATCGTACAGCCCACGGGCTTCCCAGGCTCGCGGATGCTGCCCAACAATCGCGAAACCGCCGCGCAGATAGCGGAACTTGATTTCGGGTTTAATCGGATTCATTCTGGAGAACATGTTGTTGGCGAACATGGACATGTGCGATTCGCCCAACGATCCGGGCAATCCGGCGATCGCATCGCGAATCAGCGGGTACTGTTTGGGCACAGGAGAAGTCTTGTTGGTGATCTTGCCCAGATCGACCGCCCCGAGAGCGGCGTAAAACCACCGATCAAAGGCCTCGGTCGTCTGTTCGTCCTTTTCCAGTTCGGCAACTTTCGCTGCATACTTTTCGGCGGCAAGCTGGAACTGTAAAAACGCGGCATCGCGTTGCTCGGAGAACTCGCTGGTCTTTTGCACCGTCTGCGAGTAGGCGTTTTGGTCGAACATCAAACAGGCAAGCGACAGATTTAGCTGCCAATTGTCGGGCGATGTTTTGAGGGCTTCTTTGGCCATGTCGCTGGCAACCCGGTAACCACGCAGCACCTCCTGCTGGACTTCGGGAAGCCTCCTGTTGGTCTTCTTTTCTTCCTGATTGCGGATGTTTCGCCAGTTGGACGCGAGGTTGGCTCGCATTTTTTCGCAAATCGCGGCAATCGTTTTTGGCTTGAGGCTGCCCAAATCGCCGAACACGCTTTTGACACGATCCAGATCGTAAACTTCGGCGCTGCTGTGACAGGTCGTGAATGCGTTGGCCAGCAGATTTTCGTCAAGGTCTTCGATCTTCATCGCGCGGATTCGATCGACCCAGCCCTGAAGTTCTTCGAGGTTCCGCTGTTGTTTGGACCGGGTCAACGGGATCGCATCGGCCTTTTCGTCGAACCCATAAAAGTACACGTAGCGATTGCGACTGTTTTTGTCCGAGTTCGGATCGTGGTTCTTGGTCCAGATCTGCAAGAATTCGCTGACCAGCTTTTTGGCTTCCTTTGGATTCTCGCTGGCGACTTTTTCGATCCAGGGGAACGCTTTTTCTTCTTCGTTGACATGCAGATGCAAGCTGGCAAAAATCCGCTGCATCTGCGTGTTCAAAGTCGGCCGCACCCGCTTTCGCCACTGTTCGCTGGGGGCGATCTCCAAAACATCACCGATGCGAATGGGCTGTGGTTGATTCCGGTTGCGGTAGCGCGAGTACTGATCGTCACTGGCCCAGTAGGAGTTTCCATATTGGTCGTACTGCCAGTAACCGCCGCCGCTGTTGGACGAACCATACTGGATCGCGATGTCGGCTTCCTTGAGCCACGTATCGGCCAGCAGTGTCAGCGCATCGGACCATTGATCGGCAAGTTCAGGGGCAACTTTCAGCAGCTTTTCCGCAGCCCCGTTTTGCAGGCGCAACAGTTTCAGTCGCTCTTCTTCGGAAACGGTTGCCGATCGCCGGGCCATGGTGGAAGACTTGGTGCCGAGGTTGGTCAGGATCTTCATTCCGCGTTCCGGTGATTGCGTGAAGCTTTCATCAAGCCACTTTTCGCCGATTCCACGATCGACTTTGGGCGAAAGTTCGATCAAGTTCGCCATGGCGGCGTCTTTCTCTGTTTGCTCACTGTCTTCCAAAGTCGACAGCGCCATGTTGGCTTGCCAAGCACTGCCCAACCATTTTGCGATCTGTTTGGAGCGGTACTTGTTCAACGACAACTGCGACCACATCTTGAGTGAAATGACATCGTTCTCTTTGACGGCGTCGTCGAGTGTCGGAAGGAAATGTTCAACCTCCTCACTCAAGCCTGCTTTGAGAAACAGGTCCGCAGCGATCCGTTTCGAATCTTTTTCGGTTCCTCCGATTCCGTATGCGCCTTTCTTGATCGTGTCGATGAACGAAGAAAGGTCGAATCCATCGGTGTTGGATTTTCGCACCAAACGGGCGAGGGCAGGGATGTGCGATTTGCCACTGGAAGATGCCTTTTTCTTTTTATCGCCTTCTTTGCCAGCTAACTGTTTCACAAGTTGTTCGCGAAGTTCCGGCGGCATGTCGTCGACGGTCATTCCCGGCGGAAGCTTGACGCCCCCGGGCAGTTCAAATTCCGGCGTGGCATCGGACGCGACTTCGGTGTCTTCGCCTTTCTCCAAACCTTCTGGCTGATCGGCTGAGGGTTCGACCAATTCGCCTGCGAATTTCATCGTGATGTCCCCCGGACCATCCGCACTCATCGTTCCGGTCATCTTTCCACCTTCGACGACCATGTCGGCATTCATCATCTGGCCGTCGCTGGTGGCGCTAAAAGTCAACGCTCCGGTTTTTCCATCCCAGGTTCCGCCGTCAAAACTGACAACCCGCTCCTCCTGCGCCCCAAGGCCCGCCAAGTTTACCTCGATCGAACCACTAACAGAATTTCCGCTGACTTGAATATTCAGAACGACGCTGATATCAGGTGCGTCGATACCGGGGGGAAGACCCGGACCCCCGATAGTAATCTTGCCCTCCCATTTACCGTTGATCGCACCGCCGACGCCACTGAATTTCTTGTTGCCGGTTACAGACACTTTCCATGGTTTGGGAGCAGCATCGGTGATCAGCAGAATATCTTCGGGGCTGAGAAAGTTGCTTAACGGTTTTTCACGCTCATTGCCGGAACTTGAGCGAGCACGACTGTTTTCTCTGTCGCTCGCGCCCGGAGTGGCCGCAAGCCTAGAAAGAAGATGAGCGTAGAGCTTGTCGGCGTCATTCTCCTTGAGCGTTGCAAGGTAAGCCTTGACTTCGGTCCACTGTCCGAGCGTTACCATCGTCGACCACTGGGCGACTTCCGTTTTGATGCGGGCTTCTTCGGCGGCCTTCTTTCCGCTTCCGTCATCCGGTTTTTTGATCGTCACTTCGGTGCCGGCAGCGAGCGACTCCCAAGCGGGAGCTTTTTCTGCTGCGACTGCGGGTGCGTCAGTTGAAGCTTCATTGGGCGAATCTTCGTCGGACTTTTCGGTGACTGCGACAGCGTCCGCTTGTGCGTCGTCTGAGTCCGGCTTGGATTCAGCTTCTGCGGTTTCATGTGTTGTTTCAGTGGCTTGCGCAGATCCGTTTGACGTTGCTTCATCGGACTTCGAAGTCGCTGGAGCTTTTGTGTCACCAGCCTTTGCTTCTGGATTCGCGGCGGCGAGCTTTTCATTGCCTGGCGTTTCGGTTTTCCCTTCTGTCTCCTTGGGCGCCTGAAACTTGCCCGTAACTTTCAGCCCTTCGACGGAAAACACTTTCACAACACCAACAATTTTTTCTTCCGCGTGGACTTCGAAAAGTTCGTCTTTCCTGAACGCGGGCTTGTTCTCGAACTCTAGGACAACGAGGCCCTCGAAGAGATTGGCGACTTTGGCGGCAACCGATTTGTCTTTCTTGTTCTCAGTTTTCTTTTTCGTTTCTTTGGGTTTGTCTTTGCCACTCCAGGACTTCAGCACGGTCGGAAGCGAACGATCGATTTTCGCTTTCAGCAAAGCTTCCATCCGCCGCTCGTCAAATGGCTTTTCCGCTTCCTTTCCTTCTTCACTGGTCGCGTTGGCCGCCGCTGCCGGAACCGACGCGCTCGCTGGGCTGGCAACCGGCATCTCCTGAAGAGAAGACGAAGAGATAACCCTGCTGGTAACAATCTTGCCACCGGATGAAGTCCGGACAACCGCCTGACCTAGCACTGATTGCGTCGAGAACGTCACCCACAGAAAGGGCAGGGCAGCGAACAGGCAAGCGCGAAAAAGAGAGCTCATGGGGTCCTCAAGTCAAAACCAGAGACAACGATCAACCAAAGCGTGTGCCTGGGGGAACCCGGTAATGCAAAAGCGAACTCCACAAAGGCACCTGTATTGTAACTGAAGCCGCATCGCCGAGTGACGCACAGACCAAAAGCGCATGAAAAAACCGCAGCCAAAATAGCCGCGGTTGTGGTTCAACCAGCGTTCAAAATTCTGCATTCGAAAAGCAAAACTTACGAGCCAACGCCCTCAGGAACTTTCATGTTACTACTACCAGTTTGGGGCTCCTTCTTTTTGCCGCGACCGCGACTGCGACTCTTGCCGCTTCAGGTACCCTGTCATTGGCTGGGCAAGGGCAAGCCCTGCAGTTCGCTCAAGTCCATTCGGGCCAGACGGACGGCAGACTCAAGGTCTTCGCTGGATCGCAGCTTCAACTCTTCGTTGCCCATCTGTTGAGCCGCAGCGGTCAACTGCGTATAGTGCTGCCTCGCGGCTTCGATCTCGGGCTTCCACTGCTCTTCGGGAAGTCCCTCAAGCCGCATCAGCCACGTCATGTAATACTGGGAGTTGGCCAAAGCCGATTGGACTTCGGCGGCAAACTCCAGATCGGAGGTGTCATCATTGCGAACGTCGTCGAGCAATCCCTCGAGCGTTTCCCGAGCATCGGGAAGCTTCGCCGCCATCATCTGGCACTTGGCTTTCTCAAGAATCACACTTCGCGACTCGGCAACTTTTTCTTCCGGAATGTCTGCGATGACTTCGTTGAACAAGTCAACCGCTTCGTGCCATTGTTCGGCGGCAACGCAAGCACGTGCCTTGGTTAACACCACGTTGACCTGGTCGACTTCGAGGTGGCGTTGTCCAGGGCCAAAATGAAAAATGGCTCCTCCCAACCCCACAAAAAGCCAACCGACTATCAGTAGTATTCTCATCTCGCCTCCTGGATTGCGGTTGTCGATAACTGACATGGTTCAGGACGACGTACGTCCTGAGCCTATCAGTCTAACAGATTTTTTGATATCACTGCAAAAGAAACAATTCGTCAAAATGACTACGCTGCCATTTTTTCCGGAAACAAAGACCGGACTCCTGGCACATACCGAGTACCGAAATAGTGCAAAAGTAACGGAACGATCGCCAAAAGTGATGAACCGACCACGCAAGCAATCAATGCCCACTCCCGCCGTGTCCATATTTTGACTTTATCGGCATCATTCATCTCTGCAAATTTGGAAACCAACCTGGAAGTCAATTGTTTCTGATTTCCATTGTGAAAAGTTCCTTTTAGTCGGTTTGCGAGTTGGCGAAGCGTGTTCACGTCCTGCCGCGACTGATGGTCATGGATAAAAGTCCCGCTGTTGGGATCGCCCACGCCGACGACCAGAAATTGATCGATCGATGCCGGCAAGCGCGGCATGCCACGGGCTGCAACGGTATCGCCATCGGTCAGCATCAGCACGTGTGTGCTGCGCGGATTCCAGGGCTTGGCGATCTTTGCGGCGAGTCTCACTCCGGACATCAAATCAGTTTTGCCTGCCTTGAAGGCGTGCCACATGGGCATTTTTTCCATGATGTGACGGACGACTTCATGATCTTTTGAATTTTCCAACAGCGGTTTGGCGTCGCTGTACACGGCGATGAAAGAAAGCTTGAACTGCCGCATCGGAATCCGGTTGAAGAGAGACTCCAAGATATCCGACGCTCTCTGCCGCCTGGATCGCTTTCCTTCCGGTCCGGCATCTTTCAGGTGCATGCTTGGCGAGACGTCAACGATCAAGACCAGGTGCCGATAATCGCTTTCCGCCACGACTCCCGATTTGTGGACCCGCGCTTCGACGACCAACCACAACGACAAAAAGCCCCAGCACGCCAGGGCGATTCCCACCACACGCAACAGCGGCACCAACAAGGTCCACATCGCGGCTTTGCCGGTGGGACCAAACGCCAATTTCCTCACCCGACTGATTCGCTTCAAGTGCCAGGCTTCGGCGAGCACGGCAACCAACGCCACCGCAACGCAGATGATTTCGGGAAGGACTTCTACCATGGCGTGTACCTGAACAACAACAGGGACATCATCGCGATGCCAATAAAGCTCACACCGGCGATCGAAAACGGCCCAAACCAGTCAAGGACTTCGGCATAGGTTTGCTTCAGTTCGGCGACTTCCATTTTATCAATACGATGAAACACGCCGTTGAGAGACTGAACGTCCTGCGGATTGAAGGACTTGCCTCCGGTGATGTTGGTGATGGTGGAAACTTCCGGCGGCGTGATCCCCTGGCCAATGTGAATCGAGTACACCACGATGTTGTCTTCACGAAGCGACTTGCCGATGACTTCTTCCTTGCCGTCACCCAGATCAAAACTGGCACCGTCGGAGACAAGAATAATCATCCGATCGCCAGTTTCGCGAGTGGTCAGAACTTCCTGACACTTTTTCAAGCCCAACCCGATCATCGTGCCGCCGCCATAACCCGGCGGAAGCCTCATTGGATTGAGAAAAGGCACCGAACATCGAAACGCAGACGGATCGGTCGTCAGCGGAATCCAGTGCTGAGCCTGATCGCCGAAGACGGTCAAACCAAACGCGTCACCGGCCCGCTTTTCGACAAAGCCAATCGTGGCTTCCATCGCCGCATCGTAACGCGTTCCGGTGCCGAACCTCGCGGACATGCTTCCGCTCAAGTCCAAGCAGAACTCGATGTTGGTCAGTTCCCGTTCGGCTTTGGGCACGCTCAGATGCCGCGG
Organism: uncultured Pirellulaceae bacterium; assembly: GCA_937928555.1. Taxonomy (GTDB): domain Bacteria; phylum Planctomycetota; class Planctomycetia; order Pirellulales; family Pirellulaceae; genus Mariniblastus. Next base: position 13,402 of record CALFWR010000151.1, read on the forward strand.
CCCGGCGAGCAGAACAATCGCGGTCGCCATCATCAGCGGAAACGAACTTTGAAAGACACGAATGAACAAATCCGACCAGCGTCCCGAACTCGCGATTCCAAAATCCTGCGGCAAAGCAACCCGCCGGTCACTGCCAAAACCCAGCCCCGGCAAGCGATCCCGCAGCCAGATCCAGGCCAGCAAGCTCGCAGGCACAAACAGAAACAGGAGAATCCGCCAGTCACTGAAACTCACGACAAACCCTCCAGTTCGGTCACCGAAAGATGACGGTAGGGCTCAAGCAATTTCGCCAGGTCCACTTCCTGCCGCGATCCGGCGGGGCGGTGCATCCACTGCTCCAATTGCAACATCAGCGGTCCGGCATGCTCGTTGGAACGAATCTGCTTCAAAGCCTCGTCGGCGGGAATCGATTCATAACCCAACCGTTTTCTCCACCACGAGAACAACATCCGCTCAAGTTCCGCGTACTGCTGCGGCGACACGTTGTTCTCCAACCCCGCCTCAAGCCGCTCTTTAAGCAAATCCGCAAGCGATCTCTGCGGCACTGATTCGACTTCCGCTTTTTGCTTTTTCCGCCGACCGCCAAAGATCAACACCAACAGCATCAACGACCACAGGATCGCCGCGGCGGACATCACGACTTTGTAGCCACCAAGCCTCGGCAGCCAACCGACAGGAAGCTCATTGGGCGTTACCTGACCAGCAGGCAACAGGGTCTCAATGGTCACCGGCACTATCGGCAAGTCACCCGGCGGACTTCCATCCTTGCGTACCAGCCATTCGCTCAGGTCATAGCTTCCCGGCTCCAACCCGGAAAAGCGAAACGTGTACCGCCATGAATCGCCGTGCCTGATCGCGTCAATCACCTGGACGATCATCGCCGGGTCGCCTTCGATGGGCTTGGCCACCAACTCCCCGCCTGGCAAAACGACGTCCCGCAAGGTCATCGGTGCCCCGACGGTCGTCGATGCTGCGGACGTGCTGCCTTCTTGAGCAAAAGAAGCCGACACCAGCCAAGCCAGCACCGTAATCACCATCAACGCTCGTGCCATTATCTTGCCCCCCGTCCCAACAAACCACGGGACTTGAAAAAGTGGCGAAGCCGATACGCGAAAGGCTCATCGGTGCGGACTTGCAAATGATCAACGCGGCCGCGCTTCAACTGCTGCTCAAGTTCTGCTTGGTCGATCCCCAGCTTTTTGCCACGGGTCGTAATCGTTCGCCCGGTTTCAGCTTCGCGGCCACGGACAAAGCCCACACCGCGAAGGCCCTCTTCGGCCGGGTCCACCATTTGAATCGCAACCACGTCGTGCTGCTGGCCCATCCGCTTGAGCGGCCCGATCGATTCGGGAGCGTGCAAATCCGAAAGCACAATGATCAGCGACTTGTTGAGCAAAAGCGGACCCAACTCCCTGAGCCGTTCTTCCAGGCACGTTTTCTCATCGACTCGATACGTCCGCAGCTTGTGCAGCCACTGAAGGATCTTGTCGCGCGACAAACTGGGACTGTAACGCAACTCATTTTCGCCAACCGAAACCACCGCCACCGGACTGATCCGGTCCAAACAGGCAAACGCCAACCCCCCGGCGATGTGAACCGCGATCGAATATTTGCTGCGTCTGGTCGAGCTGATTGTCATCGACGCCGAAGTATCGACCAGCAGATAACAGGGCATCCGCTTGGGCGTTTCAAATTCTTTGACGTGGAACTTGTTCGTGCGGGCTGTGATCCGCCAATCGATCGAACGCACCGAATCGCCCGGCTGATAAAGCCGCGACTGAACGTAGTCGGTCCCGCTGCCCAAAAACGGCGAAGCATCCGTCCCGTAACTCAAACTGTCAGCCAGACGACGAACCGCAATCGCGAATTGTCGCGAATCCAGGGTATCGATGTCTTCCAGTTGAAAAGTCACAGTCGAAAGTTCCTCTATGTATATCCAAACGACGATAATGAAAGTTAAATCGCCAGAATCACGCCTAATGAAACTAGCCGATCGTCGATGCCGTCAGCCCCATCTCATTCATGATGCTTTCCAAAACGGATTCGCCCGTCAGCCCGTCAGCGAGGGCTTCGTAGTTCAAGCGGATTCGGTGCAGGATCACGTCGCCGGCCAGCGAGTACATGTCTTCGGGAATCACGTAGTCGCGTCCGTTGATCAGAGCCCTTGCCCGGGAAGACTTTAACAACGCGATCCCCGCACGCGGCGAACAACCGACTTCGAGGGCCGGATGAATTCGGGTCCGATTCACAAGCTCCACCACGTGATCGATGAACACGTCGCTAATGTGAACGTCTTGTACTGCTTGCATCGCGTCGATGAGATCTTCTGCGGTGCCCACGGGTTTTTTGTCCAGGATGTCGAACTCGGTTCGGGCGACCGCTCCTTTTTCTTCACGCTTGATCCCCAAAGCGGCGTTGCGGCGAAGGACTTCTTTTTCTTCGTCGGGAGTCGGATAGTTCAAGCGGTGACACAGCATGAATCGGTCCAACTGAGCTTCAGGCAACTCAAAGGTTCCGCTTTGCTCGATCGGGTTCTGCGTCGCGATCACCAGAAACGGTGACGGCAACCCAAACGTCTCGTTGCCGATGGTGACTTTGCGTTCCTGCATCGCTTCGAGGAGCGCCCCCTGAACTTTCGGGGCAGCGCGGTTGATTTCGTCAGCCAGCAGAAGGTTCGTAAAAACCGGGCCCTTGAGAATTTTGAATTCGTTGGTTCGCTGATCCAGAATTTCGCTGCCAAGAATATCCGACGGCAACAAGTCGATCGTGAACTGGATTCGGGCAAACTCCAAGTCGACTGTTTTTGACAGCACCGAAACCAACAACGTCTTGGCCAGTCCCGGCACGCCCTGCAACAACAGGTGACCGCCGGTGAACAGCGCAATCAAGGTTCGCTCAACAACTACATCCTGCCCAACGACTACCGTCGCGACCCGTTCCCGGATCTTCTTGATGAACTCAACGGTCTTCTCCGTCTGGGGACTGGTTTCTGCCGAAGGAACTGTCGCCATGTCGCTGCCTCAATGGTGGGAAAGTCAAACCATGGGGTCGATTATAACCAGGTTCGCAACGCAAATTGACGCTCTTATGGTCAACCCGGGGTCAAATCCCAAAGCAACCCGCAGACGCAGGCAGGTTTCAGAAAATTTCAACAAGAAATGTAAACCCGGATTATTCATGACGACGGGCGTTGATTCTACGTCTGGCCAGCAGCAGCAAGGGAAAAACTGAATTTCAACAAGAAATGCAAATCATCCAGTAGATGAAAACCACAGCGATCGTTTTATCGTGTCTGAGTCGCGGATCACTGTCGGATCTGATTCTGACGCCCACGCCTCGTGAAGAATAATCCGGGTTTAATAAGTGAGCAATAATTCCAACGCGGCCCTGAACGCGCCGACGGCCCGTCAGTTTTTAACGGAATCCTCCATTTTTTTGGGGATTCGACGCTCATCTTTATAGGCCAACCTGTCTCTGAGAAGTTATACTCGTGGCTCTGTCTGTTTCCGACGTTTCCGATTATTGGCCGTGGTGACCAACACAATGACCAAATCCAACCGATCTGCCTTTACACTTGTCGAGCTTCTTGTCGTGATCGCCATCATCGGCGTCCTCATTGGCATGCTACTTCCTGCGGTTCAACAGGTCCGCGAAGCGGCACGTCGAACCGAGTGCATGAACAACCTTCGACAGATTGCCTTGGCAACGCATTCATTCGAGTCAACTTTTGATGCCTATCCACCGGCACGATTTTTCCGATCCGGGCTATTGGGTGAGCGATTCGACGTTGGTGACGACGAACCATCATGGTTGGTGCGGATCATGCCGTTCCTTGAAGAGAACAACATGTTCAGGGAGTGGGATCTGACGTCTCCTTACACTTCGCACCCGGTTGAGCTTCGATCTGTTCCCGTGTCCACCTACTTGTGTCCGTCACGACACACAGTCGATTCAGCTACCGTGCCGAGCGAAAGGGTTCGCGTCGATATTGCGCTTCCATGCGGCTGCGGAGGCACACAAAGCGTAAACATCGTCGGCGGCGCGGTCGGAGACTATGCCGGTAATCATGGCGACCCAAGCCCCGGAGCGACCGGAAAGTCAACGGACTTCTACTGGGGAGGCAACGGCAATGGAGTGATCATTTCATCCAAAGGACGACCCTCAGAAGAGTTCACCGTCAGTTCCGGCGAATTGCAGTTCAAACCCGAAGCCAATTGGGTTGATAAAATCCACCATTCATCCATTTCCGATGGCCTTTCCAACACGTTTCTCGCTGGCGAATTGCACGTCAACCCGGAGTCAGTGAACATGATCCCGTTTAATGGCCCCATCTACAACGGACAGGACCTTACCGCGTTCGCACGAGTAGGCGGTGTTGGCGTGCCGATCCTTGGTATCCGCGAAGAACCCGGACCGATCCTCGGTTTTGGCAGTTGGCATCCCGGCGTCTGTAACTTTGCGATGGTCGACGGTTCCACACATTCTGTCACCGAGAACATCGATACAGAATCGCTCGCCGCATTGTGCAATCGCAGCGATGGCCAGGTCGTATCGGTCGCTGAATTTTAATTCCGGCGATCGACGTAAAATTTCGGGACCGATATGTTTTCGATGAAAACTTCCACGTTCGGCATGCCAACACTGGCCTGCCTGATTCTGAGTTGCCTGCTGCTGACGGGATGCGGCGGCGAGGCAACCTACAAGGTCGATGGCAAAATCGAATTTGCGGACGGCAGCCCGGTCAAATTTGGATCGATCGAATTTCTCAATCGGGATCGAAAAACGGAAGACGGCGGGAAAATCAACGCTCGCGGCAAGATCAATCGGGACGGCACCTTCTCACTGACAACATTCAAACCCAACGACGGTGCCGTCGCAGGGAAGCACGCGGTCACCATCCAGCAATTCATCACCGTGCCGCTGGTTGAAAACCAGACCTTCAATGTTCAACACGACCACGGCACTCTGGTTCACGAAAAGTACCGCTCGTACAGCACTTCGGACATTCCCGACGTGAACATCGAAGCCTCTTCTCCAAACAAAATCACGATCGTGGTCGAACCTGCCAAATCGCAGTAGCCCCACCGCTGGGGTGGTCGCCAAATCGCATCGCCGGTATAGCCCTAAATTTCGACACGAACCAACACGTGGATCCGCTGTTGCAGTTAATTTTCGCACCAACCCCCAATCCAAAGGCTAACTTTATCAGTTGGGACCATCCAATCGTAAATTGCTCTCCGAGAACCCATGAACTACTTCGCTCGAAAATCTCTATCGGAAACCGAGTTCTCCGCGGAACTCGCCCGGATTTTGATTGTCGATGACTCAAACCCCGTGACGCGGGTTGTCGTAAAGTATCTGGATCAGGCAGGATACAAAGACGTTCTGGCAATTAACGATTCCACCCGCGCGGTCGAGACAATCGACCAATACCGCCCCGACCTGATCATTCTTGACCTGATCATGCCGGAGATTGGCGGGCTGGAGATCATGGAACTGATCAAGGACAAGCCTTATTTCAAGGACATCACCATTCTTGTGTTCAGTGCGGCGGACAAAGGAACCAAGTTCAGATCGATTCGCCTGGGTGCCGCAGGGTTTGTTGACAAACCGGTTAGCCGCATCGAATTGGTCGAAAGCGTCGAAGCAGCCCTGAAAGTATTCTAGTTTCAGATCCGCACCGTTATCCGATTATCGAACCGGCCACGACAGCCCGGCATTACTGTCACATCTCATCCCGGATTATTCACGACGACGGGCGTGGATTCTACGTCTGGCCAACAGGAGCGAGGGAAAAGATGGATTGTCACCCAGATTTCGGTTCACCTCGTTGGCAAAGTCCACAACGGAGACTTTTTTCTAACCTGCACCGCGTTCATCGGACGAACTGAAAGTCACGCCCACGCCTCGTGAATAATCCGGGCTCATTGCCAATTTTGAAGCCAAAGGCTAGGTTGTCCCGCGTTAATTTCGCTCGATTGACTTGGCCAAAATGACGTACCCCAACCCCGCAGATCTTCCTGATTCCCAACGTATCGTCATTACGGGAATTGGCTTGACTTCGCCCAACGGAAATTCGCTTTCCGAAATGCGCGATGGACTACTCAATGGCAAAAGTGGCATCTCGGACTACGAGATTCGATATTTTGGCAAAACGATCGCCGGCGTCTGTGACTTTGAAATCAAAAAGTACCAGAGCCGCAAGGACGCCCGTCGCGGTACCCGGGCCGGAAGCGTCGGCGTCTGGTGCGCCAACGAAGCAATCGTTCACTCGGGCATCGACTGGGACAATTTCGACAAAAGCCGCGTGGGCGTTTACGTGGGAGTCACCGAACACGGAAACGTCGAAACCGAAACCGAAATCTACGAGATCAGCCAGTACGACTACGACTGCCAGTTCTGGTCTCATCATCACAATCCGCGAACCGTCGCCAACAATCCCGCCGGCGAAATCGCCTTGCACCTCTCCATCACCGGACCGCACTACACCATCGGTGCCGCCTGCGCCGCGGGCAACGCTGGCTTGATTCAGGCCGTGCAAATGCTACGGTTGGGCGAATGCGACCTGGCGCTGGCCGGCGGATGCTCCGAAAGCATCCACACGTTCGGGATCTTTGCCGGCTTCAACAGCCAAAACGCTTTGGCGACCCACCTGGACCCCACCAAAGCCTCCCGACCGTTCGACAAAGACCGCAACGGCATCGTCGTTTCCGAAGGCGGATGCCTGTACACCATCGAACGACTCGAAGACGCCAAAAAGAGAAACGCCAATATCGTGGCGGAGATTGTCGGTTACGGAATGAATACCGACGCCACCGACTTTGTGCTACCAAACGCCGAAAGACAGTCTCAATGTATGCAAATGGCGTTAAACAGAGCCCATCTTTCTCCGGAGCAAATCGACATTGTCAGCACCCACGCGACAGGAACCGGCCAAGGCGACATTTTGGAAGCCACCGCCGTTCACACGGTGTTTGGCGGTTGCGAAAAAACGCTGATAAATAACACGAAAAGTTTCATCGGGCATACGATGGGAGCGGCGGGTGCGTTAGAATTGGCGGGCAACCTGCCATCCTTCGACGACGGCGTCGTGCATCCGACAATCAACGTCGATACTTTCGATTCGGATTGCCCCGCCATCAACCTTGTTCAAAACGAGGCTCGCGAGGTTGGCAAGGTCGAGTATATTTTGAACAGCTCGTTTGGCATGCTGGGCATCAATTCCTGTGTCATCGTCAAACGACCGTAGTCGCTCCCGGAATTCGGGCTACGGACAACGTCACCTGAAATTTATCAAGAGTTTGGAGTCTGCGAATGTCACCCCAGGAAATTCGACAGGTCATCATCGATATCCTTGCCGATATCGCCCCTGACGAAGATCTGTCCACCCTCAAGGACGATCAGTCTTTCCGCGATCAGATGGAACTGGATTCCATGGACTTTCTGGATATCGTGATGGAACTGCGAAAACGGTACCGCGTGCAGGTTCCCGAAGAAGACTACCCGCAACTCGATTCCATGGCGACAACGGTCTCTTATCTGACCCCCAAGATGGCCACCTGCGCTTAAACCAGCCAGACAATCGATCACCAGGACCGGCCATGTGTCGGTCTTTGTTTTTTTGCAACCCAACGTTCCTCGCTCATGTACGACACCATCATCATTGGCGCAGGAATGTCAGGGCTGGCCGCAGGCATTCGGCTTGCCCACTACGACCAAAAAGTCTGCATCCTTGAACGCCACTACACCATCGGCGGGCTGAATTCTTTCTATCGAATGAACGGCCGCGACTACGACGTCGGGCTACATGCGGTCACCAACTTTACCGAAAAAGGCACCCGCAAAGGTCCGCTCGCGAGAATCCTTCGGCAGCTCCGTTTCAAGTGGGAAGACTTCGCCCTGGCCCCTCAAAAAGGATCCCGCATCGCCTTTCCGGGCGTGGATCTACGCTTTGACAACGACCTTGATCTGATCCGCAGCGAAGTCGCCAGCGCCTTTCCGGGACAAGTCGACAACTTTGAATCTCTGCTGGCAAAGATCGCTGACTACGACGACCTAGACCAGGAAGCATTCGAAATTTCCGGCAGAAAGATCGTCTCTGAAACCATCACCGAACCGCTGCTGGTTGAAATGATTTTTTGCCCGCTGATGTGGTACGGCAACGCCAAAGAACACGACATGGCGTGGGGCCAATTCTGCATCATGTTCCGCAGCATCTTCATGGAAGGCTTCGCCCGGCCCTACAAAGGCGTGCGTCTGATCCTGAAAAACCTCGTCAAGCGATTCCGCGGGCTTGGCGGCGAACTGAAGCTTCGCTGTGGCGTGGGAAAAATCCACGTCGATGGCGGTCACGCAACAGCCGTCGAACTGGACAACGGCGAAATCCTGCAAGGCAAACGGATCCTCTCCTCCGCCGGTCAGCTCGAAACGATGCGGATGTGTTCCGACGTCAGCCAGCCAGATCCCCGGCTTGCCGGCCAGATGACTTTTATCGAATCCATTTCGGTCCTCGATCGCCAGCCCGAGGCGCTGGGCAATGACGACACGATCGTGTTTTACAACGACAGCGAGACCTTCAACTGGCAGCCGCCAGAAAAAGAGCTTTGCGACACCCGCACCGGCGTGATCTGCTCGCCCAACAATTACGTTTACGCCGACCACGACGGACAGCTTGCCGATGGCGTGGTTCGGATCACCACCATCGCTGACTTTGACCGCTGGAACGCTCTCAAAGAAGACGATTACCGCAACGCGAAACTACGCTGGTACGACGAAAGCGTTGCCGCGAGCGTGCGGTTCACTCCGGACTTTCGCCCCTACGTGATCGACACCGATGTCTTCACGCCGACCACGATTCGCCGCTTCACCTGGCACGACAACGGCGCCGTCTACGGCTCGCCGGAGAAAAAGCTTGACGGCACCACGCACTTGGACAACCTGTTCCTGTGCGGCACCGACCAGGGCTTTGTGGGAATCATCGGCGCGATGATGAGCGGCATTTCGATGGCAAACATTCACTGTCTGCGGCCCTAGCCCGGTGCAGCGCCACGTTTTGATTTTGGGGTAGAGTGCTTTTAGCCCGGATTATTCACGACGACGGGCGTTGATTCTACGCTTGGCCAACAGGAGGCAAGGGAAAAGCTGAACTTCAACAAGAAATGTGAATCATCCGGTAGATGAAAACCACAGCGATCGTTTCATCGTATCTGAGTCGCGGAT
>CALFWR010000152.1 GCA_937928555.1 uncultured Pirellulaceae bacterium
GGTACTTCTCGGCACTTTCGATACCAAAGATCGCCCAAGCATGCACCGCAAACAAAGCTGTTAACTGACGTCTGAACCGAACTTGCACCGATTGCCTCAATTTTTCTCCTCAAAAACCCCGTAAACTTGCGCCTCAGCGAGTTTTCACCCATGCAGTCGGTAGGTTATTCGTGTCGATTCGTGAAATTCGTGGCGGCTTTTCGATTGAAAAGGTGACTTAGCTTTGGTCGATCCACTTCATTTGCGGGGTTCAAAACTGGACCTGGTATCTTTCTCAATCGTATTGCGTCGCTGTCCCCGTTTCTTGGTTGTTGCCGGCGACCGGTTCCCATTTCTCTTTTCCGTCTCGGAATTTGACAGCCACGAATCGCACGAATTTTCACGAATGCAGACGGCCAACCTCGCCAGGCATAAAATAATCGTGAATCTTGACAGCAAATTTAAAGGGAGTTCCAGATGAACGGAGACCAATTACTGGACGCTCTCGAATTGGGTGAGGATTTTGAAATTGAATTCAAATCAGCTCGTGGTGGCGTGCCGTGTTCTCTTTGGGAATCCTATGGCGCATTTGCCAATACGGAAGGTGGCGTAATTGTTCTTGGGGTCAGGCAGCGTGGCAGCAATCGGCTTGAAATTCAGGGGCTCGAAGATGCGGACAAGATCCGTCAGGACTTTGGGATTTGAGGGGCAGGGATCTGGTCCGGATCGGCGGTCGAAGGAGCCGAATCGGCGTTTGCAGCCTGCTGGGCCGAAATCTGAGGCGATGACCAAGAAGCAACGTAGCCAGCCAGAATCAGCAGCAAGCACTGTTTGAACGTGAAATTCACACTGTCCTCCGACGGTACTGGCACGTTTAACGTCAGCGAAAATAGCGGTTCACTGGCACAAAGTCAAACTTTTGGCCGGGACTTTGGCGGCGTCGGATTGGTTTGTTGGATTTTTGCCGTCTGGGCGTATACTTGTCTGCAAGCTTTTGGCGGCAAACTGTCCGCAAGCACAAATTACACAACGGAGATATCCGAGAGCATGACACCGGAAATTCTGGCAATCGAAAAAGAAGTGGATCAACTCAAGGCTGACGGCAAGATCGCCGAAGCTATCGACAAGATGAAAGAGGCACTGGCACTGGACGACAACTTCGCCCGCGGCCATCTGACGCTTTCGGTGTTGTATGGAAAAGTCGACGAACATCTTAAATCCGTCGAACATGCGGAGAAAGTGGTCGAATTGGAGCCCAACGACCGATTCAACTACAGTGCTCTGAGCGAAACTTACCGACGTGCATTCGAGGGGACTCGGGATGCAGCGTTTATCCAAAAAGCAGAAGACGCCATGGCCCGGGCCAACACCGGTGGCTGAGGATCGTGCTAATTATCCGGCAGTTGCCGGTCCAGATTCAAAGCTATGCTTAATATGCGGAACCCGCACGCTCAATGCGGGTTACGTAAAATGGCCCCGAAATAAAACGTCCCATGGGCGTGATTCACTATCTTTAAAGGAACAAGAATGAGATCTCTGATTAAATTTTTGCCGGTCCTGGCGATCGCATTTTTTGGAATTTTGTCCACCGCGGATGCTCATGACTTTTTGAAAAAGCCACTGATTGAACGTTACAACCTCAATTCCGTTTCATGTTCGGCCTGCCATCCGGGTAGGAACAAAGCGATCAACAATGCGTTTGGTTTGAAGTTCAAGGAAGCGTTCAAGGGCAAGAACTTCACTGCCCGGATTAACGCTGCCAAAGAAATGGCCGACAAGGAGGCAGGCAAAAAAGAAAAAGAAGCGATCGGCAAGGAAATGGTTGTCGAATTCAATAAGGCCGTTGTTGAGATTGAAAAGACCCAGATGACGATCGCTGAGTTCGCCAAGGCCGGTTTACTCGTCGGCACCAAGCTCAAACAAGAAGTCGTCGAAGAAATGCGCAAGGCACAGGGTGCTCCGGTCAAGAAATAGTTCTATTGAGCGATCCGCTTTTCCATCAAGCCTGACGCGTTTGTGTTAGGCTTGTTTCTTGCGCCGGATTTAATTTTCGCTTTGGGCAGTCGACAATCGATGAATTCAGAGAACCAGGAATCAGACAATGGACTCGCAGCTGGGGAGGTTGATACAACGACGAACCAAGACAGCGGTCCAGAAATTGTTCAAGCTGAACTGGTTGCCGAAGCAGAATTGGTAGCCGACCCGGCGGTTGAGCAACCGGAAGTGGTCTATTCGCCGCGTGTTGTCCCGCCAGCGTCCAGCTTGTCCAAGGGCACCTCCGGTTCGTCGCTTGACACTCCTCTGCAACTGAAAAACATCAACGCCAAAGGCGGCGCTGTCGGAGCGGTGGTGCTCGGTTTGCTCGCAGTCTTCGGTTCGTTTGTTTCCGGATGGTCGGCCATCAACGCGTTGATTGGCTTCTGCATGGGAATGTGGGGGCTGAGTTCACCGAAACGAAAGTTGGCCCTGATCGGCGTGGCACTCTGTGGATTGGGGGCTTTTCTTTCAATGGTGGACGTTTCCCAGATTTGGGTCTGGATGGAATCGTCTGGTGACAGTGAATTTTAATACAGGCCCCTGGCACGCTATGGCTCGGATTGGGTTAGAATCCGGCGGCCAAATGTGCAAAATAAAAATCTTCAAGGCACTCGTTTTCTCAAGCTCTCCATGACAAAACAACCCGAACGCGACGCGAATTCCAATCGACGAAATTTTATTGCACTTGGTTCAGCTTTGGCGGCTTTGTCGTTAACGCCTGCTGCACAAGGCCAAGACGAAACCAAAAAGGGCGGTCAAAAGCGCGAGCGACCCAAGCAGGGAATCGACCTTGAAAAGTGGAAACGTCTCAAGGGCGAAGCTTGGCCCGAAGGCACCGAAAAGACTCCCGGTGTTTGCGAGTTGCCCGGGCCGCTGGCGAAACGAAACTGGCCGGACCGCGACAAGTACAACAACGCCACCAAAGTCCCCGGCATGTGCCAACTGTGCAGCACGATTTGCGGCATCGTGGGCTACGTCAAAGACAACCGCATCATCAAAATCGAAGGCAACCCCAACGACCCCAACAGCCGCGGTCGGCTTTGTGCTCGCGGGCACGCGGGATTGAACCATCAGTATCATCCGGAACGTTTGCTGTATCCGCTGAAGCGTGTTGGCAAACGTGGCGAAGGCAAGTGGAAGCGAATCTCGTGGGACGAAGCCCTCGACGAGATGACCGCAGTGCTCAAGCCGATTCGTGATTCGGGCCATCCGGAAAATTTTGCGTTCCACCAGGGAAGGCAGCGGTCCAAGGACGCGCTCAAACGATTCCTCAACGCTTTTGGAACCAAAACTCAGCTTTCCCATCGTTCGCTTTGCAGTGGCAACCGCCGGGCTGCGAACCTGACGTATCTGTGGGAGAGCGATTGGGATTTGAACGATGTGGAAAATTCGAACTACATCTTGAACTTTGGCTCCAATGCCTTTGAAGCTCACCAGGGCCACGTCTCGTTTGCCAACCGGATTCAAAACGGACGATTTGTTGGCGGCGCGAAAATGGTGACCTTTGATGTGCGGCTTTCCAACACCGCCGGTGCGAGCGATGAGTGGTACGCTCCCTTTCCCGGCACCGATGGTGCGATCGCCCTCGCGATGAGCCAGGCGATTTTGGCGGCGGGCAAGCACGACGCAGAATTCCTGAATCAGTGGACCACCAGCAGCGTCGAAGAACTGAAAAAGCACCTTGCTGATCATACGCCTGAGTGGGCCGAGAAAATCTCTGGCGTACCGGCGGCGGATATCCGGCGTGTCGCTCTGGAATTCGCGGACGCCGCGCCGGCAGCGACCACGATGTGCAACCGCGGTTCTTCGGCTCACCTGAACGGCTTTTACAACGACCGTGCGATCGGATTGCTGAACGCGGTTGTCGGAAGCGTCGGCAAAAAGGGCGGCTGGTGTTGGTCGCCCTGGGGTGGACTGGACCCGAACGTGAAAACGCCCAAGCTCCCACCGTCACCCAAGAACTGGAGTGTGCTTGAGGATCCACCGGAGTTTCCATTGGCCAACGTTTGGCGGCGGATGCGCGTCGGTGAGATCATCTATCTGTATCTCAAGCAGGGCCGCGCGAAACTGGACGCGTACATGACTTACAACCTCGATTCGCCCCTGACGTGGCCCGAGGAAAGCCTGACCAAGGAAGTTCTCTGCGATGAGGATCTGATCAAATTCCACATCTGCATCAATCCGTTCTACAACGAGACCGCGCACTACGCGGACATTGTGCTTCCCTGGACAACGTATCTGGAGCGTTGGGATTTGGATGCTCGCGGAGCGTACAACTTGCGGCCGTACGTTGGGTTGCGGACGCCGATGGTCAAGCCTTTGGGCGAAGCCCGCGACGTGCGGTGGATCTTCCCCGAATTGGCCAAGCGAATTGGCGGCGGGATGGAAGAGTGGTACAAGGAATCGGAGCGCGAGTACATGGAAGTTTGGGCGTCCAACGTGCCTGAAAATCCCAAGACCGGCAAAAAGGGCCTTGAGCGTCTGCTCGAAGAAGGCTGCTGGGAAGACGAATCGCGCGAGCCGTTTTACGAGCCCTTCATGGTCGAGCTTTCCAAGGAAGATTTGGCCGGTTCGGTGACCGACGCGGAGTCTGGTGTGATCACCAAAGACGGTGTCGGGATCGGCATCATGATGGGCGGCAAAGCCGTTCGCGGGTTCAAAACGCCCAGCCGCAAGTTTGAGATTCGAAGTGCGTTCGTGAAAGCCACTGGCTTGAACAAGGACACCACGGACATGATCAAAAGCTCCAACATGCTCAAGACCAAAAATCGACCCGAGCAGCACAAGCCTTACGATGTCGATATCGACGAGATGCCGATCTGGATGCAGCCTGTTGAACACGTTGAACTTTCGGACAACGAGCTGATTATGACTTCGTTCAAGTGGAACGTTCATAACCACGGTCGGACGATGAACCTGAAGTGGCTTGCCGAGATTGTGCACAGCAACCCAGCGTGGCTGAATCCGAAGACGGCCGAGCAATTTGGTTTGAAGGATGGGGACTGGATCGAGCTGACGGGTTATGGCTCGAAAATGCTTGAGGCCAGCAATCCGAATCTGACGCACGGCGAAAAAGACGCCAGCGGTCGGCATGTCGCGGGCGTGATGCGTGTTCCCGTCGTGACAATGGAAGGCATCCATCCGCGCGCAATCGCGATGAGCAACAGTTGTGGCCACTGGCAGTACACCAACGTGGCTCAGGGCAAGAAAGGCCCGTCCGATGGCGGTGCCGCCGACGGTCACTTGCAAGGCAGCGACACCGTTGGCCTGCGGGACCCGGACTGGGAGCGCAACATGTGGTGGGAAGATAAAAGCGAAGGCGATCCCTCCCAGTGGGAGCAGAACATGGGCAACGGCTGGAACCAGAACCGGATCATGCCGATTGCTCCTGATCCGATCACCGGTCAGCAGGCGTTTCATTCGACCGTTGTGGCGATCAAGAAGATTTAGAGATCGCCATTTGGAACCCGCGAATGGTTGTTGCGGTCGCGGTTTGAAAAAGTGAGCCGCTGGCCGTAAGGCCTCGGGGGTTGAGACCAAAGGTGAACCGCTGGTAAAGCCGCTGGTTCGGGCCGGGTACGATTCAACCATCAATTGGTCGGTTGGCTGTCGGTTTGGCATTCAATGAAAAGGCCGAACCGATGGGTGCTTCCGGCCAGTCGCCTCACGGCCAACGGGAGATGGCCGTCGCCAAATTCGAATTACGCTGACTTGCGTTGTTGCTCGTTGGCTTCGTCCAAGATCTGGTCGCAGGCTTTGAAGACATCCGCAGCAAGGATATCCATCATGGCGTCGTTGGCGGCGCTGCGGCGTTTGCGGCACGAGCCCGATTGATGCCACTTTTGCACCGCGACGTGAGGCGTGGGTGCAGCGTACGGCCAGGCCCCGGAATCCTGCGGCCGAGTCGTTCCATAAAGTCCAACGCAGGGTGTGCCGACCGCAGCAGCGATGTGAAGCGGTCCGGTGTCGCAGCCGACGAAAATGGAAGCCTTGCTGATGACTGCTGCGAGTTGAGGCAGGGTCGTTGGGGGGGCGACGACAAACGCGTCGGGATCGAATTGGGCGATTTCCAGTGCCATGGCTTTTTCTTCGGGGCCGGCCCAGGTCAGCACGCTGCGGATCAGTCGATTGCGGTAAAGGTAGCTTCCTGCCGATCCGAACCGTTGCGTGTCCCATCTTTTGGACGGCCAACTGGCGCCCGGGTTGATGACCGCGTACTGCTCAAGCTGGTTTTGGTTACAAAGTCGATTTGCGGTGATGAGGGCCTGTTCCGGGATCGGTAGGTCATACGAATGAATGCCCGCTTGTGCGTCGGAGCCGGAAATTTGGCTCAGCAGTTCCAGGGAACGATCAGCAAGGTGCGTGGCGGTGGGCTCGATCAGGCGGTTGTTAAGCCACGTGGAAAGCTCACGCCCCCATCGGCCACTGGCGCCGATGCGGACTTTGGCTCGTGAAAGCCAACCCAGCATCGCGCTCTTGGTGATCCCCTGGGGGTCGATGCAGATGTCGAAATTGTACTGGCGAAGCTTCCGCCCAAGTGAGAGCCAGTTGGCCGGACTTTTCATCCATGATTTCGGGACGACGATGAACTCGTCAACCGAGCCATGTTCGGCCAGCAGTTTTTGCGTCGGCGATTCGATGGCCCAGACGATTTGGCTTTCCGGCAGCATCTCGCGCAGTCGGTTGACCATCGGAAGCGTCAAAATACAATCGCCGATGTGGCTCAGTCGTGTGACTAGAATTTTTGGATTGGTATTGTCGCGGTTCGCTTCCATGCGAGTTCTCCGAAGGGCTGGCGGCAAAGTTTAGCGATGGAATACCAAATCAGGAACGCGAGTTTGCGGTACAATGGGTGCTTACGAACGATTTTGAAAGTTTATTATGGCCAGACTACTGTTCCTTTTGACTGCCTTTTCGCTGGCATGGGTTTCCGCGTTGTATGCTGACGAACCAGCTCGCAACGTCATTCTGTTTGTGACCGATGACCAGTCACAGACATTGGGGTGTTACGGCGACACCGTTGCCGACAGCCCGAACCTAGACTTGCTGGCCAAAAACGGCGTCGTGTTCGACCTCGCATTTGCCACAACGGCCAGTTGTAGCGCCAGTCGCAGCGTGATTCTTTCGGGGTTGCATAATCACAAGAACGGGCAGTACGGCCACCAGCATCACTTTCACAAGTTTGGTGCGTTTCCCAATGTTGCCTCCCTTGCCCTGCCCCGCGTGATGGCAAACTGCGGCTATCGGACGGCGCGAATCGGCAAGTATCACGTGGCTCCCGAAACTGTATTTCATTTTGAGAAAAAGCTGACTGGAAAGGGGCGCGACGTTATGTTGCTGGCGGAGAACTGTCGGGAGTTTCTGTCCGACAAATCGGACCAGCGGCCGTTCTTTTTGTACTTTGCCACCGACGATCCGCATCGCAGCGGAAAAGTTGACGCGGCTTCGCCCCTGGAACTCAAGCCAAACCTGTTTGGCAACAAGCAGGGCAACAAAAAGTTTGGCAACGAAAAAACGTTTGCGCCTGCCGAAGTTCCCGTACCTGCCTGGTTAAACGATGACCCGGAGACGCGGGCTGAACTGGCGAACTATTATCAATCCTGTTCGCGGGTCGACGAAGGTCTGGGGCGATTGATTGAAATCCTGAAAGAGAATGACCTGTTTGATTCGACGATGATTATCTACACCGCCGATCACGGTGCTGCGTTTGCGGGCGCCAAGACGAGTGTTTACGAGCCGGGTTTGCGGGTCCCGTTTGTGGTTCACAACCCGTATGCGAAACAGCACGGCGTTCGCAGTAAAGCCATGATCAGCCACGTCGATATCACGCCCACGATTCTGGATTTCGCGAAAGGGTTGGACCGCGAGGCGAATTCACCAACGAAATGGGAGAACGCCGACAAGCTTTGGGATCGTGAAAAAAGGTTCGTTGGCGAAAATCGAAACGGTGGAAATCCATTTCGCAGCTATCACGGCAATTCGTTTCTGGATGCAATGGATGATCCGGAGGTGACGCACCGCGAGGCTGTTTTCGGTTCACATACGTTTCACGAAATTCAGATGTACTACCCGATGCGAACTTATCGCGATCGCAACTACAAGCTGATTTTCAATATTGCTCACAAGCTGGACTATCCGTTTGCGACAGACCTGTTTTCGGCGTCCAGTTGGCAGCGTTCGTTTCGTGCGGGCATGGAAACACCGTACGGGCGGAAGTCGGTTGGGCAATTCATTCACCGGCCCAGATTCGAGTTGTACGATATGCAGGCCGATCCGTTTGAGTCCACGAATCTGGCGGACGATCCGGCTTACGCGGACAAGCTTGCCACGTACAAGGGACTGCTGAAGCAGAGGCAGACGGAACTTGGCGATCCTTGGATTAGCAAGTGGTCGTACGAGTGATTTGATCGTGTGGCTGTGGAGACTCGACGTGGAGAGGTTGTGTTTTCATTCACCGCATTGCTAATGCTCTGTCTTTAGCGGTCTTTGCCGATGCTCTGGCTTTGCCGATGCTCTGGCTTTGGCGATGCTCTGGCTTTGGCGATGACAGACGCGCGGAACCCTCTCCGGCAGTGAGCCGCCGCCGACCCTCCCAGTGGGTCCAGTGGGAGGGTGACCGAAAAAATCACAGCCTTGGAGATGCGAGCTGCTTGGCTGTTTAAGCCCGGATTATTCACGAGGCGTGGGCGTGAGAATCAGTTGAGACAGTGATCGGTTACTCTTATGCGATGAAACGATCGCTGTGGCTTTCACCTACCGAATGATTCACATTTCTTGTTGAATTTCAGCCTTTCCCTTGCTCCTGTTGGCCAAACGTAGAATCAACGCCCGTCGTCGTGAATAATCCGGGTCAAGAAACGCATCGGAGATCCGAGCGACGCAACTTGGAGAGTCGCCCCGGTGAGGCGAGCCACATTGCTGTCTTGGCGAATCTAGCGGACGATGGTTTGATCGCTACCGGTGTTGGCTTGCTGCATCGCCTGGCGAACGGTTCCCAGGTATAGCGATGGGCTGCCTTGGAACTTTTCGCGAGTTTCCGCAGATGAGAACAGGATCACCCGGTGCTTGGGAGCCTGGCCCATGAATACGCCATGCTCTGGCTTGCCGTCGGTCAATTGGGCTTGCTCGTGATAGACGACCGGGTCGAAGCCAGCCAAAAGCGGGCTCAGTTGGTCCGGATTCATCTTGAACTCTTTGCGTTTCTCGGCGTCGGCAAACAGGAACACGCGATCGCGATGCTGGAGAGGGCCCGCCGCAGGATCGCCGTCGACCCATCGGCCTTCCTTGATAAGTGTCACGGGGCATTTGCCGTACAGACAATAGCGGCTGCGGTCCAAAGGCTCTGGCTCTTTCTTCATCGCCGTTTTCGGTGCCATTGTTTCCGCCGTTTGAGCTTGCGTTTGAGCTTGTCGCGCTGGGCCTTGCAGCTTGTTGGCGACATTGAAATTCGCTGGTTGGGCAGTGGGTGCGGTTGCTGGAGGTGGGTTGGCAACCGATGCTGTCGGTGTTGAAGACTCGGCCAACCCGGGCAGCGACAGTTCTGCTTCGCTTGGAATCGAAGCAGGCGTTGTCAAATCGTAGGGCTGGTTGGAAACCGAAGATGCCACCGGGCCCGTCAGTTGCGGACCGTTGACAGGCAGTTCTGCATCGACAACCTCACCGACGATCTCGAATGATTTCTCGGTAGCAGCCGGACGGCTGGGCAGCGTTTGTGCAACGATCTCCTTGCGTTCGCGAATCGCGTCGAAGTAGCTCGGGTTGAGGATCCGTTGTGGCTCGGCGCGGCGGGCGACACCCTGAACAGGCATTTCCTGTTGCTGATTGAGGAACTGCTGGCGATCCATGTCGTCCCAGTTGGGCCTGGAAGATTCCCACGTCTGAGCCTGATTGCGAACCGGAGCAGGAGTTTTGGGAGCGACCCACGGATTTTGTTTTGCATTGCTGTTTTCGCCAAACGCTGATTGGCGGCGGCTTAGCAGTGAGCCGTCTTTTGACAGGCCAAATTCGTGCTGGGGAGCGGTGGGGCGAAAGTCACCTTTTTGAATGGCCGAGCGATTGGCAAGGCGATTCTGTGCGTCTTTCATTTGATGGGCAAGATTACCCTGGTTGTCGCCCCGAAGCTTTCGGTTGGCGGTTGAAAACTTTGTGATCATGCGGACGTAGTTGTCGGCGTCTTTTGGTGATCGACGCTTCGAAACCACTCGGCCGCTGGGAGTAATGACAACGTCGTAGGGCACCATTTGAACGTCGTACTCGTTCACCGCATCGATGGCCACGTCCGCATCGAGCTTGACCGGGACAACGTGGGCAGCGATTGTGTCCTGAACTTCTTTGCTGGTGAAGACAAAGGTTTCGATTGACTTGCACGGACGGCACCACGACGCTCCAAAGTGAAGCAGGACCAGTTTGTCTTCGCGGGCCGCGATTGCTTTGGCCTGTTCGATGTCGGAATGCCACTTGAGGTCGCTGTTGAGGCCAGATTGTGGCGCAGCGTAGGCTTGATCGACACACGTGACAGCAGTCAGAGCAAGCAGGGCGACGAGGATAATTTGTGCGGGTTTCATTGCGATACCTTTGAACAAACAAGCGTTCTGGTGGTTGTGGACCGAGGCCATTGGGGCGGGTTGCGGCGACCACCAAGGAACACAGCGTTTTTAGGTAATCGGCGAAAGTAGGAAAATGAGGACAGCGGAAAGTCCAACGAATGCAGGTTTTCAACCGGTTTTTCCTGTTTTCCTGCAATTCGGCGAAGAAAAAACTTTAATTTGGAAAGCCCGGGAAAAATGGGAGGCGGCATTCATTTATGCTTGACACGAAGTTACAGATTGACAAAAATTTTCACAGATCGGTCAGGTGATCGGTCGAAGTATCTAACAGCAGACACGTCTGCATTTTTGCTGGAGCGATCCGGCATCTTTTGGGACAAGCTTGTTCCCGATTCGGCTTCGATTCGAACTAATGGTTTGTGAATCTGTTGGCTGAGGAAAAGCTTGAGCAGGACATTGGCCTGCGGCCCGGGCTCTTTTGGAGTGCTCCCATTTGGCTTTGCGATTGCAGGGTAAGGGAATTGCCGCATTTCTTTTGTTGCCATCTTTGGATACGTCGGCTTCACCGTGTCGGCTGTTGTTGGCCAGGACCTGTTGTGTCCGGGTCGGCTTGTACTATCGAAAAACTCTAATACACAGATCTTTGTGGTGCTCTGGGGCTCGTTGGGCTGCAGGTTGCCAAAGATCGTGGCTGTGGATGGGACGGATTGCAGGTGGTGATAGCTTTGCCTGCATCACGCGAGTCATCGCTCACGGCTTTTTCAATTGACCGTCAGTTGGCGGTTTGGATACCTATGGAAGTTCGGTCCAGGAATAACCGTTTGTGCATTACGCGACCTGTCAGGTCGGCGGTGGACTTGCATCGATACGCTTCCCTTTTCTTCGCTCATTTCTGTGACTGCATGCACGGCTTTCTTCGAACCGCCTTTGGGCGTTGGTTGAAATCTGTGTTTCATCGGTCCGGAGGACGCCCAAATCTGGGTCGAGCAATGTCTTTCAGGAGCCTGTCTGGAAATCAGGATTACCCATGGCTAAAAAACGATATCGCCGAAGTTCAAACTCTGATTCGGACTCCCGGTCGGATTCTGTAGATAACTCAGGCTCGTCATCCCGTGACGGTAACGGTTCAGGCCGCGATGGCGGCGGCAGCCGCGATGGTGGCGGCAGTCGCGATGGTGGCGGCAGTCGCGATGGCGGTGGTAGCCGCGATGGCGGTGGTTCTTCGGGACGGTCGCGTCGCGGTGGCGGCGGTCGACGACGACGCGGTGGCGGTGGCGGCGGTGGTGGAAACCGTGGGTCCAAAAGCGGCGGCGGCAAAAGTGGCAACTACAGACGTCGTGATCGTGGGCCACGCGAGCCTGTTGAGATCGACGAATCAGAACTTTTCGAAGGCTTTGGCTTGCTTGAGCTGCATCCCAACGGATACGGATTTCTTCGAAGCCCGGAAAACAATTACTCTCGTGACCGAACCGATCCATTCGTCCCCGGCACGATGATTGAAAAATACGGTCTTCGTGAAGGCCTGATTGTCCGTGGCAAAGTCCAACCCGGTCGTCGGCAGCAGGGCCCAAGGCTTCGCGAACTGATCGACGTCGATGGGATGGCTCCGGAGGACTACTCCGAAAACGTAAAGCGTTTTGACAAGCTCACGCCGATCAACCCCGAGCAGTGGTATCAGCTTGAGAATGGCCCCAAGCCATTGACGACCCGCGTGATGGATTTGTTGACGCCGCTCGGTAAAGGCCAGCGTGCACTGATCGTTGCCCCGCCTCGCAGCGGCAAGACGGTCATGCTTCAACACATCAGTCAAGGGATCGCGGCCAATCACCCGGATTCGGTTCTGATGGTGCTGTTGGTTGACGAACGTCCCGAAGAGGTCACCGACATGAAGCGAAATGTGCTTGGCGGGGAAGTCATCGCCAGCAGTTTGGACGAGGACATCGAAAGCCACGTGCGACTTTCGCAATTGGTTGTCGAACGTTGCAAGCGGCTTGCGGAAATGGGGCGCGATGTATTCCTGTTGCTCGATTCGATCACGCGTTTGGCTCGTGCGTTCAACAAGTGGGTCAGTAACTCCAGTCGCCGCGGGCAAACGATGTCCGGCGGTATCGACACCAAAGCCATGGATATTCCCAAAAAACTGTTTTCGTCGGCACGTGCATTCGAAGAAGGCGGGTCATTGACGATTGTCGGAACCGCGTTGGTCGATACCGGCAGTCGTATGGACGAGCTTATTTTCCAAGAGTTCAAGGGGACCGGTAACATGGAGTTGGTGCTCAGCCGGGACCTTGCCGATATGCGAATCTGGCCAGCGATCGATATCGCGAAATCCGGAACGCGCCGTGAGGAACTTTTGCTTTCCGAAGAAAAGCTCAACGCGATCATTGGCTTGCGTCGTTCGTTGCTTTCGATGAACGATCCGGCCCAGGCGATGAAGGAGCTGACCAAACACCTTGGTCGATTCGACAACAATGACATGTTTATCGACAAAATCGCTAAGCAGATGGAAACACTGTAAAAGGTGATCCTCACGTGGCTTCCGAATTGATACTGCCCGGCGATGACAACAAGTCCCGTTGTGCGTGGTGCGGCAAGGACCCGCTGTACGTGAAGTATCACGATTCGCAGTGGGGCCGGCCGGTCTCCGAAAACCGTCGGCTGTTTGAGAAGATCTGCCTTGAGGGTTTCCAGTCCGGTTTGAGCTGGATAACGATCCTGCGAAAACGTGAGAACTTTCGTGCTGCCTTTGACAATTTTGAGGTTGAAAAGGTTTGCAAGTACCGGGCTGCGCGGGTTGAAAAGCTCCTCGGCAACGCCGGGATCATTCGTCATCGTGGTAAAATCGAAGCCACGATCAACAACGCAAAAATGGCTCGGGAAATGATTGCCGAACACGGTTCGTTGGGTGCGTTTTTCTGGAAATTCGAGCCCAAGCCGCGCAAGTACGACGCGAAACGTGCGATCACCGACGAATCGAAAGAGATGAGCAAGCAACTGAAGAAGCTTGGGTGGAAGTTTGTCGGCCCAACCACCTGCTATTCGTTTATGCAAGCGCTGGGGATCGTGAACGATCATCATCCCGACTGCTTTCGATACGCAGAAGTCGAAGTTTTGCGAAAGCGTTTCAGACGCCCGATCTGAGCGGACGCGCTATCTGAGCGGACGCGCTATCTGAGCCCGGATTATTCACGCGACGGACGTTGATTCTGCGTCTGGCCAACGGGAGCAAGGGAAAAGCTGAATTTCAACAAGAAATGTGAATCTTTCGGTAGGTGAAAGCCACAGCGATCGTTTCATCGCATCAGAGTCGCGGAACACTGTCGGAACTAATTCTGAGGCCCGCGTCTCGTGAGTAATCCGGGCTTACAGGCGTTGCAATCGACCGGATCGGCGCCCGGTGCCCTTTCGTGATCGCTTTCCCAGTGAAATTACCTAGCCGCACCGTCAACACACTAACGGTGAGCTAACTTTCTCTGGCCGAAAAACTTTCCCAGTTTTCGGTGTTCGAACAGGCGAATGGAATTCGTCTGAATTACTCCCCAAACCACAGGTGCGGCGCCATGCTGGCGACTCCTGCAACTAATTGGACTCGCTTGGACAATGGCGTTCGCGTCGTTACTGAACGGGTCCCCGGCTTTGGAACTGCAGGTATTTCCATCCTGGTCGATGCTGGCCCTCAGGATGAAATGGCCGGCCAGTCCGGGTTGGCTCATCTGTGTGAACACGCGCTCTTTTTGGGAACACCGCTACGGTCCAGCCAGGAACTGGCAAAGCTGATCGACGCAGCGGGTGGTTCTTTTGGTGCCTTTACCGCCCCGGATTACACCTGTTTCTACGCGTATGTGCTGGGCGACTATGTAAGTTACGCCCTGGATTTGCTGGGCGACATATTGGTTGCCAGTAAGTATCCGGAAGAATCCCTCGAGCGTGAGAAAGAAGTCATCAGTCAGGAAATCCTTGGCTATCAGGACTCACCCGAGCACATTCTGTTGCAGTCCAATAAAGGGATTCTGTGGTCCGGGAGTTCTCTTTCAAATTCCTTGTTGGGGTCGGCAGACTCGATCCGTAGCCTGTCACGCAGCGACGTAATCAAGTTCGTTTCCCGACAATATACGCCGGATCGCATTATCGTGGCGGTAGCCGGCCAACTGGAACACGACTCGATTGTGGAGCAGGTTCAGGATGCACTGTGGACCCTGCGAGGCCAGAGTGCACCGCGGGAAGAGAAGCCGATCAAGCTTGGGCGTGGAGTTCGTGTCACGACGATGCCGATTGCCCAAAGCAGTTTTTCTGTGGCTGTGCCGGTTTTTGAGTATGGCCATAAATCCCGCTACGCCTTGCACGTGTTGTGCAATCTGATTGGTGGTGGAATGAGCTCACGGCTGTACCAGTGTCTTCGCGAGAAGCACGGCCTGGTTTATTCAGTGAACGCTTCGATCCTGGCCTATCGCCGCGCAGGCATGATGGCGATCAGCGGCGGCACCAACCCCGAACATCTTGTCCAGACCGTCGAGTTGGTTCTCGTTGAGCTGATGCGTTTGGGGCTCTGGGAGAATCCCATCGGCGAGGAGGAGCTGTGGAAGTCAAAGATGCAGGTCCGCAGCCAAAGTCGAATGGCAACGGATTCGATTTCCAACCGTGTCTCAAGAGTGGCCACGCAGGAGTTTCATTTCGGCGAGAGAATCGAAGACGCCGACATTCTCGAGGCGATTGACGCAGTCACCATCGAAGATATCAAAACGCTGGCCAGTGATGTTCTGTTAGAAGGCATAAAACAGCTGGCGATCTCCGTCGTGGGCCCGACAGAGTCCGGTAGTAGCGAGCATAACGAATTATTGGATCTGCACGAATCTTTCGTCTCTGTCGCAACGGGAGCGATGTAAAAAAAACTCACCTTTTGTTTCAAAAAACACTCCTTGCGCTTTAGCGAGACCTATATATCGGTAGTTCGGAAGCACTTTCGGTAGTTGGAAATCCTTCAACGACCGGCAGACTTTGTCTTCCGACAGGGTCCTTTTAAACACATTTTAGTCCTTTATTGACAGGAAAAAACTCATGCCCATTCCAGAAAACATTCGCAAGAACTGGATTGAAATTCAGAAGAAATTTGATCACCCGGTCAACGCCATCGGAGTGAAAATCGCTGACTCGGACAGCAAGACTCTTTCCGTTTGGAAAGACGAAGGCATCGACCAGTATCAGAAAAAGTAAACCTGTTGGAAGTCGCCGCGACGGCATGACGACAGGCTCAACCCGCGAACTGTTCCGGGCAACCTGTTGATCGAGCGTGCGGAAGTACAACCACATCGACCTCCATTAATTGAACGCCACCACTCTGACTGCAGAAAAAGAATGAACACATCCACAAATCGCTTCCTGTATGAAACCGCGCGGGAGATTCACAAGGGAAATCCAGTTTCAACTGGCGACTCTACCCGTGATGACTCTTTCGACACCCAGTCAATTTCGTGCTGGTTGATGCAAGCATGGACTTGCGGATCGATCGACGAGAAGGAAGACGCATTTATTCGTGTTCTGGATCTTGATCCGGACAATGCCGTTGCTCAAAGCGGTCTCGAATGGATCAGTGGTTTTTCTACTGTCGTTCAGGAACTGGTTCGCGAAGCAGATGAAGCTGAATCGCTTCGTCTGGAAGAAGAAGCAGAAGCCCAACGCCTAGCCGACGAAGCAGAGACTCAGCGTCTCGCTGAAGAGGCCGAAGCCAAGCGTCGAGCCGAAGAGGAAGCAGAGACTCAGCGTCAAGCTGAAGAAGCCGAAGCTCAACGTCTCGCTGAAGAAGAGGCCAAAGCCGAAGCCGAAGCCGAGCGTCAAGCTGAAGAGGAAGAAGCCCAACGTCAAGCCGACGAAGAAGCCGAAGCCAAGCGTCTCGCCGAAGAAGAGGCCAAAGCCGAAGCCGAAGCCGAGCGTCAAGCTGAAGAGGAAGAAGCCCAACGTCAAGCCGACGAAGAAGCCGAAGCCGAAGCCGAGCGTCAAGCTGAAGAAGAGGCCAAAGCCGAAGCCGAAGCCGAGCGTCAAGCTGAAGAGGAAGAAGCCCAACGTCAAGCCGACGAAGAGGCCGAAGCTCAACGTCTCGCTGAAGAAGAAGAGGCCGCAGCCGAAGCCCAGCGTCAAGCCGACGAGGAAGCCGAATTCCGTCTTCTCGAAGAGCAGGAAGCGGCCGCAGAGCTGGACGTTTGTGAAATTGCCGAATCAGAAATTCAGGAAGAGATTGAATCTCTCCAGGCGGACATCAGCACCGTAACAACCGACGCGGCTGTTGCCCAGGACGTCGCCGCTGAAGACAAGCCAGCAAGTCCCGTTGTGGACAAGGACAAGCCGCTTGTCCTGGCTGTTGATGACAGTCCGACGATTCGCAAGTTGGTCACCATGACTTTGACTCGCGAAGGCTTCGAAGTCATCACCGCTGCCGATGGACTTGAAGCGCTTCAGCTGCTTTCAGATCACATGCCCGACATCATTCTGTCGGACGTCAACATGCCGCGGCTCGATGGCTACAAGCTTTGCCGCTTTGTCAAGAAACACGAGCGAACACGTCATATTCCCGTCGTCATGCTTTCGGGCAAAGACGGAGTATTCGACAAGCTTCGCGGCAAGATGTTTGGTTGCGGTGACTACATCACCAAGCCATTCGAATCCAACGACCTTGTCGAAAAAGTGCGATTGCACACCGGCGTCCACGCCTAGTTTTCGACTGCTACCTACCGCGACTCTCCCACCTTTACTAGAGCATTTGACCTCACGTTTCAAAATACGATGAACCAAGAAACTGAAAACAAGACTGTGCAGGATTTGAACAACGCTTCGAACGCGACTCGTGGCACAGAGAACATGATCGAGTTCGAAATCGGATGCATCAATCTGATCTCCCAGCTGGAAACCCAGGTCGCGAGTGCTCGCGGCGACGGTGGACGCAACGGCCATGTTGAGAATGCAAGTGAAAATACAGACAAGCTCCTTGAGCTGTTGCTGAATTTTTGCGACGAATTCCTCACCGGTGAACGTTTTGACAACGCCTTCGAAGAGATCAAGAAAGCGAAGTACGCGAGTATGGCTCACAAGGAAGTGCTCGACACACGCTCATGGGGTTTCGCCCTGATGAACCTGTTCGGTGCACATGCCTGTAGCGACGCGTCTGTTCGCCAGTCTTACGACAATCTTGGCGACGCACTTCTCGGGGCCTGCTCTGCGACATTGCTTCAGGCAATCGAAGCCGCAGGAAGCGATTCCGAGATTGGCAAAACGGTCGAGCAATCCCTGGTCGTTTTTGTGGAAGAGTTTCAGGCATCCTGGCGGACATACTAAAAATCGCAATGGTTGCGATTGGTTAAGTAAGTCCTCCCCGTATTTCGGCAAACAGCATGTCTCTACCGCAAAAACTACTGGTCGTTGAAGACAGTCCTACGACACGGCGACAGATCGTAGAAATCCTTGAACAGCAAGGCTTCGAAGTGATCACCGCCGAAGACGGCGAGCGGGCTTTGGAACTGGTGCTCGAACACCACCCTGAGCTGGTCGTGTTGGACATCGTGTTGCCCAAGAAAAACGGCTATCAGGTCTGCCGAACAATTAAATCAAACCCTGAACTGGCTATCAAAATCATGATGCTGACAGCCAAAGATCAGGAAAAGGACCGCTACTGGGGTCACCGTCAGGGAGCAGATCACTACCTGTCCAAACCTGTCGATCCAGAAGCTCTGGTGGCGGCAGTCAACAGTTTGATCTCGATTCCATCAACTAGCGAATAACTCAAACCGGGACATGTGATGTCTGAACAACCAAATCAACCCAAATCTGAAGATCCACTTAACGCTGACGTGCAAAAAGCTCTGTTGGCTGCGTTTGGTGACGATGCGATCGACTGGCTCAATGAAGAGGACGAGATCATCGACCTCGATCCATCCGCTTTGGGAGAATCAGGCGAACCGGCTGCACGGCTGGACGACCTGATGGCACAAATCAGTTCTGCCATTGATGGCAGTACTCAAATCGATGGAAGCTTTGACGCTGAAATCGATTTGGAAACCGACGAGCAGATGCGACTTAATGCCGGCCCGCGTTACGTTGTTTTTGAAGTCGGCGATCAACAGTACGGAGTGCCGCTGGACGGCGTTCTGGAAATTGATCGATGTGGAAAAGTCACGGCTTTACCTCGAACGCCATCATGGCTTCGTGGCGTGACGAACTTGCGTGGCCAGATTGTATCAGTGACCGATTTCCGGGATCTGCTGCGACTGACCGATCATCGACGCACTGTCGGTGAAAAAATTATCGTTGTCCACAGCGAGCGTCACGATGCACGCACTGCACTGGTGGTAGACCGGGTTTTCGGAATACGACACCTGAGCGGCGAGCAGGGACCTCTTGAAGGACTATCCGACCGAATGGCAATGTTCGCCGACAGCCTTTCGGTCACCGATCAGGCGACGACCGTTTTGATCGATCCTGACCGTTTACTCGGTTGCCCGGAGCTTTCCGCGTTCGCAACAGAGTAGACAACTTGGGACGTTCGAGAAAGCGGCGACCGTCGCACTTAGTCGAAGTCCTTTTTGGAATTTGTTTACCACACCACTCACACCAGTAAATTCAGAGGAAATTCAATGTCCACGAATTCGGGCTTTAACCCGTTTGGCTTTATCAACAAGTCAATCACGCGAAAACTCGCGGCACTCCTGTTCGTCGTCGGTATTTTGCCGATGTTCGCGGTTGCCATCTCGATGTATTCATCAACCAAAGATGGCCTGCTTACCAAATCGTTCGACCAGCTTGAGGCGATCAAGACGATCAAGGCGAACCAGGTCAGTAACTATTTCGGCTTTATCAACAGCCAAATCAAAACTTTCAGCGAAGACCTGTCAGTTGTCGAAGCGATGAAAGCTTTCCCCGAAGCTGAAAAAACAGCTCGCTCCGAAGCCGGCATCACTGACGCTCAGCTTGTCCAGATGAAGGCATCTGTCAAGGATTACTACGTCAACCAGTTCGGTGCAGAGTACTCGAATCGAAACAAGGGCGCGGAAGCACGCATCAACGATCAGTTGAAGCCTCTGGATCTGGATTCGGTTTTCCTTCAGTACCAGTACATTGCCAACAACCCCAATCCACTGGGTGAAAAAGAGAACCTTGATGCAGCGAAAGATGAAACAACTTACAGCAAGTTGCACGCCAAGCATCACCCTACGATTCGAAGTTTCCTGAAGGAATTCGGTTACTACGATATTTTCCTTTGCGACCTTGATTCAGGCGACATCGTCTACTCGGTTTTCAAAGAGCTCGACTTCACGACTTCACTGTCAACGGGCCCTTACTCAAAAACAAACTTCGGTGAAGCTTTCCGTCTCGCGAAAGAAGCCACGTCAAAAGACGACGTATTCCTTGTGGATTACGCCGAGTACGTTCCTTCTTATAACGATGCTGCGAGTTTCATTTCATCTCCGATCTACGATGGCGACGAGAAAATCGGCGTCGCGATCTTCCAGATGCCTATTGACCGTATTGCTGCGATCATGGGTGAGCGTACTGGTATGGGTGAATCGGGCGAAACTTATGCTGTTGGAAGTGACCTTCTGCTGCGTAACGATTCGCGTTTCACACCTGATTCGATGATGAACCCTGATTACGTGATCGACACAGAGGCTGTACAGAAGGCTTTCAAAGGCCAGTCCGGTCGTAAAGTCATCGCTGACTATCGTGGCGTACCTGTACTTTCTGCCTGGTCTCCTGTTGAGATTTACCCTGGTGTCGAAGGCAAAACAGCTCCCATTACCTGGGCTCTGATGTCGGAAATTGATGACGCGGAAGTACGTGCACCACTTTCCTTCCTGAACATCGCGAGAACGGGTCTGTTGTGGATCCTTGGTGCCGTCGTACTTGGTTCTCTTGTTGTCTGGCGAGTCGCTCGCAAGATTCGTCTTCAGGCTTCTTCGATTACCGACATGCTTGGTAGCGTCGGTATCGGTATGTTCGATGCCCGTGCTGAAAAGATCACCAACGATGAACTGGGCGACGTTGCTGAAGCTCTTAACGCGATGAGTGAAACAACACTGTCGCTGATTGAGTCGAACGAGCAACGTCAGGGTGTTCAGAATTCGATTGAAGATCTGATTGGCCAAATGGACCAAATCGCTTCCGGTAACCTTGGTGTTAGTGCGGAAGTAAAAGACGACATTACCGGCGAAATCGCGGGTGGTGTTAATCACATGACCGAGCAGTTGCGGACGATTGTACAGCAGGTACAAAACGCGACTTACATGGTAACAAGCTCTGCAGACAGCATCGCCGATCAGTCGTCGAAACTGTCGCAGGAAACAGATGCTCAGGCCAAGCGAATTGAAACCACTTCATCGGAAGTACTTCAGATCACCGGTCAGTTCCAGGAAGTAGCGAAGAAAACCGAAGATTCGGTACAGGTCGCTCAGAAAGCCCGTGAAACGGCTGACCGTGGGTACCAGGCGGTATCCAACACGGTTGAAGGTATGGACCGGATTCGTGAGCAGGTGCAAGCCACCTCGAAGCGGATTAAGCGTCTGGGTGAATCGTCGCAGGAAGTCGGCGAGATCGTTCAGCTGATTTCGGACATTGCCGACCGTACTTCGATTCTGGCTCTTAACGCTTCGATTCAGGCTTCGATGGCCGGTGACGCCGGTCAGGGTTTCGCCGTGGTCGCGGAAGAAGTTGAGCGTCTCGCTGAGCGTTCAACAGATGCGACAAAGCAGATCTCGACTCTGATCAAAGCGATTCAGACCGGTACATCTGAAGCGATCGCGGACATGGAAGAAGCGACACGCGAGGTAGTTGAAGGTTCTCAGCTGGCATCTCAGGCGGGTCAAACTCTGGCCGAAATTAACGAGGTATCCCAGCAACTGGAATCTTCCATTAAGCAGGTTTCGGACTCTGCTCTGGAACAGGCCGAAGCCGCGACGCGAATTGCTTCGACAATGAACACGATCTCAAGCACGACCAAAGAGTCGGCTGAGAAGTCACGTTCTGCGACCGAGGAAGTAACGTCTCTGGCAACTCTGGCGAACCAGCTTGGTGATTCGGTTTCCCGATTCCGCCTGGACTACGCCGAGCCTGCCGAAAAGGAAGTTATGGACGAAATTGAAGCAGTCTCTGCACTGGTCAATTCAGCCGACAGCACTTCCGCGACGCAAACTGTCAACTCGTAAATCTTCGTAGAAGATTACCGAACCAGCACTGACAGCCCACCGGTTGTCAGTGTCGTTCGGGCGATCTTCGGTTAACCGATCGATCATTTGATCTTTCCAACCAGCCCATTGAACGACGGCTCCCCCTTTGATCATCGCGATGAAATTCCGCGATGGATGCCAAACTAGGAATTAATTATGGCTAACTCGGAAAAAATCGACACTCAGGAAGTCCTCAAGCAGCTTCGCGCCAGCGGCGGCATGCCACGGGAGTTGATGGAGATCTTCAGCGAAGAAGCTGAAGAGCACATGCGGAACATCTACGACGGTCTCGATCGTCTGCGTGTTGACGGAAACGATGCCGCTGCCCTAGGTGACGTTCGTCGCTCTTCGCACACTCTCAAAGGTGCTGCCGGAGCGGTTGGCTTTGAAGCGGTCACGCGACTTTCGCACCGCATGGAAGACCTGTTGGACTGGTTGGCCGACCATCGGCTCTCCCCCACCGAAAATCAACTCCAGTTACTGTTGGTAACCTCGGACCAGATCGAGGACTTGACCACCACTGACGTCGATTTCGAAAAGACGGCCGAGACCATGGTCGCCATCTACCACGACTACACGCGCCAGATGGATGCCCTCAGAGCGGACAGCAACGGCGAAATCGAATCCGAAGAAACCACCGAACAAGCCACCAGCGTTGACGTCGTGGACGATGCAGTCGATGAAGAATTGGCGCTGGCACTTGCTTCGCTGGATGCTGCGGACCAAGAATTGGACTCTATCGTTGCGGAGGCTCTAGGAGAAGAATTGCCTGAGGTTCGTGAACTCAGCGATGAAGAGCTGGCCGACATTCGAGGCGAGTTGGAAAAAGGCACCGACATCGATCCCGAGTTGGCAGAAATTTTCAACGAAGAAGCCCAAGAGCACATGCTCGCGATCTGCGAAGGAATCGAAAAACTCAACGCCAACAGCGAAGACACCGCCGCGATGGCCGATATCCGTCGTTCATCCCACACTCTCAAGGGAGCCGCAGGGGCCGTGGGAATCATGAGCGTCAGCCGTTTGGCCTACCGCGTCGAAAATCTCTTGGACGCTCTTACAGAGAATTCAAAAACTCCTACAACCGAGCAGATGGTGATGCTCAATATCGCTTCCGAGCGAATGCTGCAGCTCACCGCCGGCGAGTTTGAAACCGAAGAGATGCTGGAAACACTCGCTGGGCTGTACCCGCAGTTCGAATGCGAGATTACATCGCTGCAAAGCCAACAACAAGAAGCACCCGAAGTCGAGTCAATGGCTGCGATGGCGGCGGCAGAAGTCGCCAGCGAAGAGGAAGCCAAAGAAAACAAAGAGTCGGCCAAGGCCCGTTCAGCATCGGCCGCACCGCAGCAGTACCTTCGCGTTCCACTGGAACGATTGGACTTGTTGGTTTCGCTTGTCGGCGAGATGGTCGTCAACCGATCCGCCTTCCATCAGCGACTGGCAAATTTTGCAGACCGAATCGACGAGATGAACCTGTCGCTCAACCGTTTGCGAAATGTCGCCACCGAAGTCGAAACATACTACAGCGTTGACGCTCTCAAGTCAGGACCGCTCGCTTCGCGAAAAACTCAGACTGCACGCTCCGAAGGCGGCGACGGCGAAGAACTCGACAGCCTCGAGTTTGACCGCTACACCGACTTCCACCTGCTGGCACGTTCTCTCTCAGAAGCAACCAGCGACGTCGCGGTCATCACTTCGGAAATGAAGAACCTGCATGGTGACTTTGATTCACTTCTCAGCCGCCAGCAGCGATTCAACCGTGATGCCCAGTCTTCACTGATGCACATTCGGATGGTTCCCGTTAGCAATATTTCGAATCGTCTGGAACGAACGGTCCGTACCGTTTCTTCCAAGCTTGGCAAAAACGTCGATTTGGAAATCGTTGGCGGTGCAACCGAGTTGGACAAAACGGTACTCGAAGAGATCACCGATCCGCTGTTGCACCTGATTCGCAATGCACTCGACCACGGCATCGAGACCACCGAAGAGCGGTCGGTCGTCGACAAGCCACAGCGTTCAAAGCTCAAGATCGAAGCTCTGAACCAGGGAACTCAGGTTACCATTCGCGTCATCGACGACGGACGCGGGATCAATCTTCAGAAGATTCGTGCCAAAGCAATCGAGCGTGGGTTGGTCAAAGAAGACCAGGAACTTACTCCGGATAAGATTCACTCGCTGATCTTCATGCCGGGCTTCAGTACCGCTGATTCACTGACAGATGTTTCAGGCCGGGGCGTTGGAATGGATGTTGTCCGCGAAGCGGTACAGCGTTTGAAAGGAACGATTCACGTCGGAAGCACCCCGGGTCAGGGATCTGTTTTCACGATTCACCTGCCAACGAGCCTTGCTGTTTCCCGTGCCCTGTTGGTCGATTCCAACGGACACCAGTTCGCGTTGCCAATGCAGGCGATTCAGCAAATCATGCGACTGGATCCGAAATCCGTCACAACCGTGGGGGCTCACCCAATGATCAATCTTGGCGACCGGATGCTCCTGTTGAAGGATCTCGCAGGCCACCTCGATATGCGAACCGAAGACGACAAGTTCGAAGAAGCCAAACCTCTGCTTCTGATTCGTACCGGGGATGATGAAGTCGCCGTGACGATTGACAAGATCAATGGTGGTCAGGATATCGTGGTCAAGTCTCTCGGGGACCACCTTCGATTTGTGCCCGGCTACCTGGGCGCCACGGTCAGTGGTGATGGTACCGTGATTCCAATTCTGGACGCTGCCGATATCTGTGGTCAGAAATCCAGCGTCAGCAATCCACACTTCCGCCGTCGTTCTGACGCGGCCAAGAAAAGCCGCAACACGGCGATGGTTATCGACGATTCACTTTCTGTTCGACGTGTTACCACCAACCTGTTGCGGTCACACGGCTGGGACGTTATTGACGCCAAAGACGGTGTTGATGCTCTCGAAAAATTGGCCGCTTCTGAAACGCCACCCAACGTATTCCTCTGTGACATGGAAATGCCGCGAATGGACGGACTGGAGTTGGTCCGCAGAATTCGAAGCCAAAGTGAATTTGAAACCACGCCCGTCATCATGGTGACGTCGCGAGCCGGAGAAAAGCATCGCAAGATGGGCCGCGATGCCGGTGCCGACGCTCATGTGGTCAAACCATTCAATGACGAAAGCCTGATCGAAATGATCGGCCAGATGGTCGCCGAACATGGAGAGCTTGTCGCCGTCTAACGTCTGCGACTGCTCCCGAAAATCAACAGGATATTGAAAATGTCAACAACAGCTCCTACCTCCAATTTATCGATGGCGGGAATCAAACTGGAATCAAGCCAGGTGGTTTCCAACAGCACTTCGAACAACTTTGTGTCCGTGAAAACTGGCGGATATGAGTTGATCATGAACACCCATCACCTTTCCGGTGTCCATCAGTTGTCGCGCCGTCAGGCAGAAGCATCTGTGGATCAGCTAAAGTCGGGTTCGGGTGACGTTTCGCTTGTCTCCCTGGCGGATGTCATCGAACAACGGCTCGGACTGCCAACACAGCAGGACGAGTTGGAGCGGGCATTGATCGCCGTTGAGTACGAAGGCAAAAAATACACGCTTCGTGCGGCCAGTGTTTCCCGGCCAATCGAAGTCGAAGCAGAGCATCGCCATTCGATTCCACAGATTGCCCACCCCCGCGATACCGAAGGGCTTCTCACCGGCATCGCCAATGTGAATCCTGCCTCGGCGGATCCAAACGAAGCTCTACGGATGATTTTTGATCCCAAAGTCGCTCTGGGCTTGGGCTCAAGCACATCGGATTCCACCCAGTCATCTGCCAACGTTTCCATTGCCTCAAGTGCGACTGCACCGCGGCCCAAAACAAACGCTGCGGTTCACCCGGCATCCCAAGGACGCAAAGGCGCCGCAGGTCAGTTGCTGGCTTTCGTGCCCGAAGACGTATCACGACGCGATATCGAGCACGTGTTTTGTCTTCCCCTCGTTGCCGTGGCTGAAGTTATCTCCAACCGCCAAAACCTGAATCAAACCATCACATCGGACGTGTTTGACGGGTTCATCCTGTGGCGATCAGTCCCTGTCCCTGTGGTTCGATTGGGAGCCATTTTCGGCATCGCCTCGGATCAGGATCAGGAAACCGCGACCGCCAGTGGTCGACGCCTGGTCATCGTACGGGCCTCGAACAATCGATTTCTTGGCTTCTACACAAAGCCTCAAATGCAATCGATGAAGATCCCAACGTCAACGCCGGGTCACATCAAATCGATGGAAGGCCGCCCTTGCCTGGGTACTTTCAAGACCGAGTTCGCTGCGATGGTGGTGCCGGACATGAACCGGATCCTCGACAACGTTTTGATGCTGGACTAAACCGGCCCAGCCGGCCCTTGCAAAGCCAAAACGGCTAAATCGTTTCGGTGATCGCTGGAAGTTCAAACAAAAATTCGTCTTGCCCGGCGTCAGCGGTTTTGGCAAGAGTCGATAGCCTGTTGAACCAGTCATCCAAAGAATTACCGACGACATCGACGGCAAATGAGGATGAATTGAATCGAACGACCTGACCTTGCTTCCCGTTCTCGCCAGGGTCAAAGTCAATGAAATGTCCCATCTGTTCGCCCGCCGTCAACGGAATCCAATTCGGACGCCAGCGTCGATCGATCTTGATCGCGCCATCCGGTTTTGCGTGGATTTTCAGGTAGCCACGATGCATGAGGCAGCCGTCATCGGGTTCAAAGGCAAGCTCTTCCTTGTCCAACTCGAGTTGGCATTGATACTCTGCAACGCAGCCACGCAAGCTCAAGAGCGAGTAGTAGGGGACAAGCGAGTCACTTCCCTGTTGCCATGTTTTGGAAGTCAACAGCGTTGCCAACTGGTCAGTCATCAAGGGGATCACGGCGGAAAGCGTTTTGATTTCAGCTTCCTCGTAATTGTGCCATGAGTCGTTGTCGTAGTTTTTCGGTCTCAACGCGACGAACGTCTCGAATGAGTCTGACATGGGAATCACTGATTGGAGGAATCGATGGTAGGGGAATTGCAGCGATTCACCAACGCAGAACAATGCGGCAGATGGAACCAGGCTATTGTTGAGGACCTCAATTCAGACCGATTGTTTATCTGTACTGCTGAGTCATTACCCCGGATTATTCACGACGACGGGCGTTAATTCTACGTTTGGCCAACAGGAGCAAGGGAAAAGCTGAACTTTAACAAGAAAATTGAGTCATCCGGTAGATGAAAACCACAGCGATCGTTTGATCGCATCAGAGTCGCGGATC
>CALFWR010000153.1 GCA_937928555.1 uncultured Pirellulaceae bacterium
TGGTCGGCCGCGACGCAGCGACATCTGAACCCGGATTATTCACGACGACGGGCGTTGCTTCTACGTCGGGCCAACAGGAGCAAGGGAAAAGCTGAATTTCAACAAGAAATGTGAATCATCCGATAGATGAAAAGCTCAGCGATCGTTTCATCGCATCAGAGTCGCGGATCACTGTCTCAACTGATTCTGACGCCCACGCCTCGTGAATAATCCGGGCTTACATGGCAATGCTTGTTGAACCGGGACAAGGTGCGTTGGCTTGTAAAGCAGGAACAGATCTTTCAGGCCGCCCGCTGCCAGTTGACTGTTTTGGGCACCGTGATTCCACCGGAGACAATGGCCTGTAGTGTCTCTTCTAGGCCCCAGTCCAGGGGAACGACATCTTCTTCGGGGACCAACAGCATGTATCCCGAGGTGGGCACCGGTGTGGTTGGAACGTAAATGCACAGGATCGTTTTACCGGTTGTTTCATCGATGCACTCTGACGTCACAAATGCGGGAACTTTCATTCCCGGATGGGGAAAGGAAACCAGCACGACGCGTTTGAAGTCCTGGGTAGATTGCGACGCCGAGATGGCTTCGAAGACATTGCTGACGACCCGGTAGACCATATTGACTCCGGGGACCTTGTTCAGAAGCCAGTCGGTGAACCGAAGCAAGCGGGATTTGGCGAAAACGCCCGCGACCATCAGAATCGCCAGGACGACAAACAGAGCCAACAGTCCTGAGACGAATTCGAGGTAATAGCCCTTTTCGCCTTGGAACAGAACGCTGCGCAGTCCATATGCGATTGGCCCCATCGCGTAGCCGTACAGCAATTCGTAAAGCCATCTGACGATCTCGTAGGTGATGTAAAGCGGCAGGATGACGAACAAACCGGCGATGACACGGTTTCGAAGCCGCCGCAGGTCGCCGGTACCGCCGCTGTCGTGCTGAGAGGATGCCGCCGAGTTTTCGGTAGTTACCGTAGTATTATTCGGTTGTTCTTCCATGTATGCCTCCTGAGCGAGAATCGTACCGAAAAATGCTACTGGTTTCTAAGTCACTTAATCCGGGTTAATGTGCGGGCTTTGCAGCACAAGGCAAGTTTGGGGCATAGTCAAATTGTGGCCCGTTTTACTCAGTAAATTTCTAAATCGGAAATTTTCAAAAATCTATTGAGAGCATGATGATCTTTTCCGTAAGATGACGCGACCCTTCCCCTTCGAAGGGCCACCTGAAATCTTTCTGATTAACGCACAGATTACCTTTTTTCCCGTTGGAGAAGTTTGAAATGAAAACAATTTTATCTGCCGTCTTTGCTGTTGCTCTTATGTGTACAGCGGTTACGGCTCAGGAAGAAAAATGCGACAAGTGCCCTTCGTCTGAAGGTTCTGCTGTTGCCGCCAAGTGCGACAAGTGCCCTTCATCTGAAGGTTCTGCTGTTGCTGCCAAGTGCGACAAGTGCCCTTCAATGACGGCAGTTGCCAACAAAGAAGAGTGTGCAGGCGAGTGCCCTGTCAAGCTGGCCATGGCCAAGCTTCCAAAGATGACTTACCGCGTTGGTACTGAAAACACTTGCTGTGCTGATTCTGCTGCCAAGATGGCTGAAAAAGCAAAAGCGCCTCTGCAGTACGTTGTCGGGGAGAAGGTCTTCGACGAGAAGACTGCTGCTTTCACATCTCTGGTTGAGCAGACTGAGACAATGGTCAACAAGTTCGTAACTCCATGCAAGTGCGAGAAGAGCGGAACAACAGCAATCGCTGGTGCTTCTTGCAAGTGTCCAGTTGAAGCTGGCAAAAAAGCTGAACTGGTTTCAGCAGCTATCAAGGACATCAAGATGTCTTACGCTGTTGGCGAAGAAACTTGCAACTGCCCAATGAAGGCTGGCGAGATGGCCAAAGCTGCCAAAACTGAAATGAAGTACGTTGTTGCCGGTGAGTCTACTTGCTGCAGCCTTGACGCACGCCACAAGCTTGCTGTCGCGAAGTACAAAGCTGCTGTTAAAGCTGTTGTCGCCGCAGCGGCTCCTGCCAAGAAAGCAACTGCAACTAGCACATCTGGTAGCTAGTTCTTTCGCAGCTAATGCTGAACAATTAAAGGCCCGGCAGCGATGCCGGGCCTTTTTCTATTGCTCGTCAACATATGTTTGTTGTTGGGCCTTTTTTTTGCCCGTCCGCGATGCCGGGCATTTTTTGCTGCTGGTGTGATGTGATTCTTTTTCTTTGAATCAACTACCAACCGCGGCTTGGGCAGTAAGCACGTCCGCCACCGCCGTAGTAGCCTCCGCCCCCATAATACCCGCCGCTGTAAACCGGGCGAGCAACGGGTCGATAGGATTGAACGACGACCGGGCGCGAATATCCGCCGCCGTAGTAGCTTGGCGATCCGCCGTAGAACCCACCACCACCGTAGGGACGCTGGTAATAGCGGTTGTTCTGGATCGCACGACCCGCCACACCGCCAACAAGCCCGCCAATGGCGACACCAGCAAGGGCTTCATTGTTCTGATCGCCGACGATTCCGCCGATAATCGCACCCGCGATTGCGCCGCGGCGTGCAAGTTGAGCTTGAGCCGATGAGGTGGACGCCGTCAGGACAGCGATAGCAACGGCAAGAGAAAGTGCAGTTTTGATGGTAGGCATTATTTGTTCCTCTGTTGAGTTGGCAATGCGAAGGTTTCAATTCGCCACGTGGCAATTGCCATGCCAAACGCAAAAGCTGGAGATTTGACCTGTGCCGAGGCTTGCGTCGTCATCGCTTTGATGACCCGGTGTGGCAATAGTGACTCTATCGGCAATTCAGCAACGTGAGCACGCGCGTCCGATGGTCGCAGCGGATGTGAAGCCACCGTTGACTGCAAAACTTTCCTGACCGTTGCAATCGGAATTCGAGTGGTAGCGTTTGCCGTGAGTTGCCAGCATGCCACGCGAGATGCAGTGGTGCAGTGGTGCAGTGGTGCAGTTAACCGGGTGGCCAGGTGAGCTTGCGGCCACCGAGGATGTGAAAGTGAAGATGGTCGACGCTTTGTCCGCCGTCGCTACCACAGTTGGCCACGACTCGGTAGCCCTGTTGCAGCCCTGCGGCATTGGCTACTGCCGAGACTTTGGTCAACAGGTGCCCGGCAAGGTCCCGGTCCGAATCCTCGAATGAATCGACATTCAAGATCAGCTTTTTGGGAACCAGCAGGACGTGGACCGGAGCTTGAGCCTGGATGTCCTTGAACGCGATGCACTGGTCGTCTTCGTAGATGATGTCTGCAGGGATTTCGCGGTCGATGATCTTTTGAAAAATGGTTTTTTCCATGGTTACTCCATAACGATGGCTTCGTCGGCAATCAACGTAATGATCCCGCCACGAACGGGCATCGCGTGGCTTTGGCTTTCGTTGATCAGAGCGTTCTCAATCGCTCCCGAAACCGCCCGTCCAAGTCGATCAAAGGCATTTCCGGATTCGATTCTGCGGTTCAAGTCCCCGAGCTGTTCGGGGGTGGCGACGACAAGCCGCGATCGAGTCACCGGGCAGCGGACCAGTTGTAAAACGTCTGAGTTCATTTGTTTGTCGCGATTTCGAATTCGAAAATGATAGCACTATTAAGGCGACCCAGAAACTCGCGTTTGTCCCTGAGTCAAGTTTGATTCAAATAAGCCCGTTGGATCGCGGTGAGCTGTTGGTTTCGCGATGCGCAAAAAAGGCAATGACGCCGCAGTACACAAAAGGAGTTTGACATGTTGAAAATGGCACAAGGGGCGAGTGTTTCTGTTATCGCGAGTCTGGCAGTTTTGGGCTTGCTGGTTTTCACGGGTTGGCTCGAAGCCCAGGAAGGGTTCTCTGCGGAGTCCCGTCGGTTGGAACTGATTGACGATGCCTTGCCGCAGAACGGCCTCGCCAACAACGATCCGCTTCCCGCTTCTGTTCTTACCGGCCCCACCGATGCCATCCCGCCGTTTTTGGCTCATCCGCGTCTTGAGCCAGTCGATGGTGCATTCTCCGCTGAGCCCCGGCCGCAATCGTCGCAGATATCGAAATCGGAACTGGATACCTCCGGTCAATCGATTGACGAATGTTGCGAAGAACTTTCCGGCTTGATCGCTGACAATATTGATTCAGCGATGAGCGTTGAAGCCAAGAAAAAGATGATCGAGATGGCACTCAAGATGGTGGCTCACAGAGCAGAAACAAAATTGACCGTCATGCAAGCCCGGCATGCACTTGAGCGAAGCCGGTATCAGGCACAGATTGCGAGCTTACGGGCGACCTCTCACGTCCCGATGCAAATTCAGCGAGTCATGGCTCCTGTCTACCAGGCTCTTGAACGAAATTATCTTCAGGCAACAAATTCGAATCAGGCCTTCTTGCGAGTCTCTGAAAAGTTGGACACCATGCAACGGTCATTCGCATCGAGTGTCACCCGCGAAAGCCGGCCGACGATTCGCTTAACGCCACAATGGCAAGAACCTGAAAGCCTTGATTCGGAACGCCGACTAAGCCAGCGAATTGCAGAGCTGGAACGTGAGTTGGTCAACACGCGAACCGCCCGACAAAATCAGGCACATGCAGGGGCGGCCAACAGCGTTCGCCAGGCGGCCTGGGTTGAGCCAGTTCCGGTATTGCGCCCGCGAACCAATCGGCAGCAACAACAGCGGCTGCCCAATTTGCAGCCATCGTCTGCCAACAGTTACCGCTCGCCGGCACCTTACATCCGGTGACGTCGCACTATCGCAGGCGATTGCCAAAAAGTCGGTAGCGGAAGATCGTATAGAGAATCTTGTAACCCGCCCGAAGGGTGCCCGAGATTGTGCCACTGATCTTGCTGGTGCCGATTCGGCAGCGATACGAGACGGGAATTTCACAAAGCTTCAAATCGTGTTGCACGGCTTTGATCTGCATCTCGATTGTCCAGCCAAAGTTCTCGTCCTGCATGCCAAGCCGCTGAAGTGCGTCAAAGCGAATGGCACGAAA
This sequence comes from uncultured Pirellulaceae bacterium, assembly GCA_937928555.1. Taxonomy (GTDB): domain Bacteria; phylum Planctomycetota; class Planctomycetia; order Pirellulales; family Pirellulaceae; genus Mariniblastus. The sequence goes on from CALFWR010000153.1 coordinate 4,942, forward strand.
TGGGCCAAGGTCGGTGAACTTTTTACCCCAAAACAGCCACATTAGGGAACAGGCCAGGCGGTTGCCCAGCACCGCCTGAATCGGCATCGCCCCCGCTTCGCGCTCGCCGATCGATCGCGAGCCAATCACAAAATCATGTCCCTGCTGAATCTGTTCCAGCAGGTTTGTGACCTCTTCGGGATGATCACTGTAGTCGGCGTCCAAAAACGCAATCACCGCGTTGGCGGGATCCTGAATTTGGTTTGCCGCGTAGTCGATGCCAGTCAGGCAGGCTTTGCCGTAGCCCCGCTGCGGCTCTTCAATCACCGTTGCCCCTCGGCTTTTCGCGATTTCAGGGCCCTGGTCGGTAGAGCCATTGTCCACGACGATAACCTGTTCGACGGTTGGAAGGTCATCCAGCACTTTCCCAATCGAGTTTTCCTCGTTGAGCATCGGGATGATGACAAACGTCCTGAATTCGAATGCGGACAACGTGGGCTTCTTTCGTTACAAAAAAAAGAGGCGAGACTCATGCTGAGCATCGCCCTTTGAAGATTATTGCATGTTGCGTCGTCTGCCGCTACTTCTTTGCGAACCCGCGTTGAAAGCTCTTCTTTCCGAACACCAGTTCGCGTTTGGCGGTATCGTCGGCAGCGGTATCGACTTTTGCTTTGCACTTTTCGCAGCAGAAGAAAACTTTGACGCCATCGATTTCGCTGGAGTGATCTTGGGAAACATCACCGCCGGAGATTGGGCAGTTGGACTGTTTGAATTGTCCGCTTTGCACCAGTTGGACATTGCCCTGCGTTTCGTACTTGGCGGTGTCGGTGTTCCACTTTTTCACGCAACCCGGACAGCAGAAGAAAACTTTACCGCCCATGTGATCGACAGATTTGGCTTCTTTGACGTCCCGTTGGGGCATGATGAAGCACTTGATGCCGGTGACGTCCCACGTGGGTTTGAGAGCAAATGCTTTTTCGAAAGCTTCATCAGCGAAGATCATCGCGACTTTGTCTTCCAGTTTCGGGATGGCTTCCAGTTTTGCTTTTGAGGCAGCGTCGGCAAACGCGACTTCGACGCCACCGACAGTGGATTTGATGTCCTTGGAGGCGGTTCCGCCGGTTAAAGGACAGGCTCTCTGAACGAATTGGCCAGTGAGTAACAGTTGGTGGTTGGCTTTGGTTGCATAGTCTTTGGTTTTTTCCTTGAATGTTGCAACACAGTGATTGCAGCACAGGTAAACCTTTCCGCCACGGTAATCAACAGCCGAATCGGCGATCGCGGCTTCGCCAGAAACGATGCACTTCACATCGGTGAGTTCCTGGCCAACGGTTTGATCCGCGACCAGCACAAGAAAAGCAAACGCCAGTAGGAGTGTTTTTTGAATCATGATTGCCCTGTGTTGTTGTGGACCTGTTGTGGATATTTTTCGTGGACCGTAACAAAGTACAAATTTTCGATCCCATCACCGGCACGTGTCAAGGCTTTGTGTCGTCCAAATCATCGCTGGCCTCGAATCGGGGTTCGGTGAGTGAAAGCGAAGTCCGGAATCCGTACAGCAGAAATCCAAGAATCAGCAAAAATACGGCCTCAAATCCAAGACTGTCGATCAACGCACCAAATATCGCCGAAGTTGTCATCACGGGAATCGAAATGAACAGCCCAAGTGTGCTCAGATACAGTGGGTGATTTTCCTTGTCGGTGATTTCGAGGGTGTAGTTGGCGAGAAAGCGAAATGCGATCGGTGCCACTCCCAGCAGAAAAAAGACCAGCGAAAAAAAAGCTTTGCCGGCGGTGCCAAGTTGGCTCAGCGCCAGTGCCAGCATCGGGATCACACACAGGGTAAACATCAACACCTGCAGCACGATCCGGTTGCCGCGACGATCGGCCAGCCATCCCAGTGGCACCGTCAGCAGCGTCACTCCAATGTGCTGCGCGATCACCCAGGGAATCAGCGAGCGGAAGCCGACGTCCAGACGTTCCCGGGCGAGCGTCTGGTAGTGCGGCCAAAGTACGATGCTCATCCCGAACATTCCCGCGACGATCATCAGGCGGCGAAAGTTGATGTCGTCTCGAACCGTTTGCAGGGCGGCCTTGAAAAGCTGAACAGACGACTGAAGTTCAGTCCCGTTGTCGTCGGCGGTTTCAACAAAGGTCAGGGCCAGCAGTCCGGCGATCAGAAACGCCGTTCCGGTGAACCCGAAGATCAGCTCGAACCGGCCTCCGTCTTCGCCAAGCCACGCGCTGAGCAGAAACCACGCGCAGGCGATTGCGATCAGGCCGCCAACAATGCTTCCCACCGCTGCCAGTCGGCCCCGCAGTGTGGGCACCATGAGTTTGCCGATCAGCGTGTTGGTCAACAGTTGGCAAATCCCGGCGAGCACAAAGAACAGCGCATAGATACTCAAAAACACAAACGGCATCGCAGCGAATTTGCCCTGGGTGAACCACCAGATGGTCGCCAGAATCAGAAAGCAGGCACCCATCAACGTCATCGTGGCGGCAAGTGCATATTTCTTTTGAGGCAGGTTTCGGACTCGCTCCGAGACCAGCAGCGGCGGGATGCTTTGGCCGAATCGATTGAGCATCGGAAGACAACCACGCAGCCAGCCGCTACCTCCAATCAAATCCACAAAAGCCGGCATGATGATGCTTTCGGTTTTGAAGATCCATCCGACCCGCAGCCAAATGTAGTGCAGCGTCAGCCGAATAAAGTTTGTCTTGGTTTCAGGCGGCAGAGAGTCATGGTCTTGAGGTGGCTTGTGCTTGGGCGATTCATACGGATCCATTGCCCGATTGTAGACGCGATTAAGAAATCGTCTTCCCCGCATCGATTTTCGCGAGAAGCTCTGTTATGTTCTGAGTCATCGTTACGACGGCGAACAGGTTCCGTGTCCGGTTGGCGACAGAGTTTGGCCATTTGTTGTGCCATCGTTGATGGTACCGGCGTTAGCGGGAAGGGAATTTGCAGACTCGGTCGGCTAAAACCGGGACTACGAACAACTTTCGGGTTTTGTATTTTTCCAGTCCCTGCAATTCATGCTTCAGCTTAAAAAAGCCCTTCGACTTGAGTGTTTGCGGCAACCGTTTCGCAAAGCCCTGCAAACGGCTGCGCAAATCGGAGCCGAAGGCATCGAAGTCAACGGGCGCACCGAAATCAAACCGCAGGATATGTCGCGGACCGCAGTGCGGCACTTGCGGAAGATGTTGGCAGATTACCGCCTGAAAGTTTCTGCGGTGAATTTTCCAACGCGAAGCGGCTACGCGACGCGCGATCTTTTCGAGCAACGCATCGAAGGAACCAAAGCCGCGATGTCGATGGCTTACGAGTTGGGTTGCACGGTGGTTGCCAACGATATCGGTCCGATCCCTGATGACCTGAGTTTGCCCGAAAGCCGGACTCTGGTCGAAGCCCTCGCGGATATCGGTCAGCATGGACAAAAGTGCGGTGCCTGGCTGGCAGCGAAAACAGTGACCAGTGCAGGGGATGGGTCGCGACTGAAGAATTTGATCCTGGAACTTCCTGTTCATTCGCTGTTTGTAGATTTTGATCCGGCAAGTTTTCTTCTTGGCGAACATTCGGCGACCGAAGCGATGGAAGTTTTGGCCGATCAGGTCGTGAACTTTCGTGCCCGCGATGCGGTGCGTGATTTTTCGCTTGGCCGTGGCGTGGAAGTCCAGCTTGGTCGCGGTAGCATCGATTGGGCAGCACTGCTGGGCAAGCTGGAGCAGAAGAACTACAGCGGGTTCATCGCCGTTGACCGCGATGCCGAATCAGATCCGGTTTTGCAGTGTGCCCAAGGGTTGGAGTATCTCCAGAATCTGTTTCAGTAACGATTCGGTTTGTGACCGTTTTGGGCGCAAGCTCTCCACTACAGGAAATTCTCAACTGCCACTCTGCTAAACCCGGATTATTCACGGCGACGGGCGTTGATTCTACATCTGGCCAACGGGAGTAACTGAAAAGCTGAATTTCAACAAGAATTGCGAATCATCGGGTCGATGAAAACCACCATGATCGTTTCATCGGGTCAGAGACGCGGATCACTGTCAGAACAGATTCTGACGCCCACGCCTCGTGAATTATCCGGGCTAAAATAAGAGCATGGCATTTGTTCGCACCAAAAATGTTCCGTTCTTTTTTCGTGGCCCGGATCCGGAGAGATTCTACGCGCGAGATTTCAAACGATGGGGGCTCGAAACAGGCGGCGAGAAAGACGACTTTCTGGTCAAGCTCAAGTTGAGAAAAGGATGGGGAGTTCGCGAAACCGTTAGCGTGGTCGCGGTCCCGATTGTTAGTTTGATCCTGTTTGAGTCCATGGGTTTGGCTTGGGCTTTCTTTAACCCGGACGAGAAATTTATTGGGCACTGGATGTGGATTGTTTTGGGAATTTGCGTGGCGATGTTGATCGCGTTTTTCCTGATAGCCCGGACCGAAGTACGCTACTTCGACAGTCACCCAGATGACACGCTGACGATCTACCCCAACGGCAAGTTCTCGGTGGGTGATGGAGAACGTTTGGACCTGCTTGCAGGATCGCTGTTGCGTTTCACCGTTCACCATCCCGTTTTGAATTCTCAAGGAGGAAGTGCCAGATCTGAGTTGGATTTAGTGATCCGCGATGGAGGCAGGGTCGTTCAGGTGTACAAGCTGCTTGCCTACGACTACCAAATGCTGGGGCGACACTTCAAGGAGCTTTCCAAGCTGGCGGGTTTGCCTTTGCAGCGTCTGGCGCTGCAGCACGATGGGAGCCGGTTTCCGGATCCGGCACCCAGAATGTAGCTGAATCCTGTTCGGTCGCCGGGTTTGCAGGCAAGACCAAGTTCGTAGGCCGGACCAAGAAAACACAGCGATCGGCGGAGCATCGGACGCGGCCCAGAAATTGGCCATCCTTGAAAAGTTTCCATCTGCACTGTCGTGTTTTCGCCGTTCCGGCAACCCCTGTGTCCTTGATCCGGCCTACAACACTATGTGACCTGCAGCTCTTCGAATGAGCCAACAGACTGGTAGTGGTCCACGTTCTCAACAGCTGCGTTGCCCGGTCGGATGCTCAACACCGTTTGCATTCCTGCGGCCGCAGCGGCGTCAAGTTCTGCCGGGACGTCGCTGATAAAAACGATCTCTCTGGCGTCCACACGGCAGTCGGTCGCGATTTTCTCATAGCTGGCGGTTTCCTTTTTTGAGCCCGTGGTCGTGTCGTAGTGGGCGCTGAACAGGTCCAGCAAGTCGCCCACAACGCTGTGGCCAAAGAACAGCTTTTGGGCTGCAACGCTGCCCGACGAATAAATCCGCAAGTCCTTGCCGGCTGCTTTCCAACGCGCTAGCGCCGGTGCGGTGTCCTCGTAAAGATGAGCCACTAACTCGCCCGAGTGGAATCCCTCTTTCCAGATGATGCCCTGCATGTGCTTCAGCCCGGTGGCTTTGACGTCGTTGTCGATCATGCCCACAACGGTGTCAACGACCGTTTGTACGTGATCGGTTTCTGGCTTGAGCCAGTCCTGAGCGGTTTCGTGCCCGAGGTCTTTGGTGAGCAACGCGATGCACTCCTCGAGCATGCTTTCGCCCCAGTTTTTGTCGACGAAGCCAGAGACGCGTTCACGAGCGAACGGAAACATCGTTTTGTGGACAAAGTCAATCGACGAGGTGGTGCCTTCGATGTCCAACAGGATGACCTGGGCGGAGAGTTCGATCATGATTTTCTGTTGCTGTTGCAAAAAACGAAAAGGCGTCGCTCACACCGAGCAAGCTGGTTGCTGCGGCACGCGCGACGCCCCTTGAGCCAATGTGTTTGTGTGCGATTACTGGACTTTGACCACGCTGTCGAATCCTTGGCCGTCATCGCCTTCGAGGTACGACGGCCCCATGCACAGCGGCGAGTACTGTTCGTGGACAGGTTGTTCCATGTAGTGAGGAGTCCAGCCGGCGACGTCTTCAAACAGACGAATGCAACGAATGGTTTTGTCGCCGCACAGGTTGAACCAATGGTGCGTTCCCTTGGGGACGCTGATCAGGTCGCCGGATTCCACGGTGATGCTGAAGACTGCTTCGGACTGAGGGTTGATGTGAAAGACACCGCTGCCTTGGACGGTAAAGCGAACTTCGTCTTCGGTGTGAAGGTGTTCTTTGTCGAACTTGGCCAGCATGTCGTCCAGCCCAGGGGTCGCTGGCGAGACGTTGATCACGTCGGCAGTCACGAACCCGTGGGCTTCCTTGAGCCGCTCGATCTCCGGCGAGTAGGCGTCAAGGATCTGTTCGTTGGTTGCATCGGCGCCGATGCGTCCCGCGACATCCCACTGTTCGTAGTCGATGCCAAAGGGCTTGAGGAAGTCAGTGATCTCTGCGGGATCCCTGATTTCGCGATCTTCATCTTGAATGTGGACGCGAGCCATAAAAACTCTCCGGAAAAGCATACTCGGAATTTGGCTCGGTATTGTAACGCCATGACGCCAGCTTGGGCAGAGTTTTTTCCCGTTCGCTTGGCCAATAGTTGACCGATTCGCGGGCGGGTTTCGGCATCGGCTGTTCGGATCGCGCGGACTGAGAAAACTCAACCAGACTCAGAACCGCGACCACGCCAATGGCTTCCAGCAGCAGCAAGCCCAGCAGGCTGTTCTGTTTTTTCCCGGAACGCTTTGAACGCCTTTTCGATTTCTTTCGCATCTCGTCTCCTCCTTGAAGCAGCGGTGGTACGTCGAGGGGAGTAAAATGGTTCATTGCTGGCAAAAAATGTGTTTGTGGAATCGGCTTTAGGTTTAGTCGGCCGGGGAAATTTCGCCGTGAGCCGCCCAGAGGGCCTGAAAGCCGTGCCTCAAACAGAAGACTTCCGCAAGTGAATGGCCTTGGGGCCGATTTGGCCCGACCGAAACCAGTGCTGCCAACACCTGCTACGCTATCGGTATGTCTGACTTGCAACAACAACGCGACGCCATCGCCGAAGCCTACCTTGATATGATTCCTTTCGAGCCCTATCCGGTTCAGGAAGAAGCCCTGTTTGCATGGTTCGCCGAAGAGCAGGGCGTGCTGATGTGTGCTCCGACGGGAACCGGCAAGACCCTCGTCGCCGAAGCCGCACTCTACGAAGCCCTCAAGTTGGGCAAGCAAGCCTACTACACCACGCCGCTGATCGCACTGACCGACCAGAAGTTCCGTGAGCTTCAGGAGAAAGTCGTCCAGTGGGGGTTCTCCGCCGATGACGTTGGTTTGGTGACCGGTAACCGCAAGGAAAACCCAGGCGCGAAAATCCTCGTCGTCGTCGCCGAAATTTTGCTCAACCGTTTGCTGCATGAAGAAGCGTTCGACTTTACCGACGTATGGGCTGTGGTCATGGACGAGTTCCACAGCTTCAACGATCGCGAGCGGGGGATCGTGTGGGAGTTCGGATTGAGTTTGCTGCCGTCGCACGTGAAGACCATGTTGCTGTCGGCCACCGTTGGCAACGCGATGGAGTTCGGTTCGTGGTTGTCACGCGTTCACGGTCGACGGCTGAAGCTTGTCCAGTCGCACGATCGCAAAGTCCCGTTGTCGTTTTCGTGGGTCGGTGACGATTTGCTGGCGGACTATGTGGAAACGATGGTCACTGGCGATGACGAAACGCGTTACACCCCGGCGCTGCTGTTTTGCTTCAACCGTGAGCAGTGCTGGACGGTCGGCGAATTGCTCAAAGGCAAAAAGTGCGTGTTGCCGGACCAGCAGAAACAGCTTGCCGCACGCTTGGGCGAATACGATTTTTCGCTTGGTGCCGGTCCGAAACTGAAACAGTTGCTGATGCGGGGAATCGGCGTCCACCACGCGGGAGTGCTGCCGCGTTACCGCCGAATCGTCGAAGACCTGTTCCAGGAAAAGCTGCTTAGCTTTTGTGTTTGCACCGAAACCCTCGCTGCAGGGATTAACTTGCCTGCCCGCAGCGTTGTGTTGCCCTGTTTGCTCAAAGGCCCCAAGGGGAAAAAGAAACTGATGGAAGCCGCGTCGGCGCACCAGATGTTCGGCAGGGCAGGGCGGCCGCAGTTCGACGACAAGGGATTCGTATTTGCACTTCCCCACGAAGACGACGTCAAAATCGCACGCTGGAAAGAGAAGTACGATTCGATCCCAGAAGACACCAAAGACCCGGGGCTGCGCAAAGCCAAAAAGGCGCTCAAGAAAAAACAGCCAAAGCGACGCGACGACGTGCAGTATTGGAGCGAAGCCCAGTTCGAGAAACTGACCGTCGCGCCCTCTGCGGACCTTGCCAGTCGCGGGCCATTGACGTGGCGTTTGTTGGTTTATTTGCTGGACGCTTCACCGGATGTTTCCCGAATCCGCAAATTGATCAACGGCCGGTTGCTTGATGAAAAAGGCCGCGCTGCCCAACTCCGCCGCCTCGAGAAAGCCCTGATCACGTTGTGGCGTGGTGGCTATGTGACGCTCGATCCCAAACCGCCATTGGCACTCAGCACACCACACGATCTGGACGAACAACAGGAAGCCGCGGCGGACGAACCGGAGATTGATGAAAGTAAATCGCTGGCGTCGCAGTTGACCTTTGGTCAGGCCGCTCCGATCAACGAACCCAAAACGCCCGAAGCAAAACCCAAAGCCAAACCGGCATCACCAAAGTCGCCTCTCGATGGCTACGAAGCGATCACCGCAACGCCGAACGAATCGATGGATTCGCTGCTGCTGTTGCGTGGTGTGCATCCGCTGTACGCAATGTTTCTGATGAACCACTTGGGCATCGCCGATCAGAACGAACGAATTTTGGCGTTTGAAAGTCTTCTCGAGATGTCGCGGACGCTGGGCAAAGCGATCCGCGTTCCCTGGCCCGAAGACCTTCCACCGGGTCCGCTGCAAACGACGCGTCTGGACAGTCAGCTATTGAAGCTCGGTCTGGTCACCGCCCAGGAACTTGGCGAAGGCCGCGATGACGAGGACGGTCCCAAGCCCTGGGATGATGATTTTGTTCCCATTTTGACTTTGCCCCACAAGCTGCAACGACTGTTCCAGTTCGACTACCCCTACGTGGACGATTTGAGGATCACGCCGGTGTGGGTTGTGGGTGAAGTCTTGAACTACGGTGAGGACTTCAACAAATACATCACCAGTAACAAATTACAAAAGCAGGAAGGGATGATTTTTCGTCACCTGCTGCGATTCGTTCTGCTGATCGACGAGATGGCCGAACTGTGCCCCCCGGATGTCGAACACGAGGTTTGGCAGTCCGAGTTGTGGCCGATCGCAAACCAGTTGGAAGCTATTTGCCGCAAAGCCGATCCGCACAATACGGAGACTTGGCTGGCCGAATCTCGCGAGAAATAATCCGGGATAAGAGAGTTTTTCTGTTATTTACAGCTATCTTGGAACCGGTAGAGACTTTCTGCCAAATTTGAGAACAATGGAAATTCGATAACAACAAAGGAAACGTCCTACCGAGTCTTCCGCAGAGACAGAGATGAATTTCATCAACAGATCAATTACATTTTTTTCAGGCATCGTCCTGTTGGTTTGTTGCAGCCAGCTAAACGCTCAGGAACCGGTCGATTTCAACACGCAGATTCGCCCGATCCTCAACACGCACTGCATCTCTTGCCACGGTCCCGATGAACAAGACCGCTACGCCGACCTGCGGCTTGATACCTACGACGGCGCCACCGAATCCGCGATCGAACCGGGCGACGCCGAAGGCAGTGAAGCCTTCGACCGCATCACGACCGACGACGAAGACCTGCGGATGCCGCCAGCGGAACATGGCGATGCCTTGAGTCCGGAAGAAGCTGGCTTGATCCGGCAATGGATCGACGAGGGAGCAAAATACTCTCAGCACTGGTCCTTCGTTTCAATTGAAAAGCCTGCGGTGCCGCAAATTGAAAACGCGGACAAACTGCGAATCCACAACGACATCGATTCCTTCATCCTCAAACGAATTCAAGCCGCCGGGCTTTCGCAGAATGGTCCCTCAAGGCCCCGTCAACTCGTTCGTCGGGTGGCCCTAGACCTGACCGGAATTCCGCCGCAGTTTCACCAACAGAAAGTTCAGGATGCGATCCAGGCCTACTTGCAGGACAACGACCAGGCGAACTTTTCAACTCTGGTTGATCGCCTGTTGGAGTCTCCCGCTTACGCCGAGCACTGGGCTTCTGTCTGGTTGGACTTGGCTCGTTACGCCGACACCTGCGGCTACTCCGGGGATGAGAAACGCGACATCTGGCCCTGGCGTGACTGGCTGATTCGCTCGCTGCGGGACAACAAGAGCTACAAAGACATGTCGATCGAGATGCTCGCCGGGGACATGCTGGAAAACGCTACCCGGGACCAGGTGCTCGCCACCGCCTTTCACCGCAACACTTTGAGTAACAACGAGGGCGGCACCAATGACGAAGAGTTCCGTACGATAGCGGTCAAAGATCGTCTGAGCACGACGATGAATGCGTGGATGGGATTAACGGTTCGCTGCGCCGAATGTCATACTCACAAGTACGACCCGATCAGCCAAATCGAATACTACCAGTTGCTGGATTTTTTCAACCACACTGTGGACGCTGACAATCGTGACGATCGACCCAAGCTGGAGGTCAAACCCAGCCAGGATCCGGCTGTCACCAAAGAGTTCAATGACAAAATCGCAGCACTCCGGGCCAAACGCGATGCTCAGCCGAAAGTCTGGAATGTCCTGCAACCGGCCGACATGAAATCTCGTAACGGGACCGAGTTCGAACTGTTGCCGGACGATTCGATTCTTGCCACAGGCCCGTTGCCCGGCATCGAGGAATACAGTTTCACTTTCGAAGCCGCCGCCGGAACGACCTTTAACGCGATCAAGCTCGAAACGTTGCCGCACGTTCGACATAACGGCAATGTCGGTCGGGCACCCGAAGGCGCGTTTCTCCTCTCACAGATTCGGATCGCCGAAGTTCCCGGCGAAGGCAAAGAAAAACTGCTGGATTGGAAATCGGCGACGTCGAGCTACCATCAGAAAAATCGTCATGCGAAAAAAGCAATTCGCAAAGTCGCCAAACCCCAGGAGGACAAGGGCTGGGGCGTGAAGCACCCGGTTAACGGCTATCGCGTTCACCAGGAAGCCATCTTTGAGTTGAAAAAACCGTTCACCGCGACGCAGGATACTCGCTTCAAAATTTATCTGCTGTTCGATCCGCCGTGGAAGCGACTGACGATGGGGTGTGTGCGGATTTCTTCCTGCGAAACCAAAGACGCGGTTGCCAAGTACAACAAAAAGGAACTGGATCAGCTCAACCGCGAGTTTGCCGCTTTGATCGAAAAGCGTGATGCTCCGATTCGCGTTCCGGTCATCAGGGAACGAACCGAAAAAAGAGAAACCTTCGTCAATATTCGCGGCAACTTCCAAAGCAAAGGCGAAAAAGTCACGGCGCAGTTTCCCGAAGCGTTTGCCGGCGAGAAAGAGTTTTCACTCAATCGGCTTGGTCTGGCTCACTGGATGTTCGACAACGATAACCCGCTGACCGCTCGCGTTGCCGCCAATCGGTACTGGGCTCGGATGATGGGCATCGGCCTAGTCGAAACCGAAGAGGACTTTGGGACTCAGGGAACGCCGCCGTCGCATCCGCAACTGTTGGACTTTTTGGCGACGCGTTTTCGCGAATCCGGCTGGGACTCACGCGAGTTATTGAAATCGATCGTGATGTCGGCGACTTATCAGCAATCGCAACATGCCCAGCGGGACGCGCTGAAAGCCGATCCACGCAATCGTCTGCTGGCTCGTGGGCCGCGTGTGCGACTTTCGGCAGAAGTCGTCCGCGATCAGGCCCTGGCGGTTTCAGGTTTGCTTTCGCGAAAGATGTACGGGCAGCCTGTCTATCCGCCGAATCCGGTCAAACGAGTTGTCAACGCGTTCACCGGCGGGCTTGTTTGGCAGGAGAGCACCGGAGAGGATCGCTACCGTCGTGCGATCTACACGTTCCTGAAACGAAGTGCCCCGCATCCGCTGTTTGAAACATTCGATGTTTCGACGCGTGACGTGTGCCAAATGCGTCGCCTCCGCACCAATACGCCGCTGCAATCGTTCATGACGCTTAACGACGTTACCTTCATCGAAGCCGCACGGGCTCTGGGCGATGGAATGCTTCAATCGCGAAGTGAGAGCCTTGAAGAGCAAATCAGTTTCGGCATTCAGCAGGCGTTGTTTGTTCCGGCCACCGAAATCCAAACCAGAGTGCTGGCGAAAGTTTACAACAACAACGTGGCTCGTTTTGCAGCCGATCCGGCCAGTGCCGCCAAACTGCTGGGCATGAAGTCGGCCGAAGTCGAATCCATGGACTCCGCCGCGAAATCAAAAGCCGCATCACGTGCTGCGATGACATTGGTCGGAAACGTAATTTTGAATTTGGATTCCTTTTTGAACAATTGAGCCCGTTGGTGGTTGTGGCTTCCAAGGGCAGTCAAGGGCAGTCATTGAACACCCGTAGTGGCGGCTGGAAGCGCTGGCAGCCATTACCATGTCAAAACTCAGGTGACAAAATGAAGATAAACCTGCATACAGAACAACAGCTTACCCACGCACGCCTGCAGACCCGGCGACACTTCTTTCGCAACTGCTCGATGGGTCTGGGCACCGTCGCGCTCAGTCAGCTGATGGCAGACAAAGCCTCCGCTTCGCCCGCCAGCGATGTCGATGGCATCGCGCCGGTCAGCAAGCCAGCCAAAAACATCATCTACCTGCACATGGCCGGCTCGCCACCGCAGCACGAACTGTTTGACTTCAAACCCGAGCTGGCCAAACGCGATCTGCAACTGTGCCCCGAAGAAATGATCGCCGGCAAGACATTCGCTTTCATCAAAGGGCGTCCCAAATTGCTGGGGCCGGTCTTCCCTTTCCAGCGCTACGGCAAATCGGGCATGCAGTTGGGCAAGAAAATTCCATTCATCGGCTCGCAGGCCGACGAGATCTGTCTGATCCGCTCGATGTACACCGACCAATTCAACCACGCGCCGGCTCAGTTGGCGTTGCACACCGGTTCGCCGCAGTTTGGCGCGGCATCGGCGGGTGCGTGGGCGACCTATGGCTTGGGCAGCGAAAACGAAAACCTGCCCGGCTACATGGTGATGGTCTCTGGCGGCAAAATGCCTTCGGCGGGCAAGAGCCTGTGGGGAAGCGGCTTTCTACCGAGCGTTTTTCAGGGCGTACAGTGTCGATCCGGCGGCGATCCGATTCTTTACGTCAACAACCCCGACGGCATGAAACGCGATATGCGCCGCGATACGCTCGACGCGATCAGTGAACTGAACCGGGCCGAGTACGAAACGTTTCAGGATCCCGAAACGTTGACGCGAATTGAGCAGTATGAACTTGCCTTTCGCATGCAAACGTCCGTGCCGGAAGTCATGGACATCAGCCAGGAACCCGCAAAAGTTCTCGAAGCTTACGGTGCCAAACCAGGCGAAGCGTCGTTTGCGAACAACTGTTTGCTGGCCCGGCGGTTGGTCGAAAAAGGAGTCCGCTTTGTGCAGTTGTTTGACTGGGGTTGGGACATTCACGGCACTGCAAAATACGACGACATGCACACCCAGTTGGTGCTTAAGTGCAACGAAGCCGACCGCCCGATCGGAGCTTTGTTGGCTGATCTGAAACAACGTGGGATGTTGGAGGAGACACTGGTGGTCTTCGGCGGCGAGTTTGGCCGAACGCCAATGGTCGAGGCGCGTAACGGCACGCTGAAGTTCCTTGGCCGTGACCATCATCCGGACTGTTTCAGCATGTGGGCCGCCGGCGGCAGTTTTCGTGGCGGATACGCTCACGGCAGCACCGATGAACTGGGGTACAAAGTTGCCGAAGATGGCGTGAGCGTGAAAGATTTCCAGGCCACATTCATGCACGTCTTGGGCTTGGACCCTTATCGGACCAGTTTCCTTAGCCAGGGCCTTCGCCAGCGGTTGATCGGCCCGGCCAACACGCCCAAAATTGTCAGTGAGCTGCTCGGTTGATTGGATAGGCCGCCGTTGGCTACTTCGGGATTTTGGGCGGCTTTGCTGATTTCTTTTTGGATTCTTCGGTGACGGTGATGATTGGGAATCCATTCATCTGACGCCATACTTCATAGCCCAGCGAAACTTCTCCCAGCACCACCCAGCCGTTGGTGCGAACGCCCTGCCGGAGAAAACGCTCGCTCTCAATCGGCCATGGATCTTCGGTTTCGTCGGGGGTTACCAGAATCCGAAATTCGCCCTTGCCGTTGTCGGTTGCGTCGACGGTTGTCACTTTCCCAGTAAACGTTCCCACCGCAAGCGACGGCCAACCGGCGACCTGAACCGCTGGCCAACCTTCAAACTGGAGCCGAACTTCCTGGTCGATCTTCACGAATCCAATGTCGTTGCCGTTGACGTACAGTTCGACCGCTTTTTGAGTCGCCTCGGGGATGATCGTCAACAGATCATCGCCCTGCTTGACCGCGTCGCCTCGCTCGTTCACGTTCAACCGATAGACGGTTCCGTCGCGCGGCGCGGTGATCGTCAACCGGCTCATCTCCTCAAGCTTCATCTTGACGTCGCCAATCTCTTTGCGGCTTGTTGCGGCGCTGCCCAATGCGTCCTGCTGTAGTGCACGTGCGTAATCGATCTTCGTTTCGGCGACGCGGCGTTTTTCTTCCAGCTCTTCCTGCTTGGCTTTCAATTCGTTTTCGAGCGCCGTTACGTCTTCGCCGATCGAATTCAATTCAGCCTTGGCGACGTCCCATTCCTTTTGCAGTTTCTCAATCTCTTTGGCGGGTTTGAGCCCCTGTTTGAACAGGCTTTCCTGACGTTCGAAGTTTAGCCTCGCTTGCAATTCCTTTGCCGTATAGGCGGCGACCTGTTTCTGTTTGCTTTTGAGTTTGGCTTTTGCGGCAGAGACCATTTCGTTGGCGGCGCTGACGGCGAAGTCGCGTGCTTCTGAAAACCCGGCCACGTTTTGACCGTAAGCTTCTGCTTTGACGTTGGCCGTTTCCACTTTCGTTTTAAGTTCGCTCAATTGGGCATTGAGCTGATCGACCATGTTGGCGGCAAAGGGTTGAATCTCCAGCAGGAAGTCGCCTTTTTTTACCGTCGTTCCTTCGACCAGGCCGTCCGCAATTTTGGCAACGATACCTTTGGTCGGAGACTTCACGGACTGTTGACGTTCCTGAGGCGCAAACGCGACGACTTGCCCGGTTCCCCGTGATGTTTGTTGCCACGGCAAGAGCGCCATCGCAATCACCGATACGGCCAAGCCCAGGAGCAGAAGGTTGGCCAGTCGGCGGGCAAGCTGTGAAGACTGCACCAAATGAATCGCTGACTTTCGGTCGGTTGATCGTGGGAGCAAGTCGGATCGACGGATGTTGCTGTTTGTTGCCATGTGATTTTTTTCTGCGTTGCGATTTATTGATGCTGGTGAGCGGCAAGGCGCTCAGGGTTCGTGTTAACTGTCGTCAATTGGCATAGGATTCCAAAACCCAGTTGTCTGTTTGTAAATCCAACGTCCGATGAGCCCATCGCGCGATCGACTTGCGACCCGTCGAAATAACAATGGTCGTATCGGAATTAAATGGCTCCAGTCGCGAAAGCACGTCATCGGTGTCGTCGTCGGACAATCGATCGAGCAAACCGTCAATGAACAGAATCCCCGGCTTCGCAATCAATGCTCGGGCAACGACCAAACGAATCGCCTCTCCCTGCGACAACGGATAGCCGCTGACACTCAACCACGTCGAAAACCCCTCCTCCAATGCCGCGACCGACTGCCGCAAACCCAACTGTGCCACGACGTTGTTGACTTTGGCCGAACCGATATTTTCGCGTCCCATTCGCAGGTTTTCGTCGACCGACCCTTCGAACAATTCAATCTCACGAACGAGACTGATTTTTTGCTGAAGCGATTCGGCACTGATTGCGTCCACGCGATAGTCGTCCAGCAAAACATGACCGGCGCGTGGTTTTTGCTGCCCCACCAAGACTTCAGTCAACTTGCCTCGCAGCAGTTCCGTTCCGCCATAAATCGCGTATGTTTTGCCCGGTTGAAATTCAATGTTGACCGGTTGCGACGTCGGGCCGCCAAGCTTCACATCGACCAACGTGATTCTGTCGGCACCGGGGTCCTGTGCGATCTGAAGTTTGTCGATGCGGTCAACGGGTAAGTCAAACAGCTTTCCCAGTTTGTCCACCGAGGCCATCAAGTCATAGTAGCTTTCAAGATCCTTTCCGACTTTGGCAAAGGAACCCAGAATCACCGTCACGATTAACTCCGCTGCAACCAACTGCCCCAGCGTCATTTGTTGCTCGATAACAAGGTAACCTCCAAGAGCCAGCAACACCGTCGCCGCCAGCACTTGCATGATCATGGCAAACGACATCTGCTTGATCAGAATGCGAAAGTGACTCTGCCGGTGGCTGATGTACTGGGCCGCCAGTTCGTCGGCACGATTGATGGCAAACCCCAAACCGCCGTTGTATTTGAAAGTCGTCGGGTGCCGAACAATTTCTTGCAGCCATGCAGCGGTTTCGTATTTTAGCTGCGATTCATCGGTGGCGGTTCTGACAGCGCCACGGCCAATGACCCACAGCACGATAGTCATGATCGCCAACAGTCCGATGTCGTAGCCCAGTAGAAACGGGTGATAAAACGCCAGAACCGAAAGTCCAATCACCGTCTGCAGGGCCAGCATCAAGGTCTCCAGCAACAGTTTTGCTGTGACTTTCTGAACCGTAACGATGTCGAAGAAACGGTTGACCAGTTCCGGGCCGTGATACTTTTTCCATGTCGAAAGCGGCACGCGGGTCAGGCGATAGGAGAGGTCTTCCACCGTTCGCACAAACAGTTTGCGTTGAATGATTTCGGTAACCACCGTCATCAGCACACTCAATCCCGCTCTGAATGCGAGGAAGACCAGCACGATCAACGACAACACAATCAGCGGCTGCAGCGCTCGGCCGTATGCGATCGTGTTGACCACCGCTTCCACAGCCAGCGGCAACGTCAAACTGAGCAGCCCGATGACGATCGAGAAAACGACAATCACTCGCACGTCTTTTGATTCTGGCTTGAGCAGCGCCACGAATCGCCGAAATGGTTTTAGGGGGGCGGATTGAGTTCCCGTTTGGTAGTGAAACCTTGACGCGTTTTCAGCCGACAGTACCGGCTGGACCAAATGCCAGTTGTAGTTTTTGTCTTGGTCCCGAAGAAGAAGCTTTCGCAATCCGCCCAGCGAAACGAGCCGGTCAGAACCATTGTGATTGATCAAAAACCGATTGCGTCCCTTCGACTCCAGCACCAGAATCGTGTCCGAATTTTCTGATCGGTGCCCAATAAGAGCCATTCCGCCGCTGTTGACGGTGTAAGCCAGATCGCGAATCGATCCCGACATTTCGCGAAATCGAATCCCGAAATGTTTGCCGATCGCATTCAGTTCCTCAGCCGCGCTGACCGACGTGCCGTCCTGGTTCAAGTCGGCGAGGCTGGGGTAAACTTTGTTCGACGAAAACGCGAACCCAAGATGCTCACAGATCCGCTGCATCAAACCCGCAATCTCGTTGCCGGAAATTCGATTTTGGGACAATAATTCAATCACAAATAGCGACTCTCAAACAAAATTGACTTGGCTTTTTCGGCCCGTTCCATCGAACCAAAATTGAACGCACGGCTTCAACGCTTGTTGTTGCAAACCGGGCAACGCTTCCACAGCATCAAGTATAGGGTCCAGGCAGTGTATTGGTCCAATAGATAACAACTGGTTGGAGTATTGATAAAACAAATGGGTGTTTAACACGGCAATTTGCCACACAGAGCACCGATACGGACCAACCGCAGCCTCTGGTTCTGCAATACATAGATAAAGCAGATGGACGCATTGAAAGAATGGATCGAAAGCGTTCGCCGCGTTTGGCTTGCTTGGCTTACTCTAGCGATACCGCGTCATGAACTAGGATTATTCACGAGGCGTGGGCGTCAGAATCAGTTCTGACAATGATCCGCGACTCTGATGCGATAAAACGATCACTGTGGTTTTCATCTACCAGACGATTCAAATTTCTTGTTGAAATTCAGCTTCTCTCTTGCTCCCGTTGTCCAGACGTAGAATCAACGCCCGTCGTCGTGAATAATCCGGGATGAAAAACGGAGGTGATGAACCAGGGATCCGTTATTGAGCTCCAAAGAGATTTTCTCGCGCGAATTGAGAGATCTTTACCACAGCAGGATGCTTCAGCCGTTTTTCGATCGAAATCGCGTAGAAACGTTCCACGATTTCTGGCAACCTGCCAACGACCTTCACCGAATATTGCTTGCAGACATCATCTTCGATAGCCGTCGGCGTGATAAATAATCCGTGCCCTTCCTGGCCAAAGACTTTCAGCACTGCACTGTCTTCAAATTCATGGGCTGTCACGGGGTGAACGCCATTGTCGTCAAACCACTGCTCCAGCAGTCGTCGCAAGGACGTGTTCTGAGTCGGCAGCAACATGGGAGCACCGTCGAGCGACTGGGGAAAGTCCCGTTTGTATTTTCGTGCCAACCGGGAAGTGCCGTAAACCGTGACGCCACATTTTCCCAGCAAGTGATTGAAGGCTCGCACGTGATTGTCTGCCGAAAGGGGACGATCGGCGATCACCACGTCCAATCTGTGCATCGCCAGTTCGCCCAGCAGTTCGTTCAGTTTCCCTTCGATGCAAACGATCTGGTATTCGTTTTCTTCACACTCCAGCGCCGGCCGCAGCAATTCATAAGCAACCAATTTGGGCAGGGCACCCTGGACACCGACCAGAAACCGCGATCTTTCCTCTTCGGTTCGATTGCGTAACGCATCCGACAGTTCCCGCCCCAACCCAAAAATTTCGTCGGCATAGCGATAAACCAGTTGCCCTGTTTCGGTAAGCACTAGGCTGCGGCCCGATCGTTCGAAAAGATCATGCCCCAGTGATTTTTCGAGTTTCTTGATCTGCGTGCTGAGCGTCGGCTGTGCCAGGTGCAAAACTTCCGCAGCCCGCGAGACTCCACCCTCTTTCGCGACGGTCCAAAAGTAGAGCAGATGGTGGTAGTTCAACCATTCCATAGTGATCACCTATTTGTTTTCTCAATGTTTGCTGATGCCGTCATTTGCGTTGCCGATGTTACTGCGTCTTCACGTCCCTGCCTAGAAGGCAACGCTTCGACGTAGTTTCCTTGGCACGACACCCAACCAAAGAGCCATTTTGAGCCGATCACGCCAGGGATTGTCGCTGAGAGAATTTGTGACGGTTAGGCCAACATGAACTTGAATCGCAAGGATCGTACGTAAACTGTCCCTGTTGCGACGAAAGCAATGGATGAAAGGGTCGTGCTTGTCGCAATTGACATGACGACTGAAAAATGGCTGCGAGTGTTTGTGTTGGGTCCGCCGTTGATGCGAGCTTCATTACTGGCGACGGTCGGTCCCTCAGGCAAATCCGCATTCAATCGACTGCGTTCCCGGATCATCAACGTGTCATATTGCTATCGTCCAACCTCACGTTCAGTCATCGCGACAACTGCGTTGGCTTTCGTCTGCACGATGCTCGCGATCGGATGTCAAACTCACCCTCGCCGTGGCACTGCGATTGAAAAAATTTCAATCAGTAACCAAAACGCTGTGACACCTGTCAAAGAACTCACAGCTTCACCTTCGCCGACGCCTGATCAACCCGCTGCGAAAACAATATCGCCCGTTAGCTACCAGCAGGATGTAATTGAGGAAGTTGAAGGTTCCGCAGACGCACCGTCGCGACCTGAATTTGAAGCCTCCGATCGCGATCGGTCGAACGATGAAGTTTCCGACGAAGCACCGCCGACTAGCCAAAGCACCAGCGTCGGTGGAGAACTTGCGATCGAAACGGTGCTCAATTCGACGTTGGATTTTTACCCGGAAATCGACGCCGTGTTGCAAGAGCTTGCGATCGCGGACGGACAAGTCATCGGTGCTCAAGGTAATTTTGATACCAAATTAAAGGCATCCAGTGAAAACACGCCGGTAGGATTTTACGAAACCTATCGCAGCCAGTTTGGCGTCGAACGACCGACATTCAACGGCGGTTCGCTGTTTGCCGGATATCGATTTGGGCGTGGCGACATCGAACCCTGGTATTTGGAACGTAACACCAATGCCGGTGGTGAACTAAAATTGGGCGGCAATTGGGCGTTGCTACGAGGGCGACAGGTCGACGCCAGGCGAGTCGCGCTGTGGCAAGCCGACTTGAAAAGACAAGCCGTTGAACCGGTTGTTAAGCAGCAGTTGTTAAAAATATTCCTGGACGCCGAAGTCGCGTATTGGAATTGGGTTGCGGCCGGGCAAATTCACCGGCGAACTTCCCAGTTGTACGACGTCGCCAAGGACCGAGTCGAAGGACTGGAAAAACGCATCGAAGCCGGTGACCTGGCAGAGATCACGCGCACCGACAACGAGCGTACGATTCTCAGCCGCGAAGTCAAGCTGATCAAGGCTCGCGCCAAGCTGGAGCAATCGGCGGTGAAGCTTTCGCTTTACTTGCGCGACGACACTGGCCGCCCCATCGTGCCCACTGCCGATCAGTTGCCAGAGTTTTCCTCTTTGAATTACGAGCTGCAAACTGGACCAGAGCAGGGGGTTGCTGACGCACTGCGCTGCCGTCCAGAACTGGAACTGATCAACTTCGACATACAAAAAATCAACCTGGAGTTAGCGAAAGCCGATAACGATCTGCTGCCCAAACTTGACGCCCAGTTCGCAGTGTCGCAAGACTTCGGCCGCCCGACGAGTGCTTCGGCGGCGGCATCGTCGTCGACTCAGAGCCTGTTCGTGTTTTTCGATGAGAAGGACGAGTTCCAGGTAGACGTCGGAGTTTTCTGGAGCCAAAACTTGCAGCGACGAAAAGCGATCGGAAAGATCCGCTCACTGCAGGGCAAGCGGCGACAACTGGAAATCAAACGGCAATTTTTGGAACAGAAAATAGAAGCAACCGTACAGCAGAATTACCAATTGACCCTCGCCGCGAAACAGCAGATTCAAGCTGCCCAGCGATCGCTGCAACTGGCTCAGCGATTGACTCAGGCCACTACGAAACAAATCGAAACCGGCGACAAGGATCTGTTCGAGATTATCCTGCGAGAGCAACAGGAACTCGACGCCGCCGTCGAGTTAGTCGCCTCGCAATTCAATTTCTATACCAACCGGGCCCAGCTAAATTTCTCCATCGGCTGCGACAGCAACCAGTTCTACGGTCGTTCGCTACAAAGATGATTTCGTTCGCGTTGTGGGTTGGGTTCTCGTAAGCCGAACCCCAGGGTTGCCTGAGACCAGCCGGCGATCGTCAAACCAACACCACGGTCGATGGGACCAGGTTTGAGTGGCCGCATGTTGACCGTCTTCATCTCATTTTTACCTCGGATTATTCACGACGACGGGCGTTGATTGCGGTTAAATCCCGCCAGGCGTACCCCAAAACCGGATCGCCTTCGGGAATTCGGTTCACCTTGCTGATGAGTTCCAGAATAGGACTTTTTTTGGACTGATACGGTGTTCATTGGCTGAACTGAAAGCCACGCCTACGCCTCGTGAATAATCCGGGTTTACGTAGCGAAAAATGTTCACGTAGCGGAATTGTCGCAAAATGCTTTTGCTGACGCTTGATCGGATCGGTTCGCGGACCGAAAATTGAAGGGGTTCCAATGTGATCGCGGTAAGCCGCCGCCACGTTCTTCCGATTGATTCCAGGCAGACGTTTATGAATTCAAAGTCGGGCATCAGGAAACGATTTGCGATCCCGATCGCCACGATCCCGATCGCCACGATCGCCCTGGCGTTTGTTTACTTCTGCCTTGTCAGCGCCCAGTTCTCTGTAACCGGGAAGCCGACTCTGGACATGCTGCTGCTGTTGGCGGTGGTCAATCTGGTGCTTTATCTGTGGCTCAGATTGCTTTCGCAGTGGAAATCCAAAACGCAAATCATGGCCGTCGTTGTCGCAGTGCTGCTCCAGGGGTTGCTGTTTGCGACGGTGCAGATGGAAGGCATCCTCGGCAACGGCCGACCGGTATTCGCCTGGCGATGGGCGCCACTCCCGGCAGATGAATTCAAGTCCACCGCGTCGTCGAATTCTGATTCGATTGAGTTATCCGCAAACGCCACCTGGCCGCAGTTTCGCGGGAAGAATCGTGACGGGATATCGCCGGAGTCCATCGCCAGCTGGGAACAGCATCCACCCGAGTTGATGTGGA
Organism: uncultured Pirellulaceae bacterium; assembly: GCA_937928555.1. Classification (GTDB taxonomy): domain Bacteria; phylum Planctomycetota; class Planctomycetia; order Pirellulales; family Pirellulaceae; genus Mariniblastus. The sequence goes on from CALFWR010000153.1 coordinate 27,078, forward strand.
AGCAATCCATCGGGGCAGGCTGGTCGTCGTTTGCGGTCGCCGGCGAATATTGTTTTACGTTTGAACAACGTGGCGACGATGAGTGCATTGTTTGCTATCGCATCGAAGACGGACAGCAAGTCTGGATCAGCTCCCGAGCCGAACGGTTTCGCGAAATCTCCGGCGGCGAAGGCCCCCGCGCGACGCCGACCTTTGACAATGGCTTTCTGTATTGCCTCGGTGCGACGGGGATGCTTCAGTGCGTCGACGCCCGCAGCGGCGATACCATGTGGGACGCTGATGTGCTGCAATTCAACGAAGGCACCAATTGCCTGTTCGGCATGTGCGGGTCGCCCCTGGTGACTGACGGTAAAGTCATCGTCAGCCCCGGCGGCAAGGGCTGTTCACTGGTGGCCTTTGACAAACTCAATGGCGATCTGGTGTGGAAAAATGGCGACGCCGACGCGTCCTACAGTTCGCCGGTACAAGTCAAACTTTGCGGCGTTGAGCAGATTTTGAACTTCAATGGCGATGGTTTGTTTGCGCATGACCTTGCCAGCGGCGAAGTCCTCTGGCAGATCGACTGGGTCAGCAACGAAGACGAAAAGAATAACGTCTGCCAGCCGATTCAGTTGGACGAAGATGAAGTCTTTATCTCGTCGGCCTACGGGATGGGATGTGCCAAGGCTGCGTGTTGAACGCGATGGCGAGCGGTGGAAAACGTCGTTCGTCTGGAAGAACATGAATCTCAAATCCAAATTCTCATCAGCCGTTTTCGACGGCAGCCATATCTACGGGCTGGACCTTGGAATTCTGGTTTGCCTTGATCCAGCAACTGGCAATCGCATCTGGAAAAACGGCCGCTACGCTCACGGCCAGTTCATCAAGGCTGGCGACTATCTGGTCGTGCAATCTGAAAAGGGCTACGTTGCCCAGGTGTTGGCTTCGTCGGACCAGTTCAGCGAAACCAGCCGCATTGAGGCGTTCCGCCATCGCACGTGGACCCATCCCGTGATCGCCAGCGGCGTCCTGCTAATCCGCAACGACCGCGAAATGGCAGCGTATCGATTGCAGAAGCAGTGACTCAAGAATCTCCCTGGAACCATTTGCGTTTCGCAATGGCCAGACGTGAGACGTGATCGAGTCAAAAATTTGAACAGTTTCCGTTTCTTGCCCCTGCATTGATCGCGGTCAACATTTTGGCAAGGCACCGAGGAAGGCCAGAATTTATAAAGTAGCCTGACCCCTTTTGCTTTGCCTGAGGTGTTTGGTGTAAGTTCGGTTCAGTCGTGGGTTAACAACTTTGTTTTCGATGCATCCTTGGACGATCTTTGGTATCGAAAATGCCGAGAAGTACCACCGCGCAAATGCTAGCGTTAGGCTGTTTTTCACGTTGTTTGGTGTTTCGCACGCCTATTCTTGCCATTCTGCCGCTCAAGCTGGTTTGCTCAAAGAAACGTACTCAAATCATCGCCTTTTTGCGCCTCAGCGAGATTACACCCGTTGGCCAGACGTAGAATTAACGCCCGTCGTCGTGAATAATCCGGGCTAAAGACTCCGCGGATGCTTCAGCAGCTGACGTGTCAGAATCTAACGTGTCAGAATCTAACGTGTCGGCTTCATCGTTGTTCGCCTTCTTCGACGGTACTATGGACTCATCTGAATTCCTGTTGGCGTTCATGTCAGACTTTCCGTCGGAGACGTTTTCTGACCGTCCCACCGATGCCCTTGCAC